>NZ_CP007031.1:0-292500 GCF_000224005.2 Marichromatium purpuratum 984
CGCGAAAATTTAATCAATCCAGACGAAAAAGTCAATCCCGTTTTCGTCTTAACCTGTGGATAAGTCGCGCCGAGAACGCTAGACTCCGAGCGCACCGGAGTCGTTCGAGGTGCGCCTCGTCAACCAACTCCGCGACGAGGGTACCACCCAAGGGCGGTACGGATGCGGGCAACGAGACGAGGGTCGGGATCAACTGTGGGTGTGTGGGAAAAATGCGTCAAGCAGCTGAAAGGGGAACTGACCTCGGCCGAGTACAACACCTGGATCCTGCCGCTCCAGGCACGCATCGACGCCGATGTGTTGCGTCTGTTCGCACCCAACCGTTTCGTGCTCGACTGGACCCGCCAGCACTATGAGCCGCGCCTGCTCGAACTGTGTTCGCTGCACAGCGAGGGACAGGTCTCTCGGATCACCTTCAGCGTCGGTGGCATCGATCAGAGCGTGGCCGAACCCGACCCCACGCCGGCCCCGAGCCGCCCCCGCGCCAGCGCCAGCGCCCCGGCGGTAGCGACGGCTGGCGGCGACGACCGTGACCGCCAGCTCAGCGCCAATCTCAATCCCGACTTCACCTTCGACAGTTTCGTCGAGGGCAAGTCCAACCAGCTCGCTCGCGCCGCCTCCTTCCAGGTCGGTCAGAACCCGGGAACGGCCTACAACCCGCTGTTCATCTATGGTGGAGTGGGGCTGGGCAAGACCCACCTGATGCATGCGGTGGGCAACATGGTGCTCGCCTCCAACCCCAATGCCCGGGTCGCCTACCTGCACTCCGAGCGCTTCGTCGCGGAGATGATCAAGGCGCTGCAACACAATCGCATCGACGAGTTCAAGCGCACCTACCGCTCGGTCAACGCGCTGCTGATCGACGATGTCCAGTTCTTCGCCGGCAAAGAACGCTCGCAGGAGGAGTTCTTCCACACCTTCAACGCACTGTTCGAGTCTCGTCAACAGATCGTGTTATCCAGCGACCGTTTCCCCAAGGAAGTGGTGGGACTCGAAGAACGCCTGCGTTCACGTTTCGGTTGGGGGCTGACGGTCTCGATCGAGCCACCAGACCTCGAGACCAGCGTCGCCATCCTCCACAGCAAGGCCAGTCTGCTCGGCGTCGACCTGCCCGAGGACGTCGCCTTCTTCGTCGGTCGCCGGATCCGCTCGAATATCCGTGAACTCGAGGGCGCGCTGCGCCGACTGGTGGCTAACGCCCAATTCACCGGCAAACCGATCACTCTCGACTTCGCCAAGCACGCGCTGCGCGACATGCTCGCGGCGCAGGACAAGCAGGTCAGCATCGAGAACATCCAGAAAACCGTGGCCGAATACTTCAAGCTGCGCGCCTCGGACATGCTCTCGGCCAAGCGCAGTCGCTCGATCGCCCGACCGCGCCAGATCGCCATGGCCCTGGCCAAGGACCTGACCAAGCACAGTCTTCCCGAGATCGGCAACGCCTTTGGCGGGCGCGATCACACCACCGTGCTGCACGCCACGCGCAAGATCAAGAGCCTGCGCGAGAGCGACGCCGGGGTCGAGGAGGACTACAGGAATCTGCTGCGAATCCTGACCTCCTGAGTCACGCACGGGTCCAGGATCGCGCCGTTCGGTGCTCGCACCCATCACATGCGACATCGCAATCGCCCATTCACGATTTTTAGGAGACATTCATGGAATTCGTCGTTAACCGCGAGATCTTGTTGCCGGCGCTGGGGAAGGTGATCGGCGTCGTCGAGCGCCGTCAGACACTGCCGATCCTCGGCAACTTCCGACTGGTGGCTCGCGAGGGCGAACTCACCATCCTCGGCACCGACCTCGAGGTCGAGGTCCAGACCCGCTGCGAGGCGGCGGTCCAGGAAGTCGGCGAGACCACGGTCCCGGCACGCAAGCTGGTCGACATCTGTCGTAACCTCGGCGAGGGCACCGACATCCGCTTCCGTATCAGCGACGAGCGCTGCGTGGTCACCGCCGGGCGTGGGCGCTTCTCGCTCGGCGTGCTGCCGGCGGTCGACTTCCCGGTGATGGAGCAGGAGCAGGGCGGGGTCGAGTTCGGACTCGACGAGGCCGGTTTCAAGCGGGTGCTGGAGAAGACCGCCTTCGCCATGGCCCAGCAGGACGTGCGCTATTACCTCAACGGTCTGTTGATCGAGTTCGATGCCAAGGGACTGACCGCGGTGGCCACCGACGGTCATCGTCTGGCCAAGTTCAACACCGATCTCGGGGTCGCCGCGGTCGACGGGCGCCAGGTCATCCTGCCGAGCAAGACGGTGCTCGAACTGCGCCGCCAGCTCGGTAACTCCAACGACCCGGTCTCAGTGGTCCTGGGCGAGAAGAGCATCCGTCTGGTGATCGGCGACATGATGATGACCTCGAAGCTGGTCGACGGTCGCTACCCCGATTACGAGCGGGTCATCCCGCAACAGCTCGCCAAGTCGGCAGTGATCGACAAGGAGCCGCTCAAGCGCGCGCTCTCGCGCACCGCCATCCTCTCCAACGAAAAGTATCGCGGCGTGCGTCTGGCTTTCGACAATGGACTGCTCAAGCTCCAGGCCCACAACCCGGAGCAGGAAGAGGCCGAGGAGGAGGTCGAGATCGAGTACCAGGGCGAATTCACCGCGATCGGCTTCAACGTCTCCTACCTCACCGATCTGCTCGGCGTGCTCGATGGCAGCGAGGTCGAGGTCAGCTTCCAGGACGGCAACAGCAGTTCGGTGTGGCGGGGCAGGGGCGCGGAGGCCGAAACCTACGTGGTGATGCCGATGCGCCTCTAGTCGCATCCTGACGAGATGCCCGAGTCCAGCCCTGTCTGTCCGTTGCGCACGCTGCGGGTGGTCCATCTGCGGCGCTGCCGTGAGGTCGCGCTGGAGACCGCAGCCCCCGTGGTGGTGATCACCGGCGGCAACGGTGCGGGCAAGACCACGCTGCTCGAGGCGGTCTATCTGCTTGCCCGCGGGCGCAGCTTCCGTGGCCGTAAGGCCGGCCCGATGACCACCCGCGGCGAGCGCGGCACCCTGGTCGAGGGGCGTTGCGAGGCCGATGCGCCGAACGGACGCCTGCTGCGTTATCGGCGCGATCATCATGGTCGCGAGCACAGCCTCGACGGTCTGCCCTGGCCGCCAGCGGGTGACGATCGTCCACTGCGCATCAAGCTGATCGGTGAGAACGCCCAGTCGCTGCTCGAAGGCGACCCGACGCTGCGCCGGACCTTCCTCGACTGGAACCTGTTCCACGTGGAACCTCGACTCGGCGCGCTCAGACGAGAACTCTCACGGGTCCAACAACAACGCAACGCCGCGCTGCGGCGCGGTGGTGGGCGAGAACTCGCGGTCTGGGATCGAGGGTTGAGTGAACTGGGTGAGCGTATCGACGGCCAGCGTCAGGTGTTCTTCGCGCACTGGCGAACGCGCTTCCACGAACTCGCCGCGACCTTTCCCTTCCTCGACGGGGCCGATCTGGTGTTCGCTCGGGGCTGGCCGGCGCAACAGTCGCTGGCCGAGGCCATCACCACCGCCCGGCGTGCAGAACTCAGTCGTGGACATACCCTGATCGGTCCCGGTCGAGCCGAGTTCCAGCTGGTGCGCGACGGCGCCCGACTCGCGCTCTCACGCGGCCAGGCCAAGGTCGTGGTCTGTCTGTTGCAGCTCGCCGCCGAGCAGGTCCATCGCGACCAGGGACTCGCGCCGGCACTCTGGCTGCTCGACGACATCGAGGCCGAACTCGACACTCACACCTTGGAGCGACTCTGGGGACTGCTCGGCCAACGCGACGGCCAGTGCATCCTCAGCCGGGTTGCGACCTCCCCGGACCCAGGCCCCTGCACCCGCCCCAACGCCACCCGAGTGTTTCACGTGGAACACGGAGCCGTGACCTCAAGCGCCGGGCATTGATCGGATGCGCGTGTTCCACGTGAAACGGGGGATCGCCGAACGGCTCCCGACCCCGGACACCGCTTGCTCCACGTGAAACCATCGGCGCGCAAGGCAGGGGACTGACAGGGATGTTTCACGTGAAACCCAGCCAGGGGCATGTACCCGACGATCGTTGCACAACGCCCAAGCAGGGCGGCATCCCGTATAATCAAGGGATGAGACGACCGCTCTGGACCCTCGCAGCGCGCGTGGCGTGTCGGCATCGGCCGCTCACCGTCGACGCGGGGCACGCCCCTCGTCCCGTGCAGGCTCTCGCCCCCCCGGGGCCACGCCAGATCATGACACCCGGAGGTCCGCACGGAGGACGCCCAGTGCGTTTCAGCACGACGCCCCAGAACACGACGCTCGGCTCGAACACCGAACCGCGTATCCCTCGATCCTTTGCCCTTTGCCCCCCGGGCATCGAACGACAGGATCTCACTCATCGCTCGAAGCAGATCACATGACGTACGATTCCTCCAACATCAAGGTACTCCGCGGATTGGACGCTGTCCGCAAGCGTCCGGGTATGTACATCGGCGACACCGACGACGGCACCGGTCTTCACCACATGGTGTTCGAGGTGGTCGACAACTCCATCGACGAGGCACTCGCCGGTCATTGCTCGAGCATCAGCGTGACCCTGCATGCCGACGGTTCGGTCTCGGTACTCGATGACGGACGCGGTATCCCCGTCGACATCCACGAGGAAGAGCAACGCTCGGCCGCCGAGGTCATCCTCACCGTGCTCCACGCCGGCGGTAAGTTCGACGACAACTCCTACAAGGTCTCCGGCGGCCTGCACGGGGTCGGCGTCTCGGTGGTCAATGCGCTCTCGGAGTGGCTCAGGCTGCGCATCCAGCGCGGCGGGCACATCTATGAGCAGGAATACCGCATGGGCGAACCCATGTACCCGCTCAAGCGTATCGGCGACACCGAGCAGACCGGCACCGAGATCCGTTTCCAGCCCTCACCCGAGATCTTCACCAGCCTCGATTTCCACTACGACATCATGGCTCGTCGGCTGCGCGAACTCTCCTTCCTCAACTCGGGAGTGCGCATCACCCTCAGCGAAGAGGCGACGGGACGCAGCGATCACTTCGAGTACCAGGGCGGCATCCGCGCCTTCGTCGAGCACCTCAACAGCAACAAGGAACCGATCCACCCGACGGTGATGCACTTCAGCGCCGAGCGCCAGGACATCTCCGTCGAACTGGCGATCCAGTGGAACAGTGGGTATCAGGAGACCATCTTCTGCTACACCAACACCATTCCGCAGCGCGACGGCGGCACCCACCTCGCGGGGCTGCGCGCCGCACTCACCCGCACCCTCAACAGCTATATCGAGCAAGAGGCGCTGGACCGCAGCCAGAAGGTGCGCGCCATCGGCGACGACGCCCGCGAAGGCCTCACCGCGGTGCTCTCGGTGAAGGTGCCGGACCCCAAGTTCTCCTCGCAGACCAAAGACAAGCTGGTCTCCTCGGAGGTCAAGTCGGTGGTCGAGTCGCTGGTCGCCGAACAGCTCGGTATCTTCCTCGAGGAGACCCCGAACGAGGCCAAGGCGATCGCCAACAAGATGCTCGAGGCGGCGCGCGCGCGTGACGCCGCGCGCAAGGCGCGCGAGATGACGCGGCGCAAGGGCGTGCTCGACATCGCCGGGCTTCCCGGAAAACTCGCCGACTGTCAGGAGAAGGATCCGGCGCTCTCCGAACTCTATCTGGTCGAGGGAGACTCGGCCGGTGGCTCGGCCAAGCAGGGGCGTGATCGCAGCTTCCAGGCGATCCTCCCGCTCAAGGGCAAGATCCTCAACGTCGAGAAGGCGCGCTTCGACAAGATGCTCTCCTCGGCCGAGGTCGGCACCCTGATCACCGCGCTCGGCTGCGGCATCGGGCGCGAGGAGTACAACCCGGACAACCTGCGCTATCACCGCATCATCATCATGACCGATGCCGACGTCGACGGCGCCCACATCCGCACCCTGCTGCTGACTTTCTTCTATCGGCAGATGCCCGAGCTGGTCGAGCGTGGCTACATCTATATCGCCCAACCACCGCTGTTCAAGATCAAGAAGGGCAAGCAGGAGGAGTATCTGCTCGACGAGCCGGCGCTCAACAACGCCATGCTGCAGACCGCGCTCGACGGGGCCGAGCTGCACGTCTCGGCCGACGCCATGGCGCTGGCGAGCACCGCGCTGGAGGCGCTCGCCCGCGATTACCAGGTCTTCGTCGGTATCGTCAAACGGCTCGCCGCGCGCTATGACGCGGCCTTCCTCGAGGAACTCACCCATCTGCCCGCGCTCGAGACCGCGACCTTCAACGATCCCGAGGGCTTCGCGCAGTGGCACCAGCGTCTCGAATCCGGACTCAACCGTGAGCAATCACCCTCGTTGCACTACCGCGTCAAGCATGTCGCCGCCACCGAGGAACGCGCCCCGGGGCTGGAGGTGGTGCGGCTGATCCACGGTATTCCCGACACCCGCTTCGTACCGCTGGAGTTCTTCCACACCGCCGACTACAAGCGACTGGTCGACTACGGCGCCAAGGTCGACGGGCTGCTCGAACCCGGCGCCTACATGGCCCGTGGCGAGCGCCGCCGCGAGATCAGCGCACTCGGCGAGGGCGTGCGCTGGCTGCTCACCGAGGCCCAGCGCGGCTACAGCATCCAGCGCTACAAGGGACTCGGCGAGATGAACCCGGAGCAGCTGTGGGAGACCACCATGAACCCGGAGGGTCGGCGTCTGCTGCAGGTCTCGATCGAGGACGCGGTCGCCGCCGATCGTATCTTCACCACCCTGATGGGCGATCAGGTCGAGCCGCGCCGTCAGTTCATCGAGCACAACGCGCTCAACGTCGAGAACCTCGACGTCTAGAACCCGGTTGCCGCAGACGTCGCCCTGGAGCGGCGTCCTCGGCGCCGGGATCGCTCAACACCCAGGCACCCAGGGTGCCTGGTGACGCATCGACAAGAGAATCAGGCAGGCCCAACCATGCAATGGGAAACCGTCATCGGTCTCGAGATCCACACCCAACTCGCGACCCAATCCAAGATCTTTTCCGCGGCACCGACGGCCTTCGGCGCCGAACCCAACACCCAGGCATGCGCCATCGATCTCGGCCTGCCCGGGGTGCTGCCCGTGCTCAACGCTGAGGTGGTGCGCCTGGCGGTCCGTTTCGGCACCGCGATCGGCGCCGAGATCGCCCCGCGTTCGGTATTCGCACGCAAGAACTACTTCTACCCGGACCTGCCCAAGGGCTATCAGATCAGCCAGTACGAGCTGCCGATCGTCGGTCGCGGCCAGGTCGAGATCGTGCTTGATGACGGCAGCGTGAAGACCATCGGCGTGACCCGCGCGCACCTCGAGGAGGACGCCGGCAAGTCGCTGCACGACGACAGCCTGCTCGGTGGCGGCTACACCGGTGTCGACCTCAACCGCGCCGGCACCCCGCTGCTCGAGATCGTCTCCGAGCCCGACATGCGCTCGCCCGAGGAGGCGGTCGCCTACGCGCGCAAGATTCACCAGCTGGTGCGTTACATCGGTATCAGCGACGGCAACATGCAGGAGGGCTCGTTCCGCGTCGACGCCAACGTCTCGGTACGCCCGCTCGGCAGCGACACCTTCGGCACCCGCACCGAGATCAAGAACGTCAACTCCTTCCGCTTCCTCGAACGCGCCATCGCCTTCGAGGTCGAGCGCCAGATCGACCTGCTCGAGGATGGCGGCAGCGTGGTCCAGGAGACCCGGCTCTACGACGCGGCCAACGACGAGACCCGCTCGATGCGCACCAAGGAGGAGGCCAACGACTACCGTTACTTCCCCGACCCCGATCTGTTGCCGGTCGAGATCGAGAGTGCCTTCATCGAGCGCGTCGCCGCCGAACTGCCCGAACTGCCCGATGCCAAGCGCGCCCGTTTCCGTGACGCCTTCGGGCTGTCCGAATACGACGCCAACCTGCTCGCGGGCAGCCGCGCGCTGGCCGACTACTTCGAGGTCGTGGCACGCACCAGCGGCGAGCCCAAGCTCGCCGCCAACTGGGTCAGCGGCGAGCTGATGGCCGCGCTCAACAAAGCGGGACTGGAGATCGACGCCTCCCCGGTGAGCGCCGAGGGACTCGCCGGACTGATCGCCCGGATCAAGGACGGCACCATCTCGGGCAAGATCGCCAAGCAGGTGTTCGAGGCGATGTGGCAGGGCGAGGACGATGCCGACCAGGTGATCGAACAGAAGGGGCTCAAGCAGATCACCGACACGGGAGCGATCGAGTCAATGATCGACGAGATCATCGCCGCCAACTCCGCCCAGGTCGAGCAGTATCGCGCCGGCAAGGACAAGGTGTTCGGCTTCTTCGTCGGTCAGGTGATGAAGGCCAGCGCCGGCAAGGCCAACCCCCAACAGGTCAACACCATCCTCAAGGACAAGCTGAAACCTTGATCTGACCGGTCGCGGCATCACGCCCGCCACAGGGTGGCGGGCGTGATGCCGGCGAACCTCAGGGCGTGAACTTGTAGCGCGCCTCGCTCACCCGTCCCTGAGCATAGACCCGACGCCCCTGGGGCAACCCCCAGGCCATCTCGTACTGCACCGGAATCAGCATCCCACCGTGCGCGCGATATTCCCAGAAGCGCATCTCCCAGGGGGTCTCGATCCGAGTGCCACCGACCCGTCGCTCACGCGTCTGCGCCCGCGCCACGCGCACCAGTCCGCCATCATCGAAGGTGAACACCACCTCGACACCGATGCTGTCATCGTCCAGGATCGCGCGAGCATGCCGACCGTCGATCGCTTCCCAGTTCACCCCCTGACTCGGTAGCAACCGGGTCGGATACCATACCGCCTCGGCGAGAAAACGGGTGAGTTCGCTGCTCGCGCCAGCCGCCTCCTCACGCGAGCGCACCACCGGGATCAGACCGAACAGCTTGTAGCGAGCGACCCCGATCCCGGCGAGCAATCCCTGGTGGGCGAACAACCCGAGCCCGGGCAGCCAACGTAGCCGCGCGTCCCACAACCAACCCGGACGGGAGAGGAAGACGTGCTGGCGGGCACGAAAGGGAATCCAGCGGGTACGGGCGCGACCGAGATCGACCTTCCCCTCCTGAGCAATTTCGGCGGTGGCTACCAATGGCTGACACGAACTCAAGACGGCATTGAAATAGGCTTGCACCGGCTCCGGCAACCCCTGCAGCTCATCGCACTCGAAAGTGCGCGGCGTCACCGCACGCCTGGCCGCCTCGAGCTGCTCGACCAGCGCCACGGTCATGCGCTGCCAACGCGTGACACCGAGCAGAATCACCGCTGCCGATACCATGATCAGCGCAAACAGCGCGAAAAACAGCGTATTCAACAACATGCTCGTTCCTGATTGCAGTGTAAAAGGAACGCCGCACGCCGGCCCCCGGGGTCTCACCGGGATCACGATCCGGCGCGCGACTCACGAACCACCCCTCCAGATCGCGATACATGATCGCGCACCTCAGCTACCAGTCGCCAGTCGCCGGCCAGGGGCGCCATGCCGTCCCCACTGGAAGCTGGCGACTGGCCACTGGTAGCTAATGGCCAGCGGCTGATGCCCGCTCAATACCGATACGCCGACTCGATACGCCCGCGGGTGAGGACACCGTAGACGTGGTCGATCCCCGGGGCCAGGGGACGCTGGACATAGAGCGCCTCGACCCCGCGGGCATTGAGCTGCTCGATCGCCTCCTGCAGGGTCGCCTGGAGATGGATGGGGGCAAGCTCGAAACGCTCGGCGGGGATCTCCAGCAGATCGATTTCGACCGTCTCCGGGACGCGCGCGAGTTCGCTGGCGATCGCCAGCCCCGGCATCAACACGCTGGGGACACCATCCTGATCGACGACGATCCAGTCCGGCGCATCGGCGACCAGACATTCGGCCAGAGCGCGATCAAGCAGCCGATGTTGACGCACAAAACCGGTGTTCATCACGCTCGCCACACCGCTCCTGCGCAGCATCGCGATCACCGGGTTGGCGCGATAATCGAGCCCCTTGGCGCGCAGCAGGGTCAGGAACATCGAGTCCTTGCCGAACAGCTGGCGACAGGTCAGCGCAGCGATCACGATCGCCAGCATCCCCGGCATCATCACCCCGGGGCTGTGGCTGAGCTCGACGATGGCGGTGAGCGCGGCCAACGGTGCCTGCAGGCTCGCGCCCATCATCGCCCCCATGCCGAGCAGGGTATAGAAGGTGACATGGGCGGGATCGAGCGGGACGAAGAACGCACTGATCACGGCGGTGAGATTGCCGACGATCGCCCCCATGAACAGCGCCGGGCCGATGTTGCCCCCGGGGATCCCGAGTCCGACGCTGAGCGCGGTGGCGGCGAGCTTGGCGACGAGCAGCACCACCAGAAAGCCCCAGGCGGCCTGACCGGTGAGCAGCGTCTGCTGGGTGTCGTAACCGAGCCCCATGACCTCGGGGACCAGGACACCGATGAGCCCGGCGGCAAGCCCCGCAACCAGGTAACGACGCAACCCACCGAGACGCCCGGCAAGCCGTGCCGCGCCCTGCAACGACTGGATATAGGCCGCCGCGACCGCGCCGGCAAGCACCCCCAGCAACAGCACCGGCAGCAGATCGGCGAGCGAGCCGAGCACGAAGGGCGGGAGCAGCAACACCGGAGCGCTGCCGAAGACGGCCACGGCGACGGCATTGGCGCTCACCGCCGCCAGCGTGACCGGGATAAAACCAGCAATGCTGTAGGGTAGCGCCAGCACCTCCAGGGCGAAGATCACCCCGGCCAGCGGGGTGTTGAAGGAGGCGGCGATCCCGGCAGCGGTCCCGCAGGCGGCCATGGTGCGGATGCTGTTGTTGGGCAGGGAGAAGAGCTGGCCGAGCAGACTGCCGCTAGCCGCGCCGAGATGGACGTGTGGCCCCTCGCGCCCCACCGAGTGGCCGCTGACGATGGCGATGGCCGCACCGACGAACTGCAGCACGAAGCCGCGCAGGGTCAGATAGCCCTGGTGATACTCCATGCGCTCCATCACCCGGGCCACGCCGAGCACCTGGATACCCTGAGCAAAGCGCAGGAAGATCACCCCGATGACCAGCGCCCCGGCGAGCGGCAGCAACAGCCGCACCCAGACGGCGAGCGCCTCGTAGTTCTCACCATGCTCGGGCAGCCAGGCGGCCTGAGCCCCCTCGACCGCGAGCCGGAAGACGACGATCACCGCACCGGCCAAGAGCCCGGTCAACAACCCGATAGCGGCGTGCCACACCAGCGCCTCCGGGCGCGACAGACGCAGCCGGAGCCACTCCAGCGAGGGATGGAACCAAGTCGGTAACGGGCTAGGACGACGCATGCGCCGCATTCTTGCCGCCACCGCCGGGCATGGCAAGGTATCAAGTCGCCAGCGGCCAGCGGCCAGCGGCCAGCGGCCAGCGGCCAGCGGCCAGCGGCCAGCGGCCAGCGGCCAGCGGATTGAACCGCAAAGCCGCGAAGGGCGCAAAGTGAATGATGTGTGATGTCGGCGTGAGGCCACAGGCGGCTGATCGCTGGCGGCTTATTCCCCCTTCGCGTGCTTCGCGGCTTTGCGGTTCAATCCTAGCGGCTGGCGGCTGGCGGCTGGCGGCTGGCGGCTGGCGGCTGGCGGCTGGCGGCTGGCGGCTGGTAGCTGGTAGCTGGTCGCTGGTCGCTGGTCGCTGGTCGCTGGTCGCTGACGACTGATCGCTGGAAGTGTTTGGCAATCCCCCGAGGAGCGGGTATCTTGCCGCTGTCATGGAGACCCTCGTGCGTGCAACCGCCCTGAGCCGCCGCTTCGGACGCCATCAGGCGCTCTCCGAGGTGGAGCTGACGCTCGATACCGGTCAGGTGCTCGGTCTGCTCGGTCCCAATGGGGCCGGCAAGAGCACCTGTCTGCGGCTGCTCGCCGGCGTGCTCGCCCCGAGCAGTGGCCGGGTCGAGATCCTCGGCGCCGATCTCGCCCGTCAGCCACGCCTAGCCAGACGTCGGCTCGGCTATCTCCCCGAGCGACCACCGCTCCACCCCGAGCTGCGGGTCGACGAGTATCTACGCTTCTGCGCGCGATTGCGCGGCATCGCGCGCGAGCGCATCACCGCGAACCTGGACGAGGCCAAGCATCGCTGCGGACTCGACCGGGTGGGACGCCAGCTCGTCGGCACCCTGTCCAAGGGCTATCAGCAGCGTCTGGGGATCGCCCAGGCGATCATCCACCGCCCCCAGGTCCTCATCCTCGATGAGCCGACCGAAGGGCTCGATCCCTATCAGATCCGCGAACTGCGCGCACTGATCCGCGATCTCGCGCACCAGTGCGGCATCATCCTCTCGAGCCATATCCTCCCCGAGGTGCAGGCGGTCTGCGACCGGGTGATGATCCTGCACCGGGGTCGAGTGCGCTATGACGGCTATCCCGCCGCCGAGCACAATCCACACCTGTGGCGGATCCGGCTCGGCGCCCCGGAACAGGGCGAGCAGTTGCGCACGCTCGACTCACTCGATCAGGTGAGTCCTGTCGCCGAGAGCCGCTACCGGGTGGTCCTCAAGGATGGCGCGAGCGCCGCCGACCTGGCCCGCGAACTGATCGCTGCCGGGGTCGATCTACACGAACTCCACCCCGAGCGCAGCGACCTCGAGCGCGTCTTCTTCGACCTCACCGGCGCGGAGGAGTCGACATGATCCGTACTCTGTTCACCCGTGAGCTGCTCGGCGGCGCCGTCACCCCCTTGCCCTGGGTGCTGCTCGGCGGCGCCCAGATCGTGCTCGCCTGGATCTTTCTCCAGGTGATCGAAGAGGTCGCCGGACTCGACGCGGCGAGCCGCCAGCACAGCCTGACCCTGGAGCTGACCCTCAACCTGTTCGGCTTCACCGCGGTGATCCTGATGTTCGCCGCACCGCTGATGGGCGCGCGGATGCTCAGCGCGGAGCTGCGCGACGGACGCTTCGCGCTGCTCGCCAGCGCCCCGATCGGCAGTAGCGAGATCGTGCTCGGCAAGTATCTCGGGCTGTGGACACAGCTCACCCCGCTGTGTCTGCTGCCGGCGCTCAACTTGCTATTGCTCGTCGGCGCCGCGCCGCTCGACGCGGGACAGATCGTCGCCGCCACCCTGGGGCTGTGGCTCGCCGCCGGCCTGTTCGCTGCGGTGGCCATCCACGCCTCGACACTGAGCACCCAGCCGACGAGCGCGACCCTGGCCGCCTTCGCCGTGCTGCTGCTGCTCTCGGTCATCGGTCGCGCCGAGCAGTTCGTCGACGGCTCACTGTCACTGTTCGGTTGGCTGACCTGGAACGAGCACCTCTTCTGGTTCCTGCTCGGTGCCGTCCGACTCAGCGACCTCGCCTATTTCGCCCTGTTCAGCGCGGTCTTCCTCGCGCTCGCCCAGCGCCGCCTCGACAACCGACGGCTCGCCTGATGTCGCCACTGCATCGCATCCACGCCCTGCTCAAACGACTCGATCGCCCGCTCGCCGATGGCGTCTTCCTCGCGCTGCTGTTCGCCGTAGCGATCGCCGCCGGCTGGCTGAGCGCACGCCACGACCATTACTGGGACTGGACCTCGAGTGGCGACAACAGCCTCTCGGTCGAGAGCCTGCAGCTGCTCGCACAGCTCGATCAGCCACCGCGCATCACCGTCTTCGCCGATCCCGACGGTCTGCTCGGCAGATCGATCAGGCGTTTTCTCGCCCGCTATCAACAGGCGCTCCCCGATATGCTGGTCGAGTTCGTCGACCCGCGTCGCTTCCCCGAACGCGCGCGTAACGCCCAGGTCCGGGTCGATGGCCAGTTGCTGGTCGAGTATCGCGGCCGACGCGAGACCCTGGAGCGGCTCGACGAGTACAGTCTCAGTGCTGCCATCGCCCGATTGCTGGAGGATCGACGACCCTGGGTCGCGGTGATCGAGGGGCACGGCGAACGCGACATCGATGGCGATGGCGCCGCCGATCTCGGTCGACTCGGGCGCGAACTCGAGGCCCAGGGCTTTCTCGCCCGTCCGCTGGACCTGGCGCTGGTCAGCGATGTCCCGGTCAACACCCACCTGGTGGTCCTCGGCCAGCCCGAGATCGCACTCTTCCCCGGCGAGGTCGAGCGACTGATCGACTACCTCGACCGTGGCGGCAACCTGCTGTGGCTGCTCGACCCCGGCCCGCTCAACGGCCTCGAGCCACTGGCCGAACGGCTCGGGCTGCGCCCGCTGCCCGGGATGGTGCTCGACCCCGAGAGCCTGGAGCAAGGCGCCGACACACCAACCCTGGCCCAAGGGAGCGCCACCACCACGCCCCACCCACTGACCGCCATGCTGTCGCAGCCGGTACTGTTCCCCGGGGCGCGCGTCTTCGCCCCCGAAACGGCCGAGGACTGGAGCCTCGCGCAGCCACTGGTCAGCGGCCCACGCAGCTGGAACGAGGTCGGACGCATCGAGCCCGGGAGCTACCGCGACGAGGTCGTCGGCGAGCTGGCCGGCCCCCAGGCGCTCCTGCTCGCGTTGACCCGCGCGAGCACCGAGGGCGACCGCCACCAGCGCATCGCAGTCATCGGCGACGGTGATTTCATGAGCAACGCCTGGATCAACCGCGAGGGCAACCGGGCGCTCGCCTTCGCGTTGATCGATTGGCTCAGTGGCGCGCGCATGCACCCGTTGCCATCACCGGCGCCCGGACACCCGCCACTCGAACTCGACGATGAGCGGCGCCTGCTGCTCGGCGCAGGCAGCCTGGGCGCGATCCCCGGACTGTTGCTTGCCAGCTGGCTGCTGATCCAGTGGCGACGCGGGAGGGCACGATGAACCAACGCTGGCGGATCAACCTGGTCCTGGCGCTGGTGCTGCTCGGACTCGCACTGGCGATCCGCGACGAGCTGCGCCAGCACCATGCGAGCCCGCTGCTGGCGACGATCGAGCCGGCACAGATCCAGCGCGTCGGGCTCGAACGCGATGGCGAGCCGCCACTGGAGTTCATGCGTGCCGGTACGGGCTGGGAGCTACGCACGCCCTTCCGCGCGCCGGCCGATACCGAGCACATCGAACGCCTGCTCGGGGTACTCGCCATCCCGGTGCGACAGAGCTTCCCGGCCAGCGGGCTCGAACTCGCCCCCCTGGGGCTGTCACCACCCCGGGTACGACTACGGGTCGATGCCCGTGAGTTCGCCTTCGGCGCGACCGATCCACTCCAGCAGCATCGCTATGTCGCCGTCGGCGATCTCGTGCACCTGATCGACGATCGCGCCTATCACCTGCTGATCGCGCCGCTGCGCGACTATGTCTCGGCGCGCCCGCTGCCGGCGGACTTCGTCCCGGTACAGGGCACGCTCGAGGGTGTCGGCCTGACCCCAGAGTCGCTCGACGCACTGCCCGCGCTCAGCGCCGAACGGGTCGAGCACGATCCCGAGCCGCCACGCGGCACCGCCCTCAGTCTGCGTGCCGAGGACGGTCGGATGCTGCGCTTCCGTCTCTCCGAGGATCAGCGCAGCTGGCGACGACTCGATCAGCCGCTGCGCTATCTGCTGGCCACGACACCCAGGCTCGCGACCGATCCGGCGCTCGCGCCGCTGCCCGAACCGACGACGTCATCGGCGGCCACGGGTACCGATCCCTTCGCCCCGGAGAGCCGCGCGATGAACGAACCCGTGCTGCCGAGCGACACCCTGCTCGGACCACCACCGGAGGTCCGCCTCGGTCCCGAACGCCCCAGCCCCGAGGCCGGCTTCGGCGCCGAGCCCTACAAGCGTCCGCCCCAGGGCTTCGGCCAGGACCCCTTCGCCCCGGATCCACCCTGACGATGACGGCTGTCACGGCCGATCACCCGCGTTCGAGAGTAAGCCCCGAAGATGCCTGAACTCCCCGAGGTCGAGACCACCCTGCGCGGCATCCGCCCCCATCTCGAGGGACGGCGGATCGAGCGCCTGCTGGTACGCGAGCCACGGCTGCGCCAGCCCGTCGCCGCCGACACCGCCGAGCGGATCGCCGGCACCCATATCCTCGGACTCGAACGGCGCAGCAAGTATCTGTTACTCGGACTCGAGCACGGCAGTCTGCTGATCCATCTGGGGATGTCCGGCAGTCTGCGCATCCTCGACCCGGCGACGCCGCCGCGTCGTCACGATCACATCGATCTGGTCTGCACCGACGGCCCCTGTCTGCGAATGCACGACCCCCGACGCTTCGGACTCTTTCTGTGGACCCCACAGACGCCGCTCGAGGCCCGCGCCACGCACCCGCTGCTGCGTCATCTCGGCCCGGAGCCGCTCACCCCCGAGTTCGACGGCGACCACCTCCACCGCATCGGTCACACCCGGCGCATCGCGGTCAAGTCGCTGATCATGGACGCCAGCGTGGTGGTCGGGGTGGGGAACATCTATGCCAACGAGTCGCTGTTCCTTGCCGGGATCCACCCGACGTGCCCAAGCAACCGGATCTCGCTGGCCCGCTATCGACGGCTCGCCGAGACCATCCGCGCGGTGCTGGAGGCAGCAATCGACCAGGGTGGCACCACCCTGCGCGACTTTCTCCGCGATGACGGCCAGCCCGGCTACTTCGCCCAGTCGCTCAGGGTTTACGGGCGCGGCGGCCAGCCCTGTCGCGACTGCGCCACCCCGCTGCGCGAGCTGCGCATCGCCCAGCGCTCGAGCGTCTACTGTCCGCGCTGTCAGCGCTGAGCGGTCGCGCCCAGGGCGGCGAAATCGACCCTGGCACCGATCCCGCCGCCGAGCGCGTGGCCACCATAGAGGCGCTGACAGGCGGCCACCCCGGCGGCGCCGGTGCAGTGGGTCGGCAGCACCCACTCGACCCCGAGGTCGCGCAGCGCGGTCACCGTCGCCGCGATCTCCACCGACTCGGCACGCATCAGATGCAGCCCGCCGATCACCCAGCGCACCGGGGCATCGGCGAGCGCGCGGGCACGTGCCACCAGCGTCTCGATCCCGGGGTGGGCGCAGCCACTGACCAGGGCGATCCCGGCGCCGGTGTCGATCACCAACGCCTGCTCGTCGGGCGGCCCCTCGAGCCGACCGGTGGAAAACACGCCAGGAGCGAGTTCACGCGGCTCGGCCCCGACCACGATCAGCTCGCCACAGAGCCCGTCGATGTCCTCGACCAGATGCGCCGAGAAGCCGTCGTGGAGCACGCAGGACACACCTGGATTGGCGTCCAGCACCGCATCCAGACCGCCGATGTGATCCCAGTGCTGGTGCGAGAGGAAGACCTGATCGAGGGTCGCCGGATCGACCCCCTGGGCGCGCATCCCGCGCAACAGCGCCGGGCCGTTGCTGCCGGTGTCGAACAGCAAGCGCTGACCGTTCACCCGCACCAGTGCGGCAAACCCCCAGAGCGTACGCGGACCGCCGGCGGGATCATGGTTGTCGAACAGGATGGTCAGGTCGGAAGGCTTCACCGGCGTCTCTCCTCGTGCTGCGAAGGACACGAGTCTCGACGCCGAGGACATCGGCGGGCGATGAAAAAGCGCAAGACGGGGCGACTAATCCCTCATCCGTCGCCTGTACCCTGGCTCCAGCTCCCCCGCATCGCCTCCTCGGAGAGCGCGTTCAGGGTCTCATCGTTGAACTCGAGCTCCTGACGGGCGTCGTCGAGATAACCAAGCATCTCGGGGGCATCCTGGTTGCCCTGCGGCAGGGCCCGCAGATAGTAGGCGAACTTGGCGATCGCGATCAGCGTGCGCACCCGCGCATCGACGAGCTTGACCGCCTGGGGATCGTGATGGTGATAGATCGCCAGGGTGGTATAGCCGGGCAGCTGCCAGGTCCCGGCGAGGAGGAAGCCGACCGTGGTGTGATCGACCCCGAGCGCCTTGCGCTCGTGCTCGAGCAGAGCGCTCGGCGAGGCGGCGTGGAGGATCCAGACAGTGGCGTAGTCCTTGAGCTGCTCGGCGAAGATGAGACTGCCGACATCATGCATCAGGCCGAACAGATAGGCCTCTTCGGGATCGATACAGCCGGTCTGTCTGGCGACCGCGACTGCGGCATGGGCCTGTTCCATGATCGACTCCCAGACCACCCGGGCAGCGCCCCCCTGACTGTGACGCAGCGCGCGCTCGATGGCATCGGCCGAGGCCAGCGCGGCGACCCGCCGGACCCCCATCATCGCCACTGCCTGATGAACACTGGAAATCTTGGCGCGCGCGCCGAACAGGGGCGAGTTGACCGTCTTGAGCACCTGGCCGGAGAGCGCCAGATCCTGAGCGATCAGGTCGGCAGCGGCCTTGAGATCGGGCTCGGGGCGATTCAGCTCCTTGCGCAACGCCAGGATGACATCGGGGATCTGCGGCACCACCGCCTTGCGGACCGCCTTGAAGGCGAGTTCGAGCACTTCCTTGGAGGGGTAGAGCCCGTCGGACAGGCTTGGTCCGGTGGAGCCGGAGGGGTGAGGCGTCGGGCTGGACATGATCTGGACTCTCCGTAGACACGCGCGAACTCAGGGCGCGCTCAACACTCGATGAGACGGGGTCTGATGCGTCTACACCCGTCTCGACACCATGGAACATGAACTGGGCACGGAGTGAAGGGACACCAGCGATATCCGCCAGCTGATCGATCAAGGCAGCAACGGGTGACACCCACAGGACCGAGCGGAGCGGAGAGCGGCGACGTTCGGCCAATCCCCGTCGAGCGGATTATGCGCCATCTCGCCCCGCTCGTCCCTCACTCGGCCGCACGAATCACCACGACGGGACGCGTCCGCGCCTCGTCGTGGCCTCGGGATCAGCTCTCGACCTGCTGGATCCCGGCGATGAACCAGTCGCCCGCAGGGCTGGCCCAGGTGTGCTGGATGTGCCAGACCTCGCGGAAGGACTCGGCCGGTGCCTGTGCCTGCTCGCGGATCAGCCCGGAGAAGAGGACGCTCACGACCACCTGATCGCCATCGCGCCGCACCCCGACGAGTTCGGTCTTGAGCTGCACCACCTCGGTGCTCTGGGGGCCGCTGAGCTTGGCGCGCTCACGCTCGAGTTCGGCAAACAGCTCGGGCGTGGTGTACTCGGCGATATCGTTCATGTCGGCCTGGTCCCAGGCCGACTGCAGACGCACGTAGTGCGCCTTGGCGTCCTCGAGGAAGCCGGCGGCATTGAACCAGGACGGCTGCTGCTGGGTACCGCCAGCGCGCTGTGTGCCGACCGCCCCCGGATGTGCCTGACGCTGCTGGCCCGGCATCACCCGACCATGGGCGCCGGCGGCCGCGGGCACGGGCCCCGTCGCCTGACGTCGCCGCAACGCCCGGAACAGCATCACCGCACCGAACACCAGCAACGCGATCAGCAGGAAGTCCATGAACTGGAAGCCTTCGAAGCCGTCGCCGAAGAACAGCGAGGCGAGCAGGCCACCGGCAGCCAGACCGGCGAGCGGACCGAGCCAGCGGCTCGCGCCGCTCTTCTGTTGCGGACGCTGGTCATTGGTGGCGGCCGGAGCACGCGGTTGCGCCGCCTGCTGCTGACGCTGTGCCGGGCGTGAGGAGAGACTGCTCGACTGCTTGCCGAGACTGGATCCACCCCCGAATCGCTTGGCCTCGACGTCCGTGGACACGGACATGAAGCCGACCACGACCAGCGCCAGCGCGGTCGTGAACAGGGTCTTGACGGTCATTAGCGAGGATCTCCTTGAGGTTGTCGAAATCGATGCGAATCAAAGCGCGACCAGCGGGTATGCCGTCAGCGGCCTCGTGGCCGGACGTGCCGTCATCCGGGTCGGTGGAAGATCACGGATCGGCAGGGAGGAGGGCGCACGCCCTCAGGCAGCCGTCATGCATCCCGATGCGATGTCGTTCGGCGAGCGGAACACGCCACGGGCTGGACGAAAGGATTCGACCGTCACCCGCGCACGTGTCGTCATGACGTGACACCGCCAGGGCGATGCCGACAGCCACAGCAGTGGACGTCCGGGAAGACCGACTGTCCCACACTGCCGTGGCAGGCCGCGGTCAGTTACCGCCGGCGATACGCTCGAACTTGGCCCGCAGCGCGTCCTCGGACTCCTCGTGATTGGGGTCCTTGATGATGCAATCAACGGGACAGACCTCGACACACTGCGCGGTCTCGTAATGACCAACGCACTCGGTGCAGAGGCTGGGGTCGATCTCGTAGGTCTCGTCACCCTGCGAGATCGCGCCGTTCGGGCACTCGGGCTCGCAGACGTCACAGTTGATGCATTCGTCGGTGATCAACAGCGCCATGGAAGAACTCCTTGAGCTAGCTTCAGTGGATGGAGAAAAAGCGCGCGGATTTTATCCAAAGCGCGCCTTCAGTGCGGCCTCGACCGTCGGGACGACAAAGGCCGACACGTCGCCCTTGAGGCGGGCGATCTCCCGCACCAGGGACGACGAGATGTAGGCATATTTCTCGGCTGGCGTGAGAAACAGGGTCTCGATGTCCGGCGCCATACGCCGGTTCATGCCCGCGAGCTGGAATTCGTACTCGAAGTCGGACACCGCGCGTAGCCCACGCATGATCACATCGACCCCGAGTTCACGCGTGAAATCCACTAACAACCCTTGGAAATCAACGGTTTCGACCTTGGGGATATCGGACACGGCCTCGCGCACCAGAGCAACCCGCTCCTCGGTGGAGAACAGGGGCTGCTTGCCGGTGTCGGCGGCAACGGCGACCACGACCCGATCAAACAGACGCGCCGCGCGCAGGATCAGGTCGACATGACCATTGGTAATGGGATCGAAGGTCCCGGGATAGACCACGCTGCGCAAATCTTCAAGCCTCTGGAATGGACACCCCGAGTTCGGTGTTCTCCGGGGGCAGGATCGAATCTTCCGGCGCCCGCGATCGCAACGCTCGAGCAACCGGCATGAACGGCGGCCGTCCCCGGGAGACTCCGGGGCGCAACCCGCTCGGGTCGTCCACCGCCGGCGCGAACCATAGCACAGCACTGGGCGAAACGCTGACCGACATCCCCGTCGGACGACGACCGCCACCTCCGCGCAAGGCGCATGCCTGTCTCAGGTTAACGCCTCGACAACCGAAACGAAAACAAATAAACCATTGAACGATAAAGTCTTCACGAACCGGTTCGTGGGTCGGCTCAGGCCAGCCCTCGACGCAGCAGCGCCTCGAAATACTCCACCGTTCGCCGCAATCCCTCGACGAGCTGGACCCGAGGCTCCCAGGAGAGCAGCTCGCGCGCCAGGCTGATGTCCGGACGGCGCTGGCGCGGGTCGTCGACGGGCAGCGGGCGCTCGATCAAGGGCGCATTCGAGCCGGTCAGCTCACGCACACACTCGGCCAGTTCACGCATGCTGAACTCGACCGGATTGCCGAGGTTGATCGGCCCCGTGACCTGATCCGGACTCTCCATCAACTTCACGATACCCTCGATCATGTCATCGACATAACAGAAGGCGCGCGACTGACTGCCATCGCCATAGAGGGTGATGGGCTCATTGCGCAATGCCTGAATGATGAAGTTGGAGACCACCCGTCCATCGTCAGGGTGCATCCGCGGGCCATAGGTATTGAAGATACGCGCCACCTTGACCCGCAGTCCGTGCTGACGGTGATAATCGAAGAACAGGGTCTCGGCACAGCGCTTGCCCTCGTCATAGCAGGCGCGTGGGCCGATTGGGTTGACGCGTCCCCAATAGCCCTCGTCCTGGGGATGGACCTCGGGATCACCATAGACCTCACTGGTCGAGGCCTGAAAGATCCGCGCCCCGGTCCGCTTGGCAAGACCCAGCATATTGATTGCGCCATGGACGCTGGTCTTGGTGGTCTGTACCGGGTCTGATTGATAATGGATCGGCGAGGCCGGACAGGCGAGGTTATAGATCTCATCGACCTCGACATAGAGCGGAAAGGTGACATCATGACGCATCAGCTCGAAGTGCGGATGACCGAGCAGATGGCGGATGTTGTCCTTGGTCGCGGTATAGAAATTATCGACACAGAGGACATCGCAACCTTGCTCGAGCAGACGCTCACAGAGATGACTCCCCAGAAAACCGGCGCCGCCGGTGACCAGCACGCGTTTGTTGAGTGTCTTCATACCCCCTCCCGGGTCGGCCACCGGCGACAAGGCTATGCCGCCTCCAGTTTGGCATAGGCGAGCACCAGCCACTTGGTACCGGCACTGCCCTGGAACTTGACCTGGATACGCGCCTGGGCGCCCCGTCCCTCGCCATCGAGTACCACGCCCTCGCCGAACTTGGCGTGGCGGACCCGCTGTCCGACCTGAAAACCGCCGGTCTCACGCGCCGCGGCAGGACGGGCAACGGGTGGTGGCGAGGGCCTGAACGCAGGCGACGGTCTGGGGGGCGCGGCGCGAGCGCGCACGTCCTCGATCAGCCGCTCCGGGATCTCGCGCAGAAAGCGCGATGGCGGCGGCAGATCCTGACGCCCATAGAGCCGCCGACTCTCGGCATGGGTCAGATAGAGCTCGGCCATCGCCCGGGTCATGCCGACATAGCAGAGCCTGCGCTCCTCCTCGAGCCGGTCCGGATCGTCGGCGGACATGGCGTGCGGGAACAAGCCCTCCTCGAGTCCGACCAGGAAGACCACCGGAAACTCCAGCCCCTTGGCGCTGTGCAGCGTCATCAGCTGTACCGCATCGGTCTCGGCATCGGCCTGGGTCTCGCCGGCCTCGAGCGCGGCATGGGCGAGGAAGGCGCCGAGTACCTCGCCATCCGGCGCCTCGAGTTCATGGGCGAAGCGCGCAGCGGTCTCGACCAGCTGCTGGAGGTTCTCGATGCGGTCGCGTCCCTTGCCGTCCTTCTGCTTCTCGTAGTGCGCCGGCAGCCCCGCCTCGTCGATCAGCGCGGCGGTCAGATCGGGCAGCAGTTGGGTGGCGCTGCGGGCGCGCTGCTGCTCGATGAAGGCCATGAAGGCGCCCAGCGCATTCGCCGCCCGGCCACCCAGCCCCTGCTCGGCGATCAGCTGTGCGCCGGCGCGCCACAGCGACAACCCGTGCCCCCGGGCGTGATCGCGCAACTGATCGAGGGTACGCAGTCCGATCCCCCTCGAGGGCGTATTGACCACCCGCTCGAAGGCCGCGTCATCGTCCTGGTTGGCGATCAGGCGTAGATAGGCGAGGGCGTCACGAATCTCTGCGCGCTCGAAGAAGCGCTGCCCGCCATAGACCCGATAGGGGACGGCGGCACGCATCAGGGCCTCCTCGAATAGGCGAGATTGCGCGGTGGTGCGATAGAGGATGGCGCATTGATCGTGACGGCCACCCGGCGTCTCGGCATGACGACGAATACGCTCGACGACGAAGCGGGCCTCATCGACCTCGTTGAATGCACCATAGCGACGGATCGGCGCGCCGGATTCACCCTCGGTCCACAGCTTCTTGCCCAGTCGCGAGGGGTTGTTGGCGATCAGCGCATTGGCGCCGGCGAGAATGGTGGCGGTGGAGCGATAGTTCTGCTCCAGACGAATGACCCGGGTCTCCGGATAATCGCGCTGAAAGGAACGGATGTTCTCCACCCGAGCACCACGCCAGCCATAGATCGACTGATCATCGTCACCGACCGCGAACAACTTGTCCTCGCCACCGGCGAGCAGACGCAGCCAGGCGTATTGGATGGCATTGGTATCCTGGAATTCATCGACCAGGATATGACGGAAACGGCGCTGATAATGCTCGAGCAGGTCGGCACGATCACGCAACAGCTCATGGGCGCACAGCAGCAGATCGGCGAAATCGAGCAGACCACCACGTTGACGCAATTGCTCGTATTCGCGATAGACAGTGAGCATCCGCTCGCCGAAGAAGTCACCAGAGAAGTCGAGATGTGTCGGTCTCAGCCCCTCATCCTTGTGCTTGTTGATGAAGGACTGGATCTGGCGCGGTGCCCAGCGGGTCTCGTCGAGACCGAGGTCCTTGACGATGCGCTTGATCATGCGCAGCTGATCATCGGCGTCGAGGATCTGGAAGTGCTGCGGCAGCCCCGCCTCCTGCCAGTGCGCGCGCAGCAAGCGATGGGCCAGGCCGTGGAAGGTCCCGACCCACATCCCACCGACTGGCTGCGCGAACATGGTCTCGATGCGTCCACGCATCTCGCGGGCGGCCTTGTTGGTGAAGGTGACGGCAAGGATCCCCCAGGGCGGCACCTGCTCGACCTGGAGCAGCCAGGCGATGCGGTGGACCAGCACGCGGGTCTTGCCCGAGCCGGCGCCTGCGAGGATCAGGAGGTTACCCGGAGGGGCTGAGACGGCCTCACGCTGGGCGGGGTTGAGCGAGTCGAGGAGGGCTGAAGCATTCATCGGGGGATTCTACCCCAGGGAGGGGTGACGGAAGACGAGGATCTTGCTGACATTTTCCATCCGCGGATATCTTGATCTGGGGTATGCTGGATCTGCTCGGCCCCGCCGTTTCGCGCGAATCTAATCAAAATAAATATATAGATATTTAAAGTCTGTAGTTATTATTGATCCCTGTGGATATCCGGATAACTCTTTTTTTTTTATATATATCATGCGCTTGAGAGGCCGGATCGAGTGGATGAAGCTGAAGATATCCTGTGGATAACTTGTGACTGAATCAGGCCCCGATTTTGTCCACCAGTTTATCCATCCACTTATCCACAGGGTTGCGCACAGCTTATCAAGGTTCCCTTTCTTTTCAGTGCTTTAGCGATTTCTCTGGAGATCCAGGACGAGCGGGAGAGGGGCGCACGCAGTCGCTATGGGATGTGCTCTTTCTCGTCGGGCGTTTGGCCGTTAACCCGTAGTAGAATAGCCCTGCAAAACCTGCGTTCTTAACACATCAAACTGCCCGGGCACTGCTTCATGACCCAACTGAAGAATGACACCTTCCTGCGCGCCTTGATGCGCGAACCCGTTGATTACACGCCGGTTTGGATGATGCGCCAGGCTGGCCGCTATCTCCCCGAGTACCGTGCCACCCGCGCCAAGGCGGGCAGTTTCATGGACCTGTGCAGAAGCCCGGAACTGGCCTGCGAGGTCACCCTCCAGCCGCTCGACCGCTTCCCGCTGGATGCAGCGATCCTGTTCTCGGATATCCTCACCGTGCCCGACGCGATGGGCCTGGGGCTCTACTTCGCCGAGGGCGAGGGCCCGAACTTCGAGCGTCCGGTGCGCACCGAGGCCGATATCGACCGTCTGCCGATCCCCGATCCCGAGGGTGAGCTGAAGTACGTCATGGACGCGGTGTCGGTGATCCGTCGCGAACTCGACGGTCGCGTGCCGCTGATCGGCTTCTCCGGCAGTCCCTGGACCCTGGCCACCTACATGGTCGAGGGCGGTAGCGCGAAGAACTTCTCCCACACCAAGGCGATGATGTTCGACCGTCCCGACCTGCTGCACCGTCTGCTGACCAAGGTCGCCGACTCGGTGACCTCCTACCTCAACGCCCAGATCGCTCGTGGCGCCCAGGCGGCGATGATCTTCGACACCTGGGGCGGTGCCCTGGCCCCGGCCCACTACCGCGAGTTCTCGCTGGCTTACATGAAGCGGGTGATGGACGGCCTGACCCGCGAGGCCGAGGGCCGCCGCGTCCCGGTGATCCTGTTCACCAAGAACGGCGGTCAGTGGCTCGCCGACATGGCCGACACCGGCTGCGACGCCCTCGGCGTCGACTGGACCACCGATCTGGCCGATGCGCGGCGCATGGTCGGCGATCGCGTCGCCCTCCAGGGCAATCTCGACCCCTGCACCCTCTACGCCTCGCCCGAGCGGATCCGCGAGGAGGTCGCGCGGGTGCTGGAGAGCTATGGCAAGGGTCCCGGCCACGTCTTCAACCTCGGCCACGGCATCACCCCGGACGTCAATCCCGAGAATGCCGGCGCGATGATCGAGGCGGTGCACGAGCTGAGCCGTCCCTACCACGCCTGAGTCGCTGTCACGCCGTCTTCGGACGGCGTCATCCGGCTGACATGAACGGGCCCGACCACGCCTCAGCGTGGTCGGGCCCGTTTTTCCGCGATCGGTTGCGGGATCAGACCGCCGTGGCCAGCGCCTCGGTGGCCGGATCCTCGTGATCGCGGGTGTCCTCGTGCCCCATCAGCAGCTCCTGCTCGAAGGCACGCTCGTCGATGCGGGCGCCGAGATACTCGGCGATGGCGCGCATGTCGCCCTCGCCAGCACCGAGACAGCTGGTGCCGCCGGGGGACGGGGTCATGTTGAAGATGATGCCGCCGCCGTCGCTGATCTTGGCCTCGCCCATGCGCAGCTTGCGTGCGCGCTTGTCGATGAGCTGTGGGCGGATCCCGCCGAAGCCCTCGGCATAGCTGATCTCTGAGGCCTGGAGCGCGGGGACGATCTTGCGGATCTCGCGCACGAACAGCTGACGGTTGAGCCAGGGCACCTCGTAGAGGAAGTTGCGCAGCACATAGTTGCGGATATCGGGCACCTTCATCAGGTCCCACACGACTGCCGCCACATCATGATCGAAGCGCTGCACCTTGAAGAACTCGCGGATGCTCGATCGGTTGTAGCGCTCGAGCATCGGCAGCATCAGTGCGGTGGGGCCGAAGCGGGTCTTGCCGCGCTCCTTGACGTCGTGGTCGCCGTGCACCGCGGCGAAGGGCAGATTGGGGTTCTGGACGGTGTAGACCTTGCCGTTGAGTGCTTCGGGGGCGAAGTAGAAGGAGCCGGCTACCGGCAAACAGGAATACTCCAGTCCCAGCCCCATCTCCTGGGCCATCAGCAGCGAGTGCCCCCCGGCGCAGACCACCACCGCGCGCGCCTGTAGCAGGCCGCGGTTGGTGCGCAGCACATAGTCCCCGCCCTCCTTGCGGATCGACTCGACCTTGGTCGAAAACAGCTGGGTGATCTGCTTGCCGCTGTTGCGGTCGAGACGTGCGCAAGCATCGGAGAAGGACTGTGCCAGTGCCTGGAAGTCGACCGCGCAGTACTCGTCGGCGGTTCCCGTGGCGACGATCTCCTCGGCGCGCCACCGGCCTTCGACCCGTGCCACATTGGGCTCGAGTTCGGCGATCGCCTCGCGCTCGAGCAACTCCATGCGTGGGAATAGTCCCTTGAACCGGGCGTGGCGCTCGCGGATATAGCGACACTCCTCGGCGCCGACACCGAGCACCATCTTGGGCATGCGCTGGATGATACGGTCGCGCTCCTCGGCGGGCAGCTTGGTGGCGTAGTTGATCACCATGTAGGCGGTACGCTTGACCGAACGCGCCTTCTCCAGGGTGTAGTTGGTCTCGATGTCGCCGCAGTGGATGGTCTGGCTGTTGCTGTGGGCGTGTGAGTTGACCGTGGCGACGTCGTCGTACTTCTCCACCAGGCACAACCGCCCGAGATCGGTGAACTTGGCCAGTTCGTAGAGCAGGGCGGTGCCGGTGACGCCGGCACCGACGATGAGTACGTCGTAGTGGGTCGATGGATTCATGCTCATGGTCCTCCGCAACGGCGTTGCCGGCTCTAAGCGCAAGAGCCCTGGGTTCGGGCCTTGCGCGTGGCGCAGGGATGCACCGGTCGTTGTGACGACACGGGTGGTGGTCACTGGATCCGGGAGCGGGGCCTCGAGGATGGTTCGGCCCCGAACCGACGGCGCTCCTGCGCGAGTTACCGTCTGTGATCCCTATCGGGAAGGTGCACCGGGTGAGCCCCGACGCGGTATGGATTCACACTAGCGGATGCGGGGCCGGGAAAGAACGCAGTGGGACAGATTTATAATATTGATATTTACAATCAATTTATTGGTTGTATTGACTTAAATAAATACCAACGGCCACGATCGGAAATTCGTTCTTTTTCATGATTGTATCTTTGATAACAGTGGCTTATTTCATCTTTCCCGATCAGCTCGCTGAGGGCGGTGTTGGATCGTTGAGGGAGGACCGACCCATCGCCGGGGCGGATTCGATGCGGAAAAAAAGCACGATTTGTGCCTCGGTTCCTCGCTCAACCACCCCTCGGGCGCGCCTTCAGCCGATCCAGACGCAGTCGCTGGCGACCGTCGAACAGCCGTCGCGAGCCCGCCCAGACCGCGAAGATCGATCCCAATCCGGTGCCGCCTGCGATCAGGAACATGATCAGGATCTGATACCTGGCCGCCTCCAGTGGTGGGCTGCCGGCCAGCACCTGACCGGTCATCATCCCCGGCAGGCTGACCAGCCCGGCGCTGGCCATGGAGTTGATGATCGGGATCAGTCCAGAGCGGATCGCTTCGCGGCGTACCTCCCCGATCGCCTCGTCCCAGTCGGCGCCGGCGAGCAGCCGCGCCTCGATGCGCGCGCGCGCCTCCCAGGCGTAACGGGTGAGGTTGTCGAGGGCGATGGCGATGCCGTTCATGGTGTTGCCGAGCAGCATGCCGAGCAGCGGGATCAGGTACTGCGGCTGGTACCAGGGATCGACCCCGATCACCAGGGTGAGGGCGAGGAAGGTCACCCCGAACGAGGACAGGAACATCGACACCGCGCCGATGCCGTAGCCCCAGGGACCGCGATAGCGACGGCGCTGACGCTGCATCACCTCCCAGCCGGCCACCGCGAGCATCACCAGCGCCACCGGGGCGATCAGCGACAGGCTCGACTGGGCGAATAACACCTTGAGCACCAGCCCGATCAGGCTGAGCTGGATGGCGCTGCGCAGCGCGGCGACGAGCACGCGCCGCTCCACCCCCAGGCGCAGCCGCCAGGAGACCCAGGCGAGCAGCAGGACCAGCACCGCGGCGAGCGAGAGATCGAGTGGCGTGAGCGAGATCAGCGTCATGACGGGTCGATGTCCTCGGGTTCAAGCCGACCGTCGCGGATGCTCAGCCGGCGATCGCCGAGTCGGCGCCGTTGCGCCGGGTCGTGACTGACCCAGAGCACCGGCGTGCGGTGGGCGGCGCGGTAGTCCTCGATCAGCCCCTCGACCCGGGCGCAGTTCTGCGGGTCGAGGTTGGCGGTGGCCTCGTCGAGCAGCAGCGCCCGTGGCGACTGGGCGAGCAGACGTAGCAGCGCTAGGCGCTGGCGCTCGCCGGTCGAGAGCCGGGCGACCGGCCAGTCGAGTACCTCGGGGCCGAAGCCAAGCACACTCAGCCAGTCATCGAGTGGCGGGTGTGTGGCGGGCAGATGCTCACCCACCGACTCGCCCCACCAGGCCGACTCGGCCGGCAGCAGCCCGACGCGGCGACGCCACAGCGGGGCGGGCAGGCGCGAGCGCGGCACGTCGTCGAGCCAGGCCTCGCCCCGGTGCGGGTCGAGGTCGGCGATGGCGCGCAGCAGCAGGCTCTTGCCGCAGCCCGATGGGCCCGACAGGAACACCCGCTCGCCGCCGCCGACGGCCAGGTCGATGGGCCCGAACAAGGCGTTGCCGAGCCCCTGGACCCTGAGCCCGCCCATCAGCTGCGGCGGAAGATCAGGTCGTGGACCGGGTGACCGAGGCGCTCGCCGCGCTGCTCGAACTTGGTCAGCGGACGGCTCTCGGGGCGTGGGGTGTAGTGACCGGCGCCGGCGGTGTTGGCGAAGCCCGTGGCCGCCTCCAGGGTTTCGAGCATCTGCTCGGCATAGGGCTCCCAGTCGGTGGCGGCGTGGAAGTGACCGCCGGGACGGATGGCGCGTTCGAGCAACGCGATCATCCCGGGGTTGAGGATGCGGCGCTTGTGATGACGCTTCTTCGGCCAGGGGTCGGGGAAGAACAGCTGCACCCGGTCGAGCGCGCCGGGGGCGATGCCGTGGGTGAGCAGTTCGACGGCGTCCTGACGCATCACCCGCAGGTTGTCGATGCCGAGCCGCTCGATCTCGAGCAGCAGGTGCCCGACCCCGGGGCGATGGACCTCGACCCCGAGCCAGTTGCGCGCCGGGTCGTCGGCGGCCATCCGCGCCAGCGACTCACCGTTGCCGAAGCCGATCTCGAGGGTCACCGGCTGGTCGTTGCCGAACAGCGCGCCGAGATCGAGCGGCGCCGGCGCCTGCCAGTCGACGCCGAAGCGGGGCCAGAGCTCGGCGAAGGCGCGCTCCTGGCCCGGGGTGAGTCGGCCCTCGCGCAGCACGAAGCTGCGCACCTGACGATGACGGGGATCTGTTGGTTGCACGGATGGATTCTCGACGCTTGATGACTGATGAGCGGATGGATCGTGGCGGGGGCGATCCCTGGGCGGGGTCTGCGTCCTGGCGGTTCGAGGCGATGTCTCCGCAGCTCCGCTGCACGATCGGGAGGCGCAGGATACCAAGAGCGGGCGGTCGGTGGGGCAGCGCGCCCGAGCGGGCGCGCTGGCGACGGGCCGATGCCCGTCGGCGGGAGACTCAGAAGAACAGCCCCTCGATCGGCGAGGAGGCCGAGGCGAAGCGCTTGGCCGGCATGCGCCCGGCGAGATAGGCCTCGCGTCCGGCCTCGATGCCCTTGCGCATGGCTGTGGCCATCAGCACCGGGTCCTTGGCCGCGGCGATGGCGGTGTTCATCAGCACGCCGTCGCAGCCGAGTTCCATCGCTTCGGCGGCGTCGGAGGCGGTGCCCACGCCGGCGTCGACCAGCACCGGCACCTTGGCGTTCTCGACGATGGTGCGGATGTTGAGCGGATTGCGGATGCCTAGACCCGAGCCGATCGGCGCGGCCAGCGGCATCACCGCGCAGCAGCCGATGGCCTCCAGCTCGCGGGCGACGATCGGGTCGTCATTGGTGTAGACCATCACGTCGAAGCCGTCGGCGACGAGGATCTCGGCGGCCTTGAGGGTGGCGATGACATCGGGGAACAGGGTCTGCTGGTCGCCGAGCACCTCGAGCTTGACCAGCTTGTGGCCGTCGAGCAGCTCGCGCGCCAGGCGGCAGGTGCGCACCGCGGTGTCGACATCGAAGCAACCGGCGGTGTTGGGCAGATAGGTGTAGCGCTCCGGGGGCAGCACGTCGAGGATGTTGGGCTCATCGGCGTTCTGGCCGAGGTTGGTGCGACGCACCGCGACCGTGACGATCTCGGCGCCGCTGGCCTCGATGGCACGCGCAGTCTCGTCCATGTCCTTGTACTTACCGGTGCCGACGAGCAGGCGGGAGCCGTACTCCTTGCCGGCGATGACGAGTCGGTCTGGGTTCTGGGTCGCTGTGGTCATGGGGGTCCGTGTCGAAGCGTGAAGTGGAAAACGAACCAGCATGCGGCCGGTGGCGGGCAAATTCAAAAGGGCCGCATCTGTGAATCAAGGATGGCACCGGGGCAGGCCCGGCGTGGCCGTTCAGCCGCCGCCGACGGCGTGGATGATCTCCACCCGGTCGTCGGCGATGAGACGGTGCTCGGCGAAGCGGCTGCGCGGCACCAGCTCGGCGTTGACCTCGACGGCGAGACGTTTGCCGGTGAGTTCGAGCTGTTCGAGCAGCTCGGCCATGGTGATGGCCTCGGCGACCTCGGTGCGGTCGCCGTTGATCTCGATCTGCATGTGCTCTGTGTTCCTCATCGCACGTGGTTGGCGTTCTGCCCGAGCATCTCCGGGGTCACCAGGGTGATGCCACTGTCGGTGACCTGGTAGCCGGCGCGACGGTCGGCCTCGGGGTCGAGTCCGATCACGGTGCCTTCCTCGAGCTGGCAGTAGCGTTCGATGATGGCGTTGCGGATGGTGCAATTGCGACCGATGTCGACGTCGGGCAGCACCACTGAGTCCTCGACATAGGCGAAAGAGTTCACTCGCACGTTGGAGAACAGCAGCGAGTGACGCACCTTGGCCTCGGAGATGATGCAGCCGCCCGAGACCATGGAGTCGACCGCCATGCCGCGTCGGTCCTCGTCGTCGAAGACGAACTTGGCCGGCGGCAATTGCTCCTGATAGGTCCAGATCGGCCAACCCTTGTCATAGAGGTTGAGCGGCGGGGTGACGCCGATCAGCTCGAGATTGGCCTCCCAGAAGGCATCGAGGGTGCCGACGTCGCGCCAGTAGGCCTGCTCGCCGCTGACCGGGTCGCGGAAGGTATAGGCCATCACCCGGTACTGCTTGATCACCGAGGGGATGATGTCCTTGCCGAAGTCGCGGCTCGAGCCACGGGTGTCGGCGTCCTTCTGCAGCTGCTCGAAGAGGAAGTCGCGGTTGAAGACGTAGATCCCCATCGAGGCGAAGCACCGTCCGGGCGCGCCGGGGATCGGCTTGGGCTCGGCGGGTTTCTCCTCGAAGCCACGTACCCGATGGCCGGCGTCGACCTCCATCACTCCGAATTCGCGGGCGCGCTCGGTCTCGACCTCGAGACAGCCGACGGTCATGTCGGCGCCCGACTCGACGTGGAAGGCGATCATCGCGCCATAGTCCATCTTGTAGATGTGGTCGCCGGCGAGGATCAGCACATAGTCGGGGTCGTGGTCGCGGATGATGTCGAGGTTCTGGTAGACCGCATCGGCGGTGCCGGCGTACCAGGAGTTCTCGGTCACGCGCTGCTGCGCCGGCCACAGCTCGACGAATTCGCCGAACTCGCCGCGCAGGAAGCCCCAGCCCTTCTGGATGTGCAGGATCAGCGAATGCGCCTTGTATTGGGTGAGCACGCCGATGCGACGGATCCCTGAGTTGATGCAGTTCGACAGCGGGAAGTCGATGATGCGGAACTTGCCGCCGAAGGGCACCGCTGGCTTGGAACCCCAGGTGGTGAGCTGCTTGAGGCGGGATCCCCGTCCGCCAGCCAGGATCAGCGCCAGGGTATTGCGGGTGAGACGGCTGATGAAACGGGGGTTGCTGTGGGGCATGAAATCCTCCTGGAATCTTGAGGCAACCGCATGTTAAGCAGTGCCCTTATGATACCATCGAGGGCGTTCTTCAGAGCGGATCGAGCCGTGTTCGTCGAGCCATTTCCCCGATCTTTGCTGAGTATCGGACGAGGCTCGCGCGGTGACGTGCGTTCCCAGTCTCGACTGGTCAGCGGCCCCGGCGGCGGGCCCGTCACTGACCCCGACCACAGCTAGACAGCGGAGGAAGATCAGCGATATGGCAACCGCAACCCAGGCCGTGCGGGCCCTTCCCGATCCCCTGCAACGCATCGTCGAGGCGCGTCATCACGACCCCTTCAGCGTGCTCGGGCGCCATCTCGATGAGCACGGCGGTCTGGTGGTGCATGTCTTCCTGCCGCGCGCCGAGCGGGTGCGGCTGGTCGAGGCCGCTGCCGCGATGACCCGGATCGAGGGCACCGATCTGTTCATCTGGCGCGGCGTGCCCGAGGCGCTGCCCGAGCGCTATCAGCTCGAGTGGGAGGATGCTGCCGGGGTGGTGCATCGCAGCCACGACCCCTACTGTCTCCCGCCACAGCTCGGCGACTTCGATCTCCATCTGTTCGGCGAGGGGCGTCACTGGCACGCCTATCGTTTCCTCGGCGCGCATCTCCACCAGGTCGACGGCATCGCCGGAGTGCGCTTTGCGGTGTGGGCGCCGAATGCCGCGCGGGTGAGTGTGGTCGGCGACTTCAACGCCTGGGACGGGCGCGCCCATCCGATGCGGGTGCGCGGTGGCTCCGGGGTGTGGGAGCTGTTCATCCCCGAACTCGGTCCCGGCGGTCTCTACAAGTACGAGATCCGCGACCGTCAGGGCAATGTCCAGGTCAAGATCGACCCTTACGCCCAGGCCTTCCAGGAGCGGCCCGAGACCGCTGGCCATCTCTGCCCGGAGACCCGCTATCGCTGGGGTGACGCCGGCTGGATGCGCGCCCGTGCCACGGCCGACTGGCAACAGCGCCCGTTCTCGGTCTACGAGGTGCACCTCGGTTCCTGGCAACGTGATGCCGACGGTGGTTTTCTCAACTATCGCGTACTGGCCAAGCAGATCGGCGACTATGTCGAGGCGCTCGGCTTCACCCATGTTGAGCTGCTGCCGATCACCGAACATCCGCTCGATGCCTCCTGGGGCTATCAGTGCACCGGCTATTTCGCCCCGACCTCGCGTTTCGGCTCGCCCGATGACTTCCGCTTCTTCGTCGATCATCTCCATCAGCGCGGTATCGGTGTGCTACTCGACTGGGTGCCGGCGCACTTCCCCAAGGACGCCTACGCCCTGGCGCGCTTCGACGGCACCGCGCTCTACGAACACGCTGATCCGCGGCTCGGCGAGCACAAGGACTGGGGCACGCTGATCTTCAACTTCGGTCGCAACGAGGTGAAGAACTTCCTGCTCTCGAGCGCGCTCTACTGGCTCGAGGAGTTCCATCTCGACGGGCTGCGGGTCGATGCCGTGGCCTCGATGCTCTATCTCGACTACTCACGCGACGCCGGCGAGTGGATCCCCAACAAGTACGGCGGCAACGAGAATCTGGAGGCGGTGGAGTTCCTGCGTGAACTCAACAGCGTCACCCATGAGCGTCATCCCGGTACCCTGATGATCGCCGAGGAGTCGACCTCCTGGCCGGCGGTGTCGCGCCCGACCTATCTCGGCGGGCTCGGCTTCAGCATGAAGTGGAACATGGGCTGGATGCACGACACCCTGTCCTACATGTCCAAGGACCCGATCTATCGCCACTTCCATCATGACCTGCTGACCTTCGGCCTGCTCTATGCCTTCACCGAGAACTTCGTGCTGCCCTTCTCCCACGACGAGGTGGTGCACGGCAAGGGTTCGATGATCGACAAGATGCCGGGCGACGGCTGGCAGAAATTCGCCAGCCTGCGTCTGCTCTATACCCTGATGTTCAGCTATCCGGGCAAGAAGCTGCTGTTCCAGGGCTGCGAGTTCGCCCAGGGGCGCGAGTGGCGCTTCGACGACGCGCTCGACTGGGAGCTGCTCGAGCGGCCGCAGCATCAGGGCATCAAGCGTCTGGTGAGCGATCTCAACCACTGCCATCGCACGCTGCCGGCACTCCATCAGCAGGATTTCGCCAGCGAGGGCTTCGAGTGGATCGACTGTCACGACAGCTCGCAGTCGGTGCTGAGCTATCTGCGCAAGGACCGCAACGGCGAGACCCTGGCGGTGGGGGTGTTCAACTTCACCCCGGTGCCGCGCGAGCACTATCGCATCGGTGTCCCCGAGGCCGGCTTCTATCGTGAGCTGATCAACTCCGACGCCGAACTCTATGGCGGCAGCAACGTCGGCAACCAGGGCGGTGTCGAGACCGAGGCGGTGAGCTGGATGGGGCGCCCCTATTCGATCCCGATCGCCTTGCCCCCGCTCGGTGGCCTGATCCTGGTGCGCGAGTCACAGGCTGAGGCGCCGGAGGCGGGCGCGCGCGGCGATACTGCCGACAGCGAGGTCAGCGCCGCCTGATCCATCCGGTCCGGCGTCACGACGTCGGGTCGAACCATTGCAACGACGCCGCTCCGACGCGGCGTCCCCACGTCATTCCACGAGGTCGATCCCGCGTGACACAGCAAGACCCCGCCGTCGTCGACGGTACCCCACTGGAGCAGGACGACGCGCTGCTCCGCGCCAAGCTCAACCAGGAGACGGCCCGCGCGCCCTGGTCGTCGCTGCAGCGCTTCTTCGCCCAGGGTAAGGTGATCCGCGTCGCCGCCGGGCTGGATCTGATCGAGACCGCGCTGCGCATCGCCCGTGACGACACCGCCGCACTGGGCGCTGCGATCGAGGCCGGCGAGGTCGGCCCGATCCCGGACGCCGAGGCGCGCGACTGGTTTGCGCGCGAGGCCGAGGTCTGGGCGCTGGTGATCGCGCCCTGGGTACTGGTACAGGAGGCGGGATGCACATCTGGGTCGACGCCGACGCCTGCCCACGGGTGATCCGCGACATCCTCTACCGCGCCGCCGAGCGCTGTGGGGTAGCGCTCACCCTGGTCGCCAACCAGTCGCTGAACACGCCGCCCTCGCGCTGGATCCGCTCGATCCGGGTCGGTGCCGGGTTCGATCAGGCCGATGCCGAGATCGTGCGTCGGGTCAGTACCGGTGACCTGGTGATCACCGCCGACATCCCGCTCGCCGCCGAGGCCATCGCCAAGGGCGCCGAGGTGCTCGATCCGCGTGGTGAACGCTACACCAAGCACAACATCGGCGAGCGGCTGAACATGCGCGACTTCATGGAGACGCTGCGCTCCAGCGGCGTCCAGACCGGTGGGCCGGCGGCGCTCGACGCGCGCGATCGTCAGGCCTTCGCCAATGCCCTCGACACCCTGCTCAGCCGCGCCGCACGCGCCGGCTGAGGGCGCGACGAATCGTTTCCAGGCGCGCTGTGCGTGCCGCACCTTCGACTGTCCCGAGTTGTCGCTGCTGATCGCCGATGCCGCACCCGCCGTCGATTCCGGAGCGCCCGTCGCGACGCCGCACCGTCATCCGCAATGGCTGTTTCTGGTGGTGCTCGACGGCGATCAGTGGATGGAGGTCGAGGGGCGGCAGGTGCGCGTCGAGCGTGGTCGCATGCTGATGCTGCCACCGGCGCGGTTGCATCGGCCACTGCCGCAGCGCGGCGTGCCGACCCAGCTGGTGCTGCTGATCGAGGACGACTGGCTTGCCGCATTGGCCGCCACCCAGGGGCTCGACCCCGAGGCGTTGCGGGTGCCGCTGCTCCAGCCGGTCGAGGGGCACGAGGTACTCGCGGTCGCCGAGCGGCTCGCCCGCGAGCATCTCGGGCGGCTGCCGGGACGCGCGGCGATGCTGCGCCTGCTCGCCGAGCAGCTGGCGCGTCTCTGTCTGCGCGCGCTGGCCGAGCGCCCGGCCAGCGCACGGACCGCGCGACTGGTCGAGCAAGCGGTGGTCTATGTCGAGACCCATCTCGCCGAGCCGCTCTCGCGCGAGCTGATCGCCGCCCATCTCGGGGTCTCGCGCGCCACCCTCGACCGGCTGCTGCGGACCCGGCTCGGCTGTAGTCCGCGCGAGCTGATCTATCGTTCGCGTCTGGCGCGTGCCCGCGCCCTGCTGGCGCACTCCGAGTGCTCGATCACCGAGGTCGCCGCCGAGTGCGGGTTCGCCTCGCCGTCGCACCTGGCCTCGCGCTTCCGTGTCGCCGAGGGCTGTTCGCCGCGTCGCTATCGGGCGCGATTGCGGCACGGGTGACGGATGTTGCGTCGGTGATGAAGGTCTGGTGAGACGGTCGTCGGCTAGTCTGGAGATCGTCCTCATCCACCGGAGATCATCATCATGTCCAACCCCTATCCACGGACCGATTTCGAGCAGGTCGCCGCGACCTGGGACAACAACCCGTTGATCCAGGAACTCGCCCGGGCGGTCCGTCTCGCCCTGGCCGGGCATTGCGCGCCGCGCCCGGGGATGCGGGTGCTCGATTACGGCTGCGGCACCGGTCTGGCGGCGCTCGCGCTCGCCGCCGAGGTCGCCGAGGTCGAGGGCTGGGACAGCAGCCCCGGGATGCTCGCCGAACTCGAAGCCAAGCGGTTGGCCGCTGGGCTCGACAACCTCCACATCCGTCAGGTCGATCTGGTCGACGAGCCGGCCCCGGCCAGTGGTTTCGACCTGATCCACTCGGCGATGGCGCTGCATCACGTGCCCGATGTCGGTGCCATGATCGCGCGTCTTGCGGGGCTGCTGGTCCCGGGCGGAACGCTCTTCCTGGTCGACCTCGATTGCGAGGACGGCAGCTTCCACGCCGACCACGAGGGCGTCTGTCACCACGGTTTCGACCGTGAGCGAATCGCCGAGATGCTTGTCGATGCCGGGCTGGAGCGGATCCGCGTTGAGACCGCCCACCGCCTGGTCAAGCCCGACGCCGCCGGTGTCGAGCGCACCTACTCGATGTTCTGCGCCAGCGCGGTGCGGGGCTGAGTTTCAGCTTCCAGCCGCCAGCGGTCAGCTTCCAGCCACCAGCCACCAGCCACCAGCCACCAGCTTCCAGCTTCCAGCCGCCAGTCGTCAGCCGCCAGCGATCAGCGATCAGCGATCAGCCGCCAGCGGTCAGTTGTTAGCCACCAGCGGGGAGCTAGCCAACCAACTGTCGAGCATGCGCGCCCACTGGCGGCTGGAAGCTGACCGCTGGTGGCTGACGCCTGGTCCCCCGACACACGGGTTTCTCGATCGCCCGACAATCGCATAGGATCTGCATCCGCTTCTGATGCTCGAAGGAGATGTTGCGCATGGCGATCCTGATTCTGGGTCTGGTCCTTTTTCTCGGTGGGCACTCGGTGTCCATCTTCGCCCCCGAGTGGCGCGCGCGCGTAGTGGCGCGTATCGGTGAGTTGCCGTGGAAGGCGCTCTATGGGCTGTTCGCGCTGTTCGGTTTCCTGGTGCTGGTGTGGGGCTACGGGCTGGCGCGTCAGGCGCCGATCCCGCTCTATGACCCGCCGGTCTGGCTGCGTCATATCAATCTGCTGCTGATGCTGCCGGTGTTCACCCTGCTGCTCGCGGCCTATCTGCCGGGGCGTATCCAGCGCACCCTCAAGCACCCGATGCTCGTCGCGGTGAAGCTGTGGGCGCTGGCGCACCTGCTGGCCAACGGCACCCTGGCCGATGTCCTGCTGTTCGGTGGCTTTCTCGCCTGGGCGGTGGCCGACCGCATCTCGCTCAAGCGTCGTCCGGCGCCCACCGTCTATGGCGCGCCGGCCTCGTCCTTCAACGATGCACTCGCCATCGTCGGCGGTCTGGTACTCTATCTTGCATTCATGTTCTGGCTGCATCGGGCGCTGCTGGGGGTCGCTCCGATCGGCTGACGCGGAGGTGCCGATGCGACAGATCCGGGTACAGCACGAGCCACTCGACCCACTGGCCGAGCAGGCCGTGCTCAACGACACCGACGGGCGGGTCGGCGCGGTGGTGAGCTTCACCGGGCTGATGCGCACGTTCGGCGCCGAGGGTGCGGTCGACGGCATGGTCCTCGAGCACTACCCGGGCATGACCGAGCAGGCGCTCGAAGCGCTCGCCGCGCAGGCCGAACGGGCCTGGCCATTGACCGATCTGGTGCTGGTGCACCGGGTCGGTCGGCTCGCCCCGGGCGATCCGATCGTCTTCGTCGGGGTGGGTAGCGCGCATCATGCGGCGGCCTTTCGTGCCTGCGAGTTCCTGATCGACGCCCTCAAGACCCGTGTCCCGCTGTGGAAGAAAGAGACGAGCGGCGCGGATGAGCACTGGGTCGAGGCCCGTGCCAGCGACGAGGCCGCGGCGCGGCGCTGGGACGAGACGACGACCCGCGACCCGGAGTGAGCGCCCTGGGCGAGGCGCTGTCGTCGTCTCCGCCCGTCACCTGACCCGCGTGTCTGGATCCCGGCTCACGCACGTTTCGCATCGGCGTTCAAGGATGGTGGCCGTGCCCGGCTCGATCCCGCTGTGGAGATCGACGGGCTGGAGGCGAAGTCTGTGCATGTACTGGTCGGTTCGGAACGCACCGAGCGCATCAGCGCGCGCCGGAGCCGAGGTATATGCTGCGACAAGACATGGCGCAAGCCGCCATCGACCAGACGGCCCTGGAGATCTACTGGGCCGGTCTCGACGGTCGGCTGGTCGAGGTCAATACCACCGTCGAGCGGTTGACCGGCGAGGGGCGCGAGCGGCTGATCGGCCAGCCGGTCGCCAGCATCGACACCAGCCTCGATGCCGCGGCCTGGTCGGCGCTGGTCGCGCGTCTGCGCCAGGTGCGTCACGAGCGGCGTGAGGGTGTACACCGACGCGTCGAGGGCGAGGAGTGTGCCGTCGAGGTGACGCTGTCACTGCTCGAGTGCGACGGCCAGCCCCTGGTGTGTGCCTTCGCCCTGGAGATCGGCCCTCGCAGCGCGGTCGAGATGGCGCTGCGCGAGAGCGAGCAGCGGCTGCGCTCGCTGATCAACGCCACCCCCGACATCATCTGCTTCAAGGACGGCGAGGGGCGCTGGCTGGAGGCCAACGACGCCGATCTCGCGCTGTTCTCGCTCACCGCCGTCGACTATCGCGGCAGGACCGACGCCGAGCTGGCCGAGTTCACCGACCCCTGCTATCGCGACGCCTTCCTCGCCTGTGAGTCGAGCGACGAGATCGCCTGGCGCGCCGGCCGGCTGTCGCGTGCCGAGGAGCGGATCACCCGCCCGGACGGGGTGACCAAGGTCTACGACGTGATCAAGGTGCCGGTGTTCGAGGACGACGGCCGGCGCAAGGGGTTGATCGTGCTCGGGCGCGACATCACCGAGCGCGACTGCTACGAGCGTGCGCTGCGCGACAGTGAGGAGCGTTTCGCGCTGGCGATGCGCGGCAGCGATGCCGGGCTGTTCGACTGGGACCTGCGCACCCGGCGGATCTATCTGTCAGCGCGCTGGAAGTCGATGCTCGGCTACGCCGAGCGCCAACTGCCCGACCGGCTCGAGACCTGGGAGCGGCTGGTCGACCCCAGGGATCGCGAGCGCTGCTGGCGCCGGCTGCGCGACTACATGAGTGGACGCTGCGACGACTTCGACCTCGAGATGCGGATGCGTCACAAGGAGGGGCACTGGGTCGATGTCCTGTCCCGCGCCTATCTGGTACGCGACCAGCGCGGTCGCGCGCTGCGCATGGTCGGCACCCAGATCGATATCTCCGCGCTCAAGCAGGCACAGCGTCAGGCCGAGACCGAGCGCAACCGTGCCAGGCAGTATCTCGACATCGCCGGGGTGATGTTCCTCGCACTCGACCTCGACGGCCACATCCTCTCGGTCAACCCGCGTGGCTGTAACGTGCTCGGTTGTGCCGAGTCGGAGCTGATCGGGCTCGACTGGTTCGCCCGCTTCCTGCCGCCGGGCGAGCGCGAGCGGCGTCACGGGCTGTTTCGCAAGATGCTCTCGGGCGCCCACCCGGAGACCGCCCTGACCGATGGTCCGATCCTGACCGCGCGTGGCGAGGAGCGGCTGATCGCCTGGCACCACAACCTGGTGCGCGATGGCGAGGGCACGGTGATCGGCACCCTGTCATCGGGCGAGGACGTCACCGAGCGCCGGCTCGCCGAGCGCGCGCTGCACGAGGAGCGCGCATTCCTGCAGCACGTGATCGACGGTATCGACGACCCGATCATGGTGATCGGTACCGATCACCACGTGTTGCGGATGAACCGCGTCGCCCAGCGACTCGCCGCGGTCGACGATGCCGGACTGCACGAGTGGGGCTGTCACCAGCTCGCCCCGCATCCCTGCGTGCCCGAGGACCCGCTGTGCCCATTGCGCACCATCCTCGAGAGCGGCGAGCCGTGCAAGATGCTGCGCCACCATCGGCTGCCCGACGGCGGCGTGCGTCAGTACGAGGTCGCCGCCAGCCCGCTGCTCGACGACACCGGCGAGGTGATCGGCATCATCGAGGTCTCGCGCGACATCAGCGACCACCTCGAGTTGCTCGACCGATTGCGCGAGCGCGAGAACAGCTATGCCCATCTCGCCCATCACGACCCGCTCACCGGACTGCCCAACCGGCTGCTGTTCGCCGATCGGTTGGAGCAGGCGATCCGGCTGGCGCACCGCGAGCACACCCGGCTGGCGGTGCTGTTCATCGACCTCGACGGCTTCAAGCACGTCAACGACAGCTTCGACCACAGCTATGGCGACCAGGTGCTCAAGGTGGTGGCGGGGCGGCTGCGGGCGCAGTTTCGCGAGGGCGACACCCTGGCGCGGATGGGCGGCGACGAGTTCACCCTGATCCTCAACGGCATCGCCCATCAGGACGACGCGGCACGGGTGGCGCGCGCCATCCTGCAGCTGTTCAAGGATCCCTTTGAGGTCGGCGAGCACTCGGTGTTCCTCGGCGCGAGCATCGGCATCAGCCTCTATCCCGAGCACGGCGCGCGCGCCGAGGACCTGGTGCGCAACGCCGACGCGGCGATGTATCGCGCCAAGGACGAGGGGCGCAACGGCTTTCGCTACTACTCCGAGGAACTCACCGCGCGCGCCTTCGAGCGGGTGCTGCTCGAATCGAGCCTGCACCGTGCCCTGGAGCGCGATGAACTCGAACTCTTCTACCAGCCGCAGCTCGACCTGGTGAGCGGCGAGCTGCGCGGGCTCGAGGCGTTGGTGCGCTGGCGTCATCCCGAGATGGGGCTGGTCTCGCCCGGCAAGTTCATCCCCCTGGCCGAGGAGTCGGGGATCATCATCGTCATGGGTGAGTGGATCCTCGAGCATGCCTGCACCCAGATGCGTGCCTGGCAGCAGGGCGGGCTGCTCGACGAGCAGGTGCTGATCAGCGTCAACCTCTCGCCCAAGCAGTTCGATCAGCACGCGCTCAGCGAGATGGTCGGCGGTATCCTCACCCGCACCGGTCTGTCACCGGCGGGACTCGAACTGGAGATCACCGAGTCGACGATGATGCGCTCGATCGAGCGCACCCGGCACGTGCTCGGCGCGCTGCGTGCGCTCGGCGTCAAGATCGCCATCGACGACTTCGGGACCGGCTACTCCTCGCTGACCCAGCTCAAGCGGTTGCCGCTCACCAAGCTCAAGATCGACAAGTCCTTCGTCTCCGACATCCCCGACGACGCCAACGACGTGGCCATCGCCAAGGCCATCATCGCGCTCGCCAGCAGCCTCTCGCTGGAGGTGCTGGCCGAGGGCGTGGAGACGCGCGAACAGCAGGACTTCCTCACCCGCGAGGGCTGCCATACCGGGCAGGGCTATCTGTTCTCGCATCCGCTCGAGGTGGCGGCGCTCGAGCGCTTCCTGCTAGCCCTGAGGGGGGGTGGCTGAATCTCCGCTGGCATTGGCCTGGCGCGGATCGCTGGCCTCGGCGCGCGGCGGTACCGGCGCGATCGAGCGCAGTCGCAGGTGCAGCGCGGCCTTGGCCAGCAGGTGGGCGCTCACCGGCGCAGTGATGAAGAGAAACAGCGTCACCAGTAGTTCGTGCAGGCTCAGCCCCTCGCCACGGGTGCTGAAATAGACCATCGAGGCGATCAGCAGGCTGCCGACACCGAGCGTGGTGGCCTTGGTCGGGCCGTGCAGCCGGGTATAGAAGTCCTCGAGCCGCGCCAGTCCGAGCGAGCCGATGAAGGTGAAGAGCGCGCCGAGCAGGATCAGCGCCGAGAGGATGATTTCGAGCATCTTGGCCTCACTCGATGATATCGCCGCGCAACAGATACTTGCACAGCGCCACGGTGCCGACGAACCCCATCATCGCGATCAGCAGCGCGGCCTCGAAATAGAGCGCGCTGCCGAGATGGATGCCGAGCAACACCAGCAACGCCACGGTGTTCACATACAGGGTGTCGAGGGCGAGGATGCGGTCCGGCTGATCGGGGCCGTAGAGCAGGCGCAGCAGCGCCATCACGAAGGCTGCGGCCACCAGCAGGAAGGCGATACTCACAGCGGTGCTCAGCATGGTTCGAAGACCTCCTGCAACGGGGTTTCATAGCGCTGCTTGATGGTTGCGACCAGCGCCTCGGGATCGTCCACGTCGAGCGCGTGCACCACCAGGGTAGCGCGATCCGGGCTCAGCCAGGCCGAGACCGTCCCCGGAGTCAGCGAGATGGTATTGGCCAGCAGGCTGATACCGAGTTCGGAGCGCAGCGCCAAGGGCACCTCGACGAAGCCCGGTCGTACCCGACGCGGGCCGCGCAGGATCAGCCAGGCCACTCCCAGGTTGGCGACCAGGATGTCGTAGAGCAGCACCAGCACGAAGCGCAGTAGCGTCAGTGGTCGATGGATCCGTACCCGATCGGGCCAGAAGCGCAGGGTGAAGATCGGGATCAGCCAGCCGAGCAGCAGGCCGAGCAGCAGCTGGCCGAGTGACAGGCTGTTGACCAGCAGCAGCCAGATCACCGTCAGCGCCGGGGTGAGCAGTGGATGGGGCAGCAGTCGCAGCTTCATCGTGCACGGGCCTCCATATCGCGATCGCCGCCGAGCACCGTCTCGACATAGTGCTCGGGCGCGAGCAGTTGCTCGGCGGTGGCCTGGGTGAAGGCGCTGAGCGGACCGGCCCCCAGTGTCAGTCCGATGCACAGCGCGAGCAGCGCAGTGGCGGGCAGCAGCTCGGCGCGCCCGGGCGTGGCCGCTGGCGGTTCGCCGGGACCGGCGCGCAGCAGCAGCAGGCTGCCGCTGCGCGCCAGGGCGACGATGCCGAGCAGCCCCGAGGTCAGTACTACGGCGAGGATCCAGGCCATCGCCGGGTCGTCGAGCGCGGCACGCAGCACCATCAGCTTGCCGAGGAAGCCGGAGAAGGGCGGCAGCCCCGCCACCAGGATCGCGGCGATGAAGAAGAGTGTGCCGACCTGTCCGGCATGGGGCATCGACGGGGCGTCGATCAGCCGGTCGCCGGCTGCGCCGCGGCGTCGGGCGATGCCCTCGGCGAGCAGATAGAAGGCGCCGGTGGCGAGCGTGGTGTGGACCAGGTAGTAGAGTGCGGCGGCGATGCTGTCGCGATCGCCGAGCGCGATGGCGGTCAGCAGCACCCCGATCGAGACCAGCACCAGATAGCCGATCTGGATCCGCAGCGTGGTGCTCGCCAGGGCACCGAGGCTGCCGAGCGCCATGGTCACCAGCGCCAGCGGCAACAGCCAGGGATCGAGCAGTCCGGCCAACCCCCCGGCGCCATCGCCGAACCACAGCGTCTGGATGCGCAGGATGGCGTAGATCCCGACCTTGGTCATCACCGCGAACAGTGCCGCCACCGGCGCCGAGGTCGCGGCATAGGCCGTGGGTAGCCACAGATAGAGCGGGAAGAGCGCGGCCTTGAGCGCGAACACCGCGAACAGCAGCAGCGCGCCGGCACGAGCCAGCCCGAGTTCGTCGGGGTCGAGGGCGGCGAGCTTGCCGGCGAGATCGGCCATGTTGAGCGTCCCGGTGACGCCGTAGAGGGTCCCCGCGGCGAACAGGAACAGCGTCGAGCCGACCAGGTTGACCACCACGAAGTGCAGCCCGGCGCGGGTGCGCTGGGTGCCGCCGCCGTGCAACAGCAGGCCGTAGGAGGCCAGCAGCAGCACCTCGAAGAAGACGAACAGATTGAACAGGTCGCCGGTGAGGAAGGCGCCGCTGAGACCGAACAGCTGCAGCTGGAACAGCGGTTGGAAGTGACGGCTGCCGGCATCGCTGCCGCGGATCGCGTAGAGCAGCGCGCACAGCGCGAGCAAGGCGGTCAGCAACACCATCCAGGCGCTGAGCCGATCGGCCACCAGGACGATGCCATAGGGCGCCGGCCAGTCGCCGAGCTGATAGGTCAGCACGCTGCCGTCGGCGACGGCGAGCAGCAGCGCCAGCGCTGCTCCGACCTGGGCGAGCAGTGCTACCAGATTGAGCCGCCGCCGTACCGTCAGCGGCAGGGTGCGGCGCACCAGCAGCAACAGGGCGCCGGCGAGCAACGGCAGCAGCAGCGGGAGGATCACCAGATGACTCACGCGCGTCCCTCCTCGTCGACCTGACCGTCGACATGGTCGTTGCCGAGTTCGGCGCGGGCCTTGAGCGAGAGCATGATCACGAAGGCGGTCATCGCGAAACTGATAACGATGGCGGTGAGCACCAGCGCCTGGGGCAGCGGATCGGCATAGCCGGGCGCCTGGGCGTCGATCACCGCCGGCTGACCGATGGTCAGTCGACCGGTGGCGAAGAGGAACAGGTTGACCCCGTAGGAGAGCAGGGTCAGGCCCATCACCACCGGGAAGGTCCGGGCGCGCAGCACCAGATAGACCCCGCAGGCGGTGAGCAGGCCGATGAGAATGGAGATCAGGGCTTCCATATCAGTCAGTCTCGTTCCTGGGTGGCGGCGCTGCGCATCAGCCCGAGATGGATCAGGATCAGCAGGGTCGAGCCGACCACCACCAGATAGACGCCGAGGTCAAAGGCCATCGCCGAGGCCAGCTCGAAGTCGCCGACCAGCGGCCAGTGCACGTGGCTGAAGGTCGAGGTGAGGAAGGGATAGCCGAAGACGAAGCTCGCCATGCCGGTGAGGGTGCCCACCAGCAGGCCGGCGGCGATCAGCGGGTGCATGTTGCCGTTGAGCCGGCGGTGGGTCCACTCCACGCCATTGGTCAGGTACTGCATGATCAGCGCCACGGCGGTGATCAGTCCGGCGATGAAGCCGCCGCCGGGCTGGTTGTGACCGCGCAGGAAGATGAACGCCGAGACCAGCAGTGCCAGCGGCAGCAGCAGCCGGGTGAGCGCGGCCATGATGCTCGGGTGCAGGTCCCAGTTCCAGGGGTGGCCATGGGGGTCGAGCGTCATTCCGGGCAGGCGCAGACCCTTGAGCATGGCGTAGATGCCGAGTCCCGCGAGCGCCAGCACGGTGATCTCGCCGAGGGTGTCGAAGCCACGGAAGTCGACCAGGATGACGTTGACCACGTTGCTGCCGCCACCGCCGGGCACGCTGTGCTCCAGGAAGTACCCGGAGATGGTCTCGCCGGGGCGGGTGAGGATGCCCCAGGCGAGCGCCGTGGTGCCGAGGCCGGCGAGCGCGGCGAGCGCGAGGTCGCGGACACGGCGCACGCGCGAGGACTCGGCCGGGGTGTGCTGGGGCAGGAAGTAGAGCGCCAGCAACAGCAGCACGATGGTCACCACCTCGACCGAGAGCTGGGTGAGGGCGAGGTCCGGGGCCGAGAACTTGGCGAAGATCAGCGCGACCAGCAGTCCCAGCACCCCGATCACGATCAGCGCGGTGAAACGCTGCCGGTGCAGCGCGGTGGTGGCGATCGCCCCGGCGCCGAGTCCGAGGGCGACGATCAGGCTGATGCCGTCGGCCGGGACCAGGGTCGCGGAGCCGGTGAGCGGGGCGGTGACGCCGAGCATGCCGACGGCGCCGAGGACGAGCGCGCTGATCAGCAGCAGCGCCACCATGCGTTGCAGCGAGCCGGTGTCGAGCGCGGCGGTGACGGCGCGTGCCGCGGCGATCACCGCGCGCTGGGTCGATCCGAACAGCACCCCGGCATCGATCAGGCCCTCGTGACGAGCGGCGACCATGAACAACGGCTGGCGCGCGGCATAGATCAGCAGCCCGCCGAGCAGCGCGATCACGCTCATCGCGAAGGCCGAGTTGAAGCCGTGCCAGATCGCCAGGTCATGGGCCGGTGAGTTGCACTGCAGCACGCTGTCGGCGGCGATTGCGAGCAAGGGTTCGACGGTGAGGGCGGGGAGGATGCCGACCAGCAGACAGATCGCCACCAGGATCTCCACCGGCACCTTCATCCAGTGCGGCGGCTCGTGCGGGGTGCGCGGCAGGTCGTGCGGCTCGCCGTTGAAGAAGACGTCGTGGATGAAGCGCAGCGAATAGGCCACCGCCAGCGCGCTGGCGAGCACTACGGTCACCGGCAGCACCCAGCTCCAGGCACTCTGGTCGAAGAAGTTGGCCGCCTCGGCGAAGAACATCTCCTTGGAGAGGAAGCCGTTGAACAGCGGCACCCCGGCCATCGACGCCGAGGCCACCATCGCCAGGGTGGCGGTATAGGGCATGAAGCGCCACAGCCCGTTGATCCGGCGCATGTCACGGGTGCCGCACTCGTGATCGATGATGCCGGCGGCCATGAACAGCGAGGCCTTGAAGGTGGCGTGGTTGATGATGTGGAAGACGCCGGCGACCGCCGCCAGCGGGGTGCCGATGCCGAACAGCAGGGTGATCAGACCGAGATGGCTGACCGTCGAGTAGGCCAGCAGCCCCTTGAGGTCGTGCTTGAACAGCGCGATCCAGGCGCCGATCAGCAGGGTGGTGAGTCCGGCGCCGATCACCAGCGCGCTCCACAGCGGCGTGCCCGAGAGCGCCGGGAACAGCCGCGCGAGCAGGAAGATGCCCGCCTTGACCATGGTCGCCGAGTGCAGATAGGCCGACACCGGGGTCGGCGCGGCCATCGCCCGCGGCAGCCAGAAGTGGAAGGGGAACTGCGCCGACTTGGTGAAGGCGCCGAGCAGCACCAGCACCAGCATCGGGGTGTAGAGCGGGTGGGCGCGGATCGCATCGCCCGAGGCGAGGATCACCGAGAGTTCGTAACTGCCGGCGATCTCGCCGAGCAGCAGGAAGCCACCGAGCATCGCCAGGCCGCCGAGCCCGGTGACGGTGAGCGCCATGCGTGCGCCCTGGCGGGCGTCCTGGCGATGGCGCCAATAGCTGATCAGCAGGAACGAGGAGAGGCTGGTCAGCTCCCAGAACATCAGCAGCAGGATCAGGTTCTCGGCCAGCACGATGCCGAGCATCGAGCCCATGAACAGCAGCAGATAGGCGTAGAAACGCCCCATGCAGTCGTCCGCGTCGAGATAGTAACGGGCATAGAGGATGACCAGCAGGCCCATGCCGAGGATCATCAGGGCGAACAGCAGCCCGAGACCGTCGAGACGGAATACCAGGTCGAGCCCCAGCCCCGGCATCCAGGGCAGGCGTTGAATCAGGGTCTCGCCGGCAAAGGGCACCGGCAGGCTCGGCAGCAGGCAGGCCAGCGCCAGGGCGGTCACCGCCCCGGCCATCCAGGCCGAGCGCAAACGTCCGTAACGAGAGACCCACCCGGTCAGAGCGGCCCCCAGAAAGGGGACGAGGACGACGAGTGTCAGGTTCATGATGAGTATTGAGAATGCGAGGCGTTGATCGGATCGCAGCGCTCAAGCATACCATCGCTCGAACGCCGCGCGAGTGCTGTTTTCATCATCGGCTCCGAGGTTGGCCGGATTCCTGCTATGCTTGCCCGCCGAGCGCCTGTCGCCGCCCGCCCCCCGCCGGCGGCGCCGATCCCGTCCCTAGCCGGAACCGACGCGATGCCCAATCCGACACCGATCACCACGCGCGCGCTGGCCGAGCGCGCCGGGGTGGCGATGCTCTATCTGCTCGCCGCCAGTGCCTTTCTCTCCACCGCGCTCGCCTCGATTGCGATGGTCGGGCTGGCGTTGGCCTTCGTGCTTGCGCCGCCCGCGCCCCGCGCCCCCTGGCACTGGTCGCCCGCGTCCCTGGCGGTGGTGGCGCTCTGTCTGCTGGTAGTGGCGCGCGCCGCCGTCGCCGCGTTCGATCCGTCGGTGCCACACGGGCTGCTGTGGGAGAGTGCGCTCGACTGGTGCAAGCTGCTGCTGTTCATCCCCTTCGCCCACTTCCTCGCCGCTGAGCGCCCACGCGCCCTGCGCCTGCTCGGGCTGGCCCTCGCCGGGCTCGCCCTGGGGATGCTGTGGCGGCTCGACTGGGGGCTGCTGGCGAGCGACCCGGGCGCCTTCCTCGGCGAGCGCGATCAGTACGGCTTCACCGCCATCGCCACCGGACTCTATACCGGCTCGGCCCTGCTCGGGCTGATGCTGATGCGCGAGCGCCTGCTCGCGCGTGCCGCCCGCCCGATCACCCGTTGGTCGCTGATCCTGGCCTGGGGGCTGTTGCTGGGCCTGTTCGCCCTCGGTTTCCTGCAGAGCCAGTCGCGCGGCAGCTGGGTCGCCTGGCTGCCGGCGCTGCTGCTCGGGTTGGTGCTCGCCGCCCCGACGCGCGCCCGGCTCGATGGTCGGGTGCTGCGCCGCGCGCTGTGGGTCGCCGTGCTCGCCGCGGTGGTGCTGGTGCTGGTCGCCTTCCAGGCCGACGACCTGCTGTGGCGCATGCGCGAGGACCTGGCCTGGATCAGCGGTGCGCGCGAGGGCACCGCCGCCTCCTCGCTTGGCCAGCGCTGGAGCGCCCAGCTGATCGGGCTCTCGCTGTGGCTCGATCAGCCCTGGTTCGGCTGGGGGCCGGGGTTGAGCCAATGGCTGATGGACCTCAGCGGCGACCCCGGGGTGCGCGACGGCGCCGGGGTGGCGCTGCGTCATCTGCACAACACCTATCTCGAGGTGCTGGTGCAGTTCGGCGTCGTCGGCTTGCTCTGCGGTGCCTTGCTCATCCTGGCGCTGTTGACCGCGCTCTGGCGCGGTTGCGCCGATGATCGCCTGCTGCGCGCACTGCTGATCGCGCTCTGGTGCTATCTGCTGCTGTGGGAGCTGACCAACTACCGCATGGTGCGTCACGACTGGCTGATGTACTGGATCCTGCTCGCCGGGCTGAGCCAGGGGCTGGGACGGCGCCTCAGCCGGGCGGGTTGAGCGGCGGCAGCCCGCCGCGCCGCCTCGGGCGAGCCGGGCGGTGTGCGCGTCGTCCGCTGGCGAGTCGGCGCGCCAGCGCGCGCTGCCAGCGGCTGAACACCACCCGCTGGGCGCCGTAGCGCGCCGCCTCCAGTCGCGCCACCAGCCGCGTCAGCGCGGTGTGATCGGCGCCGGGTGCGGTGGCGAGCAGTGCCGCGACCACCTCGGGTCGACCGCGCCGTCCGCCGTCGGGCAGCGCCGGGGCGAGCCGTGCCAGCCAGGTCTCCGGGGTGGTGGCGGTGCGCGCGCGCAGCAGCCCCAGGCGCAACCGCCAGCCGCCGGGCAGGCCGACCCACAATCCCGCCCACAGTGTCTCGCCGAGCCCGAGGAGATGCAGGCGGGCGCGCTCGAGCGCGCCCGCCAAGCGTCCAGCCGGGGCGCGGGTGAGCACCGCCCACCAATAGCCGGTAAGCACCAGCAGCACCGCGCTCACCGCCATCCACGCCGGGTGCCAGTGGATCGCGGGCCGGGGGGCGGCGCGCCGTCCGTCACCTGCAGGGTGCGTAGCGGGGTGCGCGCCAGCTCGCCGCGCTCGCGCGCGATGTCCCACCAGGCCACCCGGATCTCGGGGAGCAGCAGCCGTCCGGCGTGCTGTGCCACCAGGGTATGGGTCTCGACGCGGCTGGCGAGGAGCTGTCGTCCATCGGGCGAGAGACGGGTGTCGACCTGTGCGCGCTCGCGATAGACGCGGATGCCGTCGACCCCGGCGAGCTGGTCAGCGAGCACCGGGAGCTGCTCGCCGCTGGTGCCGGTCGCCGAGAGTTCGAGCCGCAGTCTCAGCGGCTCGCCCGGGGCCACCGGACCCTCGGGTGTCAGGCTGGAGGTGAGGGTCAGTGCGCGCGCCGGTAGCCAGGGCTCGATACCGGGCGCCGGCGGGCGTACCCGCAGCCTGAGCGGGCGCTCGCTGCCGACCTCGAACGCGCCGCCGGCATGGCTGCCGCTGAGCCGCAGGGGGCCGGCGTCGAGCCGCCCCGGGCGCAGCGGCAGCAGGGCGAACACCAGGGTGTTGATGGTGGTGCCGTCGCCCGCGCGTCTGGGCGGTTCGGCGTGGACTCGGCGCAGCAGCACGGTCCCGGGGCGTGGCGGCTCGAGCCCGATCCGGGTCGGTTGTTCATCGCCGCTCAGGCGCAGCCGCAGCAGCACCGGCTGATGGACATAGGGACTCGAGGTCTCGATCGACCAGCTGAACCGGTAGTCGGGGGTACGGCTGGTGGTCGATGGCTGAGTGGGCCAGGCCGGGCGTTGGCCGGCCTGCCAGGGCGGCGGCCAGGGCGGCTGGAACTGGGCGCCGGCCTGAGCGCACCAGAGCAGGGCGAGGGCGGTGAGTGGGACGATCGACCTCACCATGGGCGGATCTCCCGATAGCGCAGCGGTTGTTCGCGCAGCCGGCGCAGCTCCTCGAGCCGGAACTGGTTGCGGATCAGCAGCGCCGGGTCGCCCTGGAGGCGCTCGAGTCGTTGCTCCAGGGTGGCGTCGGGGTCGAGTGGCCCGGGCAGGTCGCCGGTCTCCGCCGAGGGGTCGTCCTCGCCGGGGGCCGTCTCGTCCGGCCCGCTCCCCGGCAGGTCGAGCCCCGGCTGCGCGCCGTCCGGGCCGCGCCGCTGGACCTCGCCCGGTTGTGCGGCGCGCTCGCCGGTCTCGCCCTGCTCGCCCGGGCCTCGGTCGGGCGCCTGCTCGCCCGCGCTGCCGCGGTCTCGCGCGTCCTCGGGGGCCGTGCCCGAGGCGGGTGTCGCCGGACCCTGGTCGCCGCCGTCACCGTCCTCGCGCCCCGCCTCCGGGGACGCGTCGTCCGTGTCACCCTGGTCGGTCTCGGTCTCGGTCTCGGTCTCGGTCTCGGTCTCGGTCTCGGTCTCGGTCTCGTCGTCGCGACCGGTGTGCTCGCGGTCGTCGTCGTCCGCACCGTCGCCGGTTCCGTCGTCCGCTCCAGTCTCGCCGTCGTCCTCCCCGTTGCCCGCCGTCGTCGATTCGGCTCGACCCGCGTCCTCCGATCGATCACCCTGACCAGACTGCTCCGACTGCTCCGACTGCTCCGACTGCTCCGACTGCTCCGACTGCTCCGACTGCTCCGACTGCTCCGACTGCTCCGACTGCTCCGATGCTTCAGACTGTTCCTGCTGTTCCTGCTGTTCCTGCTGTTCCTGCTGTTCCTGCTGTTCCTGCTGTTCCTGGTTCTCGTCCTCGTCCTCCTCCTCCTCTTCCTCCTCCTCGGGTTCGAGCCGGGCGAGCAGGGCGCGGGTGAGGGCGAGGTTGTGCGCGGCGTCGGCGTCCTCGGGGTCGCGCCGCAGCGCCTCGCCGTAGGCGGTGACGGCGCCGGCGTAGTCGCCGAGCTGGAAGCGGGCGTTGCCCTGGTTGTAGTGCGCCGCGCCGCCGTGCCCACCGTTCTCGGCGGCCTCGGTGAAGGCGCGTTCGGCCTCCTGGTAGCGCTCGGCGCGATAGAGTGCGACACCGCGTCGGTAGGGATCGCTGAAGCCCTCGGCGGCGGCGGCGTAGTCGCCGGCGAGATAGTCGCCATAGGCGCGCTGGGCACGGTTCTCGAACCAGTCGGCGGCGCCCGCCGGGGTGCCGAGACCGAGCAGCAGCACGAGTATCGTGCGCCTGCTCAAGACCCACCCCCGGGATGCCGCCAGGGATGGCGGAATTCGGCCAGCACCAGCAGCGCGAGGACGATCAGGGGGATCCAGAAGCGCTCGTTCCAGATCCGCGTGCGTTCGTCACCGGCAGCGGCGGATCGCGCCCGCTCGGCACTGGCATCGAGCAGTGCGCGGGTGTCGGTCTCGCCGTGGACCGCTTCGCGGTAGCGCCCGCCACCGGCCACGGCGAGCGCCTCGAGCCGCTCGGGTTCGAGCGTTGAGCGCACCGGTTGGCGGGTCGGGTCCATGGGGTCGCGCACCCAGCCGCCCTGGGACGCGGGCACCAGGGCGCCCTGCTCGGTGCCGACGCCGAGGACGTGCAGACGGATGCCGCGTGCGGCGAGCGCGCGTACCTGCTCGAGCGGCAGCGGGGTGGCGAAGTCGCCGTCGGAGATCAGCAGGATGGCGCGCGCGCCCTCGGCCGGCAGCGGGTCGAGCAGCTGTGCGGCGCGTTCGAGCGCGGCCTCGAGGTTGCTGCCCTGGAGCTGCGGGCTAGCGAGGTCGGTGGCGAGCACGGGCAGGCGCGAGAGCAGGGTGGCGCTGTCCTCGGTGATCGGGGCGAGCACGTGCGGGACCGAGGCGAAGGCGATCAGCCCGAGACGGTGATGGCGATTGGCGCGGATCAGGTCCTCGAGTTCCTGACGGGCGCGCCCGAGCCGGTCGGGGGCGAGGTCGGTGCAGCGCATTGAGCGCGACACGTCGAGCAGCACCAGCAGGTGATTGCCGGGGTGGAACAGTCGTACCTCCTGATAGCCCCAGCGCGGCCCGGCGAGGGTGAGCATCAGCAGGGCCCAGAGCAGCGCCCAGCGGCGCAGTGGGTGGCCCCGTCGGCCCGGCGTCGGTGGCGTGACCAGCAGGTGCGGCAGCAGATGGGCGTCGGCATAGGCGCGCAACGCCGTCGGCGCGCCTGCCAGCGGCGAGCGGCGGCGTCGCCACCACCACAGCGCCGGGATCGCCAGCAGCCCGAGCAGCCACAGCGGTTCGGCCAGGTGCGGTCCGGCGGCGCTCATGACACCACCCCGCGATCCCGGATCCTCAGCGCGAGCAAGGCCGCCAGCGCGAGCAGCAGCGGCCAGCGGTAGAGCGGCTGGGGCAGGTAGAGGGTGCGTGCCTCGCTCGCGGTCTTCTCGAGTCCGTCGATCTGCGCCGAGATGCGCGCCAGGGCATCGCCGTCGGTGGCGCGGAAATAATCGCCGCCGGTGAGGGCGGCGATCGCGCGCAGCGTCTCCTCGTCCATGGTGAGGTCGTCGCGATAGCGGATCTGTCCCTCCTCGCGGATCGGGATGCGCTGCTGCTGGCTGCCGACGCCAATGACATGGATGCGGATGCCGTACTGCGCGGCCAGTCGCGCCGCCTCGCGCGGGTCGAAGCTGCCGGCGTTGTTGTCGCCGTCGGCGATCAGCAGCAGTACCCGCGAGCCCTCGGGACGCTCGCGCAGCTTGAGTGTGCCGAGTGCGATGGCATCGCCCAGCGCGGTGGCCGAGCCCGCGATCCCGGGGACCAGGCCGGCGAGCTGCTGGCGCACCGCAGTGCGGTCGAGGGTCAGCGGCGCGAGCACGAAGGCCTGGGCGCCGAACAGGATCAACCCCACGCGGTCGCCGCCACGCCCGGCGACGAAACGATCCATCACCGTGCGCACCACCTGCATGCGATCGAGCTGGCGTCCGTCGCCGAGATCGAGCGCGGCCATCGAGTGCGAGGCGTCGACGGCGAGCATCAGGTCGTAGCCCGGGGTGCTGATCTCGGTGTGCGGGGTGAGCCACTGTGGTCGGGTGAGCGCGGCGACCAGCGCCAGCCACAGCAGCAGCCACAGCAGCCGGTCGAGGCGCGCCGCGCCGCCGGTGCCGTCGCCGCCTGCGGCGAAGACCGCGCGCAACCGCTCGGGGTGGGGGTGGCGCAGTCCCGGGGTGGTCGGTCGCGGCGGCGTCGGGTCGGATCCGGTCCGGCGTCGTCGCAGCCGTGGCAGCAGCCAGGGCAGCGGCAGTGCGAGCGCGGCCCAGGGCCAGTGGAACTCAAGCATCGCCGCCCTCCCGGCAGGGTGCGGCCCGGGTCCAGGCCTGGGTTGCTGCGATCAGTGGCGCGAGTGGTGGCATGGGGGGCTGTCCGGGGGGGGCGTAGCGTGCGCCGATCAGCGCCTGGCCGTGCTCGCGCCAGGGAAAGCCCGCCGGGTCGGCGCGTTCGAGCCACTCCAGCCAGGACTGGCCGCAGCGCCCGGCGACGCCGTCGCGCCCGCAGCGGGCGATGGCGATGCGGCGCAGCAGTTCGGAGAACTCGGCGAGCAGTCGGCTCGGGTCCTCGCCGGCGCGCTCGCGACGCGCCAGTGCGTGCAGTCGTCTGCGGGCGTCGACACGCCAGCCGCTGTGGCTGCGTGCGAGCCCGACGATCGCACGACCGAGCGGTGCGCGCTCGCGCCACAGCAGCCAGCCGCCGAGTCCGAGGGCGAACGCGAGCAGCCACCAGCCGGGGGCCGGCGGCCACCAGGAGACGGCGTCGATGTCGTGGATGTCGCGTAGTCCGCCGTGCTCGATCATCGGTGTGCCCTCGACCGAGCGTGGCGTGCCAGCCCGTGGCTCAGTGCCAGATGGATCTCGCTGTCGGTGGCGATCGGGATCAGGATCAGTCCGAGTCGGTGGGCATTGGCGCGCAGTCGCGCGCGTCGCACCTCCCAGGCCGCGCGATAGGCGTTGCGAGCAACGGGGTCGTCGGTGTCGAGCTGATGGCGGCGACCGTCGGGGCCGACGAAGCCGACCCGGCCCATCGCCGGGATCTCGCGATCGGCCGGGTCGTCAAGCGCGAGCAGCACCAGGGTGTGGCGCTGACGCAGCTCGCCGAGCAGGGTCTCGAACCCCGGTCGCTCGCAGTCGAGATCGGCGACCAGGAACAGCAGCGAGCCCGGCGGCAGTCCAGCGGCGGCGCGGCGCAGGGTCTCGGTCACCGGCGTGGTCGGCGATCCGGGGGCGAGCGGTTCGGCGAGCGTGCGCAGCAGTTGCCAGAGCGCACGTCGCCCCCGCGCCGGGCGCAGCATGCGCGGCGCCGGGGTGCCGAACACCAGTCCGCCGACGCGGTCGTGGAGTCGGCTTGCGGCCCAGCCGATCAGTGCTGCGGCGCGTGCCGCCTGTACCGACTTGAAGGTGTTGCGGGTGCCGAACTCGAGGTGCGCGCCACGCTCGACGCAGAGCAGCACGGCGCGCTCGCGCTCCTCGCGGAAGAGCTTGAGGTGCGGGGTGTCGGTGCGCGCGGTGACCTTCCAGTCCATGTAGCGGATGTCGTCGCCGGCGCGGTACTCGCGCACCTCCTCGAAGTGGATGCCGGCGCCCCGGAACACCGAGGCGTAGAGCCCGGCGAAGGGCGAGTTGACCAGGTGGTGCGCGGGCAGGCCCAGGGCGCGGGCCTGGTGACGCAGTTCGAGCAGGTCGTCGAGACGGACGCCGGGCTGCTGCATGGCGGCGCTCAGGGAATGGCGACCAGGGCCAGCAGGCGCTCGATCAGGGTGTCGGTGGTGACCCCCTCGGCCTCGGCCTCGAAGCTGAGCAGGAGGCGGTGACGGAGGATCTCCGGGGCCACCGCCTGGATGTGGTGCGGGGCGACGAAGCGCTCGCCGTCGAGCCAGGCGCGGGCGCGAGCACAGCGGGCCAGGGCGATGCTCGCCCGTGGCGAGGCGCCGAAGCGGCACCAGCGCGCCAGGTCGGGGTGGTAGCGACCGGGGTCGCGGGTGGCCTGTACCAGATCGACGACATAGCCCTCGAGCTTGGGGTCGAGGTGCAGCGCGGCGACCTCGGCGCGGGCGTGCTGCAGCTCGGCCTGACTGAGCAGCTGGTCTGGCGGTGGACTGGGTTCGGTGTGGCGGCGCTGGTCGAGTGAGAGGATGGCAAGCTCCTCGTCGCGACTGGGGTAGTCGACCACCGCCTGCATCAGAAAACGGTCGAGCTGGGCCTCGGGGAGGTGATAGGTGCCCTCCTGCTCGACCGGGTTCTGGGTCGCCAGCACCATGAACAGCCCGGGCAGGGGATAGGTGCGCTGGCCGACGGTGATCTGGCGCTCGGCCATTGCCTCGAGCAGCGCCGACTGCACCTTGGCCGGGGCGCGGTTGATCTCGTCGGCGAGCAGCACGTTGTGAAACAGCGGTCCCTGACGGAACTCGAACTCGCCGCGCTCGTGGCGATAGATGTCGGTGCCGATCAGGTCCGAGGGCAGCAGGTCGGGGGTGAACTGGATGCGGTGGAAGTCGCCCTCGAGCCCCTCGGCGAGCGCCTTGACCGCCGAGGTCTTGGCCAATCCCGGCATGCCCTCGACCAGCAGGTGGCCGTCGCTGAGCAGACAGATCAGCATGCTGTCGACGAAGGCGTGCTGGCCGACGATGCGCGCGCTGACGTGGGCGCGCAAGGGCTCGAGAGGGGCGTTCGCTGTCATCTTGGTGCGCGTCCTGTCCGAATGGCGTGGATGGATCGTCGGGCGTTGCGGTGGGCGCCGACGGGCGGATTCGGGCGAGGGCAGTGGGGACTCTCACTTGAAAATATACGGATCGTGACCGCGAGTTCCAAGCCCGAGTCGGTTTCCGGCATGCCGACGATCCGGCATCAGAACGATGGTAGAGGGCTGCTCACCGATCGATTTGTTCGTGTGCTGTGATCTCGATGGGCCTGCCCGATGGATGCCGTGGGGTGGCACGGAGCTTGGAGTATGGGATGTTTTTGTGGGTTGTTCACATCTGTCAAGCCCCGCTCGCACGATTCCCGGAGGCCTTGGGTTGATGCGGTGGAGAAGATTTTTTGTGTTCTTATAATTTTGATTTTGTTAATTATTTTTTGTTTGCTTGATATGGTGACGATCAGATTTGGGATGAGCTTGGGTGAGAATCGGAGGCGGTTGCGCCAGTTTTGTGCACAAAGTTATCCACAAGCTCGACGAATGCGGAAATGCCCAATCCGGACACGAGGTTGCGAGCGAGTGACGAGAAGACGTACGAAGAGTGACGGCTAACTGAGCATCGATCCCTCGAGGCAGGGCGACGTCCTTGTCTTGGTCGCGCGTGGTCGCCATCTCTCGGATCCATGGCGCCCAGTGAACGGGCGCTCGATAAGACACGATTCGTCAACGATCCCACTCATCTTCCGCCGCTCCCTGCTGGAGACGCCGATGTCTGATCCTCGCCTCGACCAGACCCGCGAACTCATCGCCCTGCTCGGTTCCTGGCAGCTGGGGGCGGGTGAGATCGCCGCCCTGCTGCAACTGCCCGCCGGGGTGCGGTCTCGCCAGCTGGGGCGCGTGGCGCTGTCCGATCACCCCGAGACCGCCCGTCGCGCCGACTATCTGTTGCGCATCGATGCGGCGCTGCACACCAGTTTTCCGCGCAACCCGGAGATGCGTCGCCACTGGGTGCGTCGCGTCAGTCGCCAGTTCGCACGCCGCTCGCCGTTGCAGGTGATGCTCGAGGACGGCGAGCCCGGCTTGATCGCGGTGCTCTCGTCTCTCGACTGTACCTTCGCCTGGGATCTGACCGGCTCGCGCAGCGACTATCAGCGTCTCGGCGACGGCGACTAGCCGGACGGACACCGAGCAGGGCATGCTCTGGGACATGGACGGACGAGCGTGGCGACGCTGACTCAGCGGGCGAGGACCGGGTGGTGGCGGTTGTTGCTCGTCCTGATGGTGACGGGTTGTGATGTCGCTGACTCGGGTGACGGGGGCGCCGTCGTCGCGCTCGACTATCGGGTGGTGGCGCGCTTCGCCCACGACCCCGGGGCCTTCACCCAGGGGCTGGCCTTCGCCGACGGCGCGCTGTTCGAGGGCACCGGCGAGTATGGCGGCTCGTCGCTGCGCCGGGTGGCGCTCGCCAGTGGCCGGGTGCTGCAGCGTCACGACCTGCCCGAGCGCCTCTTCGGCGAGGGCATCACCCCCTGGGAGGATCGGATCGTGCAGCTCACCTGGCGTGCCGGGGTCGGGCTGATCTACGACCGCGCGACCCTCACCCCGGTCGATCGCTTCACCCTCCCCGGCGAGGGCTGGGGCATCACCCATGACGGGCGCGACTGGATCATCAGCGACGGCAGTGCCTCTCTGAGCTTCATGGATCCCGAGCGGCGCGTGATCCGGCGCCGTGTGCTGGTGCGCGAGCGGGGCCGCCCGGTGCGCTGGCTCAACGAGCTGGAGTACACCCCGGCGGGGATCTGGGCCAATGTCTGGCGCAGTGACCGGCTGGTACGGATCGACCCCGTGAGCGGGGCGGTGACCGCGACCCTGGACCTGAGCGCGCTGTGGCCGCGCGCACAACGTCCCCCCGAGGCCGACGTGCTCAACGGCATCGCCTATGCCCCCGAGCAGGACCTGCTCTATGTCACCGGCAAGCGCTGGCCCTGGCTCTATGCCCTGGAGCTGGGGGTGGCGAGCGCCTCGACTGCCTCGCAGAGGAAGTGACCGAGCATCAGGTGCAGCTCCTGCACCCGCGGGGTCTCGGTCGAGGGTACTGCGAGCACCTGATCGACACCGCGTGGGGCGGCCTCGGCGGGCAGCGCGCCGGTGAGCAGCACGCCGTAGAGCCCGCGCTCGGCGGCGACCTCGAGGGCACGCAGCACATTCGGCGAGCGCCCGCTGGTGGTCAGCGCCCAGAGCACGTCGCCGGGCCGGGCGAGCCCGGCGAGCTGACGGGCGAAGATCTCGTCGAAGGAGAAGTCGTTGGCCACCGCAGTAGCGGCGCTGGGGTCGAAGCCGAGTGCGATCGCCGGCAGCGCCGGGCGGGTCTTGTCGGCGAAGGGGCCGATCAGCTCGCCGCTGAGGTGGGTGGCCTCGCCGGCGCTGCCGCCGTTGCCGCAGATGAACAGGGTGCCGCCGGCGGCGATCGCCTCGGCGGTGCGCGAAGCTGCGCGCACGCAGCCCTCGAGCAGCACGTGATCGGCGCGGGTGCGCTCGAGCAGGTCGGCGGTGGCGGCGAGACGCTCGGCGAGCAGGTTGGCGAGGGCGGATGGGGAGGGCGTCATCGGTCGGGCTGTCCAGGGGCTGTCGGGCGATCGAGGCATGCTAGCCGAAACCGGCGCGCGCCAGCCAGCGGCGGCTGTGGGGTTTGCGACGCTTTGTCGGGGTTGGCCCGCTCGATGATGGTCGGAACGCGCTGGATTCGAGCCGCGGTGCTCGGCGGTGATCCGGTCCGAGGTGCGGTACCGGGCACCGATACGGCGTGGCGAACGGCTGGGGCGACACGCTGGCCCTGGATTTGCATTGGCTTCCGTGAGTATCGGATTGCAGCCACGGAGGTCCTGATGTCGAGCCTGTTGGAGTCCATCGTCGATGCGTTGGCGCGGGGCGAGCTGGTGCCCTGCCTGGGACCCGGCGCGCTTGCCGGGGTGGTCGATCGCGAGCGCGGCGAGCCGATCCCGGCCGACAGCGATTCGCTGATCCTCGCGCTCAACGGCGGACGGCCGATGTCGCGGCGGCTGATGTGGGAGTTCTCGCGTGCGGCGATGAGCGTCGAACTCAAGCGCGGGCGCGGCGCGGTACAGCGCTTCCTCGATGCCACCTACGCGGGGCGGGCGTGGACGCAGGCGCCGCTGCACGCCTGGTTGACCGGGACCGGTCCCGGCTATGTCATCGATCTCAATCGCGATCTCCAGCTCCAGCACCTCTATGCCGACCGGCCGCACGTGCTGGTGCGCGGCATCGCCCGGATGGGGGGGACGGACTACCGTTTTCGCATTCATGTGCATGACGGTGTCGGCTATCGCGAGGTCGATCAGGACGCGGTCGATCCGGCGTTGCCGGTGCTGTTCAAGCCGCTCGGCAGCCCCGAGCCGGGATCGACCTATATCGCCTCGGACGCCGACTTCGTCGACTATCTCACCGAGCTGATGGGCGGCTTCGCCATCCCCGCGTTCGTCAAGGCCCGCCGGCGCGGGCTGCGCTATCTGCTGCTGGGGCTCAACCTCGATCGCGACACCGAGCGGATGCTGGTCACCGAGCTGACCCACGGCGCCGGCTCGCCCGCGGGTTGGGCGCTGATCCCCGAGCCCACACCCAGGGCGCGACGCTTCTGTGCACGTCACGGCATCACCATCGTCGAGGCGGGAGTGAGCGAGTTGCTCGAGGGGCTGGCCTATTTCGATGACGAGGCCTGTGCGACGACCGGTGCGCTCGGGTGCTAGACTGATCGCGCGACATCTCGACCCGCATGCGTGATCGCGCGATCCGAGCCGACCCCGACACCTCTTGTCCCGACGCTGTCCATGGCGCGACGGGCGGGTTCGCTCACGACCTGCGACGACGGGCGATGCCGCCACGGCGCTGACACGGGCGTGAGCCCAACCTCGTCCCTGCCTCCGCCGCGCGGTTCGTGCCGCGGCGCCCTGCGACACGGACCCTGCTCCTGGGCCTGCGGGGCGCGTCCAGCCCCGGATCGACGCGCGATCCGGGGTCACCCGAAGCGGAAGGCTGAATCTCCATGAAACTGATCGAACTTGCCGTCCCGACCCTGGTGGTCAGGCCCGGCATGACCCTGCGCGAGGTGTTTCGCGAGTGCGTGCGCTGCAGCGTCGGCGGGCTGCCCTATGCCGATGCCGAGGGGCGGATCTGCGGCCGCGTATCGTTGCGTCATATCGTCAAGCACACCTGCATCCCCGACTTTCTGGTCGGCGCGGCCCACTATCTGGGCGACAACATCGATAACGTCGACCTGCCCGAGGCGCGGCGTCGCGCCATCCTCGCCGAGGAGGCGAGCGGCTATGTGCTCGAGAGCCGGGCGACGATCAGCGCCGGCTCGCCGCTGATCAAGGGGCTGGCGATCATGGAGCGCTACAACAGCTCCTACCTGTTCCTGGTCGACGCCGGCGAGTACCGCGGCGTGGTGACCCGGATGGCGATCGTCGGCTGCATGCTGGCCAGAGACGAGGAGGACGTGTGAACGAGCTTGCGATGGCACCCCAGTTCAGCGGCCAGATGGCGGCCGCGGGGCTGACCATGATCGCCGCCTATGTGCTGATCTTCGGTGAGCTGATCCACCGCACCAGCGCGGCGCTCATCGGCGCGGTGGTGATGATCGGGGTGGGGATGATCGGCGGCTTCTACGGCCAGGCCGAGGCGGTGATGGCGATCGACGCCAACACCCTGTTCCTGCTCGCCGGGATGATGATGCTGGTGGTGCTGCTGCGGCCCACCGGCGGTTTCGACTATCTGGCCATCCGCATCGCCAAGTGGTCGCGCGGCAACCCGCGGCTGCTGCTGGTCTATCTGGCGCTGGCGGTGAGCCTGATCAGCATGTTCCTCGACAATGTCACCACGGTGTTGATCTTCGCGCCGTTAACGGTGCTGATCACCCGCATCCTCTCGCTCAATCCGCTGCCCTTCCTGATGGCCGAGGCGATGCTCTCGAACATCGGCGGTGCGGCGACCCTGGTCGGTGACCCGCCCAATATCATGATCGGCAGCGCCGGCGGCATCGAGTTCACCCGCTTCCTGGTGCACATGGCGCCGCTGGTCGTGGTCTCCTGGGCGGTCACGGTGGTGCTGATCCTGTTGCTGTTTCGGCGCGAGCTGGCGCCGAGCGGCCCGGGGGCGCAGATCGATCTCGACGAGCGGCGCGCGATCAAGCATCCGCTCCGGCTGCGGCGCGGGCTGATCGCGCTGGGGGTGGCGATCGTGCTGTTCTTCGTCCATCACCGGCTGCACCTGTTCCCGGCCTATGTCGCCTTCATCGCGGTGGCGCTGGCGCTGGTGTTGCTGCGCCCCGACCCCGAGTCGCTGTTCGGCAAGCTCGAGTGGTCGGTGCTGGTGTTCTTCGCCGGGCTGTTCGTGATCGTCGGCGGGGTCGAGGCCTCGGGGCTGCTCGACTGGGTCGGCTTTCGGCTGGCGCGGCTGGCGCAGGATCCGCAGACGCTGCTGCTCACCTGTCTGGCGCTGATGTGGGTGGCGGCGCTGCTCAGCGCGGTGGTCGACAACATCCCCTTCACCGTCACCATGATCCCGATCGTACTTGGGCTCGAGCAGCAGGGGGTGAACATCACCCCGCTGTGGTGGGCGCTGGCGATCGGCGTCGGGCTCGGCGGCAACGGCTCGCACATCGGCGCCACCGCCAATGTCATCTGCGTGGCCGAGTCCGAGCGCAGTGGCATCCCCGAGGCGCGCATCACCCCGCTCGGCTGGCTGCGGGTGGGTATCCCGGTGATGCTCGTCGGGCTGGTGGTGGCGAGCGCGGTATTCGTGTTGCTGTTCGATTTCTATCGCGGCTGAGCGCGACCTCGGCACAGCGCCGAGGCACGCACCAGCGCCTGTGCCTGTTCGCGGCAGGCCGTGGCACTGGTGTGCTCGAGTCCGTCGAGCCAGCGCCGAGGGATGGCCTCGGGACCGTGCAAGGCGCCGACGATCATGCCGAGGATGGCGCCGGTGGTGTCGGCGTCGCCGCCACGGTTGACCACGTCGACCAGCGCCGCCTCGAAGCCGTCGGTGGCGAACAGCGCCTGCAGCACCGCGCGCATCGTCTCGACGATGTAGCCGCCGGGGTTCTCGGCGCGGCCGCGATCGTAGGCGAAGCACGGCTCCTCGGCGATCAGTGCCTCGGCCAGTTCGCGCAGATGCTCGCGGGTGGCACCGAGGATGGCGCTCTGCACCATGCGCACCACGGTCAGGGTGGCGGCATCCGAGAGCGGGTTGTGATGGGTGACATGGGCCTGGATCCGACAGGCCGTGGCGACGGCCTCGGCCTCGGCGCCGAGGGTGAAGAGCGCGATCGGCAGGGCGCGCATGCAGGCGCCGTTGCCGGCGTCATAGGTGTTCTCCGGGACCACGGTGGCGCCGGTGCGACGATAGTGCGAGATGCCCCGACGCACGGTATGGCCGATGTCGACCGGCTTGGTGCGCATCCATGCACTGAAGGCCTCGGCGATGGGCGTGGCCGCGACGCTGCCGTGCTCGAGCAGTGCCTGGCCGAGGGCCAGCGACATCGTGGTGTCGTCGGTGACCTGACCGCGGCGCAGCCTGAGCCAGCCGCCACCGATCAGGTCGCGGTGGGTGCCGTGGCGTGTGCGGATCTCGGTCGGGGTCATGAACTCCACGGTGGCACCCAGGGCGTCGCCGATGGCCAGTCCCAGATAGGCGCCGAGCGCGCGGGCATGGAGGGTGTTGGCGGTGGTCTCGCCGGCGGCGAGATCAGTCCTCAGGTCCAAAACAAACATGGTAGTCGGCGCACTCCTCGCATGATGGTGCCCGGCACAGATAGACGCCCTCGCGTTCGCACAATTGCTTGTAGAGAAAGCGCTTCCATTTCATGTCGCCGGCGTTGGTCATGGCCAGACGCGGGAAGTTGCGACGCATCAGCGCGGTCAGCGCGCGGCGGTTCCACAGGCCGAGGTCCTGCCACAGATGATCGGTGGCCATGCAGCCGGCGGCAACCACCTCGGCCATCCACAGCTCCGAATGAGTGTGTCCGGCGCGCTGACTGCCGAGCAGTGCGACTAACTCCGTGCGCTCGTCCTCGCGCGCGGGATTGGGCGCCGCCCCGTCGAGGCTGGAGAGCACCTCGGGCGAGACTCCGGGGAAGTGATAGCCCATCAGCGCATTGAACGCCTCGGGCGCGAGCCCGAGCCAGGGGGGCAGGGCGCCGAGACCGCTGGCGCGGCTGGCGATCATGCAGGCGAAGGCATGGTCGTTGCCCGCGCCGACCGCCCGGGTCATCAACCGGACGAAGATCCGTTGGATCTCGCGGGTGCGTTCGGGGCAGGGCGTGGCCATGGTCTCGCCTCCATCGGTCTCCTGGTGATGGTGCCGGGCCCGCGGGCGTCCCTGATATCGGACCCGGTGGTTGGGGTCAGCGGGCCTGGATGCGTGCGCGTGTCTGCTCGAGCAGGCCCGGCGGGATGCCGGTGAGCGAGCCCGGGGGATTGAGCGCGCTGCCGCCGGCATCGACGATCGCGCCCTCGATGGGGCAGATGCTCGCGCACTGTGGGTCGGCGTATTCGCCCGCGCACTCGCTGCAGGCGGCTGGATCGATACGGAAGTGCGGGATGGCGGGCTCGATCGCGGCGCTCGGACAGAGCGGCTCGCAGGCCCAGCAGTTGACGCATCCGGCGGTGATCTTCAGGGCCATCTCGGGGATCTCCGTGGCTAGGCGCTCAGGGCGGCGCACTGGGGTTGATCGACGTTCAGGACACCCTGCTCGGCGAGTTCGCGATGGGCCGCGCGCAGTGCCTGCTCGATCGGCAGCATCGCCAGCTCGCCGTTGGGGCGGATGCCCGCCGTCTCGAGCCGCTCCCAGGGAGCGAGCCCGATGCGCGAGCACAGCACCATGGCGCAGTCGGCGAGCGCGGCCAGTGCCGGGGCCAGGGCGTCGTCGTCCTCGTCGCAGTGCTCGGCGCCGTTGCAGTAGCGCGCGAGTGGGCGTTCGTCGAGCAGCCGTTCGCCCTGTTCGTCGACCTCGTAGACGAGGAAGCGCTCGGCATGACCGAAGTGCTGATCGACCAGTCGAGCGTCGCTGCTGGCCACCGCGATGCGTGCCGCGTGGGTGACGGGGCGGGGGCGGGTGGTGCTCAGCGTGGACAGCGGCACCAGCGCCGGGGCGACGCCCTGGCGCCGCTGCTCGATCGCCTCGCGCGCGGCGGTGCGTCGCGCCAGTGCGGCGGCGTCGTCGATCTCCATGGTCGCGATGCGCTCGAGCGTGAACTCGGCGCTGCGGTCCTCACCAAGCATGCCGACGGCGTCGGCGCGACACTGCTTGCAGTGACGCATGATCGCCATGTCGCCGGCGCACTCGGTCTGCAGCGCGCGCAGCTCGCTGGCGCGCGGTGCGCGCTGGCCCATCAGGCCGTAGAAGGTGCCGTGCTCGGGCTCGGCGATCAGCGGCATCAGGTTGTGGAGGAAGGCTCCCTTGGCCTTGACCGCGCGGCTGACCTCGGTGATGTGCTGGTCGTTGACCCCGGGGATCAGCACCGAGTTGACCTTGACCAGCATGCCGCGCTCGACCAGCCGCTCGAGCCCGAGCTGCTGCTGCTCGATGAGGATCTCGGCGCCCTTGCGACCGCGCACGCGGCGGTTGTTCCAGAACACCCAGGGGTAGATCTCGGCGCCGATGTCGGGGTCGAGACAGTTGATGGTGATGGTGACGTGCTCGATGTTGTAGCGACACAGGGTGTCGACCGCCTCGGGCAGCGCCAGGCCGTTGGTCGAGACACACAGCCTGAGGTCCGGGGTGCGCTCGGCGATCAGCCGGAAGGTTGCGAAGGTGCGCTCGGGGTTGGCCAGCGGATCGCCCGGACCGGCGATGCCGACCACCGAGAGCTGGGGGATGTGGGCGGCCACCGCCGCCACCTTGTCCGCCGCCTGCTGCGGTTCGAGCAGCTCGGAGACCACGCCGGGCCGTGACTCGTTGGCACAGTCGTACTTGCGGTTGCAGTAGTGGCACTGGATGTTGCAGGCCGGCGCCACCGCCACGTGCATCCGTGCGTAGTGCTGATGGGCATCCTCCGAGAAACAGGGATGGTTACGCACCCGCTCGCGGGTCGCGGCGGGGAGCCGGTCGAGCGCGCTCCCGCCACCGCAGCCCCCCGCAGCGCAACCCGAGGTGGGGGTCTTTCGATCGTGACCCGCTTGCTTCGACTCCATCGTCTGGCCTCCACGACTGACGGGGCGTCGGGCCCCGCGGATTCAATGGTTCTGTCGTGCATGAGCAAGCAGCGTGCCTGACTGAAGAGGGTGCGGTAACCGGTTGTTTTTGCGTGTGGCGAATGGCTGGGGGCGTGACCCTTGTGGGGATCGCAACAGGCCGTGTCGGCGGGCTTTGTGACAATCGGTACAGTGCGTGGTGGTGTTTCCCGGCGCCGCCGGGCGGTCAGTCACGCAGGTCGGGGGTGTTGCCGAGGCCGCGATAGATCTCCGGGCGGGCGCCGCTCGCGGGCGTCATGTTCACGCCCTCGAACAGATCGGCGTTGCCGTCGGCCCGCGCCCGGTAGGTATCGAGGCTGCCGACGCGGCTGGCGTGCCCCGCCATCGGCTCGAGATGGGCATGGTTGGACATCCGGCCCGCGCGCTGGTGGGTGCACAGGGTGGCGGCGATGGTGGTGATGATCGGGGCCGACAGGTTTTTTTTCGTCGCCCCTGCTGGGCCCTGGCCCGTACGGTGTATACTTATGAATTCCCAACCCTGGCACGCCTGGTGATCACCCGTTCCATCGTCGAGCCGCTGACCGACAGCTTTGCCGGTTGCGCGCGTCCGGGTGCCTGTCGACCAACTCCTTGGTCGCGACCACGGGTCAAGAAGACCATCCCGCGCGTCCATATTCGACGAGATCGGACCCGTTCGGGCGCATCCCTCGCCGTGATGCCCCTGGCGCGGGCCGTGTGGAGTCCGCCCCATAATCCCCGGGCCCAGTGAACACCCAAAGAGGCGCGCGACGCCTCGTCAACGAGTGATAAGGCATTGTCAAGCAAGCAAATCGAGAAACTCCGCAATATCGCCATCATCGCCCATGTCGACCACGGCAAGACCACCCTGGTCGATCAGCTGCTGCAGCAGTCGGGCACGCTCGGCGAGCGCTTCGGGCCGGTGGAGCGGGTGATGGACTCCAACGCGCTGGAGAAGGAGCGCGGCATCACCATCCTCTCCAAGAACACCGCGATCCGCTGGAACGACTATCGCATCAACATCGTCGACACCCCCGGGCACGCCGACTTCGGCGGTGAGGTCGAGCGTGTGCTGTCGATGGTCGACTCGGTGCTGCTGCTCGTCGATGCCCGCGAGGGACCGATGCCGCAGACCCGCTTCGTCACCAGCAAGGCCTTCGCCCACGGTCTGCGTCCGATCGTGGTGGTCAACAAGATCGATCGTCCGGGCGCGCGTCCGGACTGGGTCATCGACCAGGTCTTCGATCTCTTCGACCGTCTCGGCGCAACCGATGAGCAGCTCGATTTCCCCATCGTCTATGCCTCGGCGCTCAATGGCTATGCCGGACTCGAGGACGATGTGCGCGACGGCGACATGAGCCCGCTGTTCCAGGCCATCGTCGAGCACTGCCCGGCCCCCGAGGTCAAGCCCGAGGCGCCCTTCCAGATGCAGGTCTCGACCCTCGACTACAACGCCTTCGTCGGCGCCATTGCGGTCGGGCGCATTCGCCAGGGCAGCGTGCGCCCCAATCAGCAGGTGACCGTGGTCAAGCGCGACGGCACCCGGCAGAAGGTCAAGATCGGTCTGGTCTACGGCTATCTCGGGCTCGACCGTCACGAGGTCGACTCGGCCAGCGCCGGCGACATCGTCGCGCTCACCGGGATCGAGGCGCCGAACGTCTCCGATACCCTCTGCGATCCCGATCATGTCGAGCCGATGACGCCGCTGACCGTCGACGAGCCGACCGTGACCATGACCTTCCAGGTCAACACCTCGCCCTTCGCCGGGCGCGAGGGCAAGTACCTGACCTCGCGCCAGCTCAAGGACCGGCTCCAGCGCGAGCTGATCCACAATGTCGCGCTGCGTGTCGAGGAAGGCAACGATCCGGAGAAGTTCCGCGTCTCCGGGCGTGGCGAGCTGCATCTCTCGATCCTGCTCGAGAACATGCGCCGCGAGGGCTACGAGCTGGCCGTCTCGCGCCCCGAGGTCATCTTCCGCGAGATCGACGGCGAGATCTGCGAGCCCTACGAGCAGCTCACCGTCGACGTCGACGAGGAGTGCCAGGGCGCGATCATGCAGGCGCTCGGCGAGCGTCGCGCCGAACTCAAGGACATGGTGCCGGACGGCAAGGGGCGGGTGCGGCTCGACTACGAGATCCCCTCGCGCGGCCTGATCGGTTTCCAGACCGAGTTCATGTCGCTGACCTCGGGCACCGGCCTCAAGTATCACGTCTTCGAGCGCTACCGTCCGGCCACCACCGGCGGCATCGCCGAGCGGCGCAACGGCGCCCTGATCTCCAACGCCACCGGCAAGGCGCTCGGCTACGCGCTGTTCAACCTCCAGGAGCGGGGTCGGATGCTGGTCTCGCCGGGCGACGAGATCTACGAGGGCCAGGTGGTCGGCATCCACTCGCGCGACAACGACCTCACCGTCAACCCGCTCAAGGCCAAGCAGCTGACCAACATCCGCGCCGCCGGTTCGGACGAGAACATCCTGCTGACCCCGCCGGTGAAGTTCACCCTGGAGCAGGCGCTGGAGTTCATCGAGGACGACGAGCTGGTCGAGATCACCCCCGACGCCATCCGCGTGCGCAAGCGTCACCTCACCGAGCAGGACCGCAAGCGCGCCAGCCGCGGTCTCTGATCGGTTCGGGCGCGGGGCGGCTGGGCGGGCTCAGTCCCGTGGCAACACGATGTTGACCAGCCGCCAGCGCAGTCCGTCGCGCTCGAGCACGCAGCGGAGTTCACGCCCGTCTTCGGTCGGCACCCAGACCGAGAAGGTGTCGAGGTCGTCGTAGACATAGCGGGCGTCGGCGAAGGGGCGGCGCTCGCCGCCGCCGTCGTCGGGCGCGTCCGCCTCTTCGACCGGGGCCGTCGGCAGCTCCGCGCCCGGCTCCGGGGTCTCGCCGGCCATGATCCTGGCCAGCCCCGCCGGGGTGACGAAAGTGTCCACCACCTTGTCGATCAGTTGCGTGGCCAGACCCACCAGCGCCAGCGCGAGCGGGTTGGACGTCTCGCCGTCGTCCTGGGCCTCTTCGAGCAGACGGACGTTGAGCTGGTCCTTGAGCCCGGCGCGTAGCCGTGGGAAGTCGACGTGCTGTTCGAGCATGACCGGGTCGCGCTCGACGAGACCGGTGCGGATCTGCGCCACGGTCAGGTAAGGGCCGGCGGCGACATAGCCGAGCCCGAGCAGCAGGGCGACGGCAAGTAGCAGGGGGAGGAGCTTCATCACGGACGTCCTTGGTGTACGGCGGTCTGCCGCGCCCCAAGGCTAGCATGGCGTCCGTCGGCGCGGCGGGTGCGTGATCGACGGTGGTTGCGTACCATCGGGGAGTCCTGGCCTCGTGCCGAGTCCACCGCAACCCCGAGCGACCCATGCAGAGCACAGCGCAATTCCTCCACCCCATCACCGACCCCTTCGCTGTCCACCGGTTGGACGTGGGCGACGGGCATCAGCTCTATGTCGAGGAGTGCGGGCGGCGCGACGGTGTACCCGCCGTTTTCCTCCACGGCGGTCCCGGTGCCGGTTGCGAGCCGGCACACCGCGGTTTCTTCGACCCCGGGCGCTATCGCGCGGTGCTGTTCGACCAGCGGGGTTGCGGGCGCTCGCGCCCGCACGCCGAGCTTGGCGCCAACACTACCTGGGACCTGGTCGAGGATATCGAGCGCATTCGCGAGCACCTCGGCATCGAGCGCTGGCTGGTGTTCGGCGGCTCCTGGGGCTCGACCCTGGCGCTGGCCTATGCCGAGACCCATCCCGAGCGGGTCGCGGCACTGGTGGTGCGCGGCATCTTTCTCTGTCGCGACGCCGAGATCCAGTGGTTCTACCAGGAGGGCGCGAACTGGGTCTTCCCCGATCACTGGGCGGGCTTCCTCGATCCGATCCCCGAGACCGAGCGTGGTGATCTGTTGCACGCCTATCACCGCCGTCTCACCGGCGAGGACGAGGTCGCGCGCATGGCCGCGGCCAAGGCCTGGTCGATCTGGGAGGGACGCTGTTCGACCCTGCATCCCAACCGCACCGTCAGCGATCACTTCGCCGATCCCCACCTGGCGCTGAGTCTGGCGCGGATCGAGTGTCACTACTTCGTCAATCACGCCTTTCTCGCCCCCGAACAGTTGTTGCGCGACGCCGGACGGCTGGCCGAGATCCCCGGGGTGATCGTGCAGGGGCGCTACGATCTCATCTGTCCGATGCGCTCGGCCTGGGAGCTGCATCAGGTCTGGCCCGGGGCGCGCTTCGAGGTGGTGCCCGATGCCGGTCACTCGGCCTTCGAGCCGGGGATCCAGCGCGCCCTGGTGGCCGCCACCGATCGCTTCGCCGTCGAACTCGGCGGGGGGGCGGCGTGATCGGGTTGCTGCAACGGGTGAGCCGGGCGCGGGTGACGGTCGGCGACGAGGTGGTCGGCGCCATCGATCGCGGTCTGCTGGTGCTGGTCGGGGTACAGCGTGGCGACACCGAGGCGCGTGCCGAGCGGTTGCTCGAACGTCTGCTCGGCTATCGCGTCTTTCCCGACGCCGAGGAGCGGATGAACCTCAGCCTGCGCGACATCGACGGCGGGCTGCTGCTGGTGCCCCAGTTCACCCTCGCCGCCGACACCCGCAAGGGCACCCGCCCCGGCTTCAGCAGCGCCGCGCCCCCCGAGGAGGGCCGACGCCTGTTCGAGCTGCTGCTCGAGCGCGCCCGCGCCGCGCACCCCGCCGTGCAGTGCGGGCGCTTCGGCGCCGACATGCAGGTCGAGCTGGTCAACGACGGTCCGGTGACCTTCTGGCTGGAGACATGAGACGAGCGGTTTTCCAGCCGTCACGAGCCGCCAGCCGCCAGCCGCCAGCCGCCAGCCGCCAGCCGCCGCCAGGATTGGACCGCAAAGCCGCGAAGCACGCAAAGTGAGTGATGTGTGATGTCGGCGTGAGGCTACAGGCGGCGCGGGCCCGCTCCCACTGGTGGCTGATCGCTGGCCGCTGGTGGCTTATTCCCCTTTGCGCCCTTCGCGCCTTCGCGGTTCAATCCCCTGGTCGCTGGTCGCTGGTCGCTGGTCGCTGGTCGCTGGTCGCTGGTCGCTGGTCGCTGGTCGCAGCCACGAACCCGGCGCAGGCTGTTATCCTAGTGAATTGATCCGTATACCAGGCGTCACCGAGCGATCATCCCATGTCTGCTGAGACCACACACCGCCGCGCGCAGGTCGCGCGCGATACCCTGGAGACCCAGATCCGCGTCACGCTCGATCTCGACGGGACTGGCCAGGGCAGTTTCCGCACCGGCGTCCCCTTCCTCGAGCACATGCTCGACCAGATCGCGCGTCACGGTCTGATCGACCTGCAGGTCGAGGCCGAGGGCGATCTCCATATCGACGCGCATCACACCGTCGAGGACATCGGCATCACCTTCGGTCAGGCGCTGGCCCAGGCGCTCGGCGACAAGCGCGGCATCCGCCGCTACGGTCATGCCTATGTGCCGCTCGACGAGGCGCTGTCGCGGGTGGTGGTGGACCTCTCGGGACGCCCCGGGCTGACCTATGCCGTGCCCTTCACCCGCGCCCAGGTCGGCGCTTTCGAGGTCGATCTGTTCCAGGAGTTCTTCCAGGGGCTGGTCAACCACGCCGCGCTGACCCTGCACATCGACAACCTGCGCGGCACCAACGCCCACCACCAGGCCGAGACCATGTTCAAGGCCTTCGGGCGGGCGCTGCGCATGGCCGTCGAGCCCGATCCGCGCATGGCCGGGATCACCCCCTCGACCAAGGGCGCGCTGTGAGCGCGCCCGCGCCCCGATCACCGTTTTCCGAACCCCAGCAAGAGACCCAATCCCCGTGTTGCTGATCCCCGCAATCGATCTCAAGGACGGCCGCTGCGTGCGGCTGCGTCAAGGCCGGATGGACGACGAGACCGTGTTCTCCGACGACCCGGTCGAGGTCGCCGCCCGCTGGGTGGAGGCCGGCACCCGTCGCCTGCACCTGGTCGACCTCAATGGCGCCTTCGCCGGCGAGCCGGTCAACGGCGAGGCCATCCGCGCGATCGCCGCGCGCTACCCCGAGCTGTCGATCCAGGTCGGCGGCGGTATCCGCGACGAGCGCACCATCGCCGCCTATCTCGACGCCGGGGTGAGCTACTGCATCATCGGCACCCAGGCGGTGAAGGAGCCCGAGTTCGTCGCCCGCGCCTGTCGCGCCTTCCCCGGTCACGTGATGGTCGGGCTCGACGCCAAGGATGGTCAGGTGGCGATCAACGGCTGGGCCGAGGTCACCGAGCACCGTGTCGAGGACCTGGCGCGCCGCTTCGAGGACGACGGCGTCTCGGCGATCGTCTACACCGACATCGGTCGCGACGGCATGCTCAGCGGTCCCAACGTCGAGGCCACCCGCGCCCTGGCCGAGGCGATCCGTATCCCGGTGATCGCCTCCGGCGGCATCACCACGCTCGATGACGTGCGGGTGCTGGCCGAGGCCGCCGCCAGTGGCATCAGCGGTGCGATCACCGGGCGGGCGATCTACGAGGGCACCCTCGACTTCGCCGCCGGTCAGCAGCTGGCCGACGCGCTGGAGGCGCAGCGGGCATGAGCGACCCAGCGACGCGCGCCGACGACTGGCTCGATGCCGTCTCCTGGGACGACAACGGTCTGGTGGCGGCGATCGCCCAGGAGCGTGGTACCGGCAAGGTGCTGATGATGGCCTGGATGAACCGCGAGGCGCTGCGCCTGACCCGCGAGAGCGGGCATGCGGTCTACTGGTCGCGCTCGCGCCAGCGGCTGTGGCACAAGGGCGAGTCCTCGGGCCATCAGCAGGTGGTGCGCGACATCCGTCTCGACTGCGACGGTGACGTGGTGCTGCTCGAGGTCGAGCAGCGTGGCGGCATCGCCTGTCACACCGGGCGTCACAGCTGCTTCTATCGCGCGCTCGACGAGAGCGCCGCCTGGCGTGCGGTCGAGCCGGTGCTCAAGGACCCCGACGCCATCTATTCCAAGGGCTGATCCCAACACTTGCAGAAGGTTTGTCACGCTCCATGAACGATGTACTCGATCGCCTGTCCGAGGTCCTCGAAGCGCGCAAGGCCGCCGACCCCGACAGCTCCTATGTGGCCAAGCTCCATGCCAAGGGGCTCGACGCCATTCTCAAGAAGGTCGGCGAGGAGGCCACCGAGACGGTGATGGCGGCCAAGGACGGGGTGCCCGAGAAGGTCGTCTACGAGGTTGCCGATCTGTGGTTCCACACCCTGGTGCTGCTCTCGCATCAGGGGCTGGGACCGAACCAGGTGCTCGCCGAGCTCGAGCGCCGTTTCGGTCTCTCGGGGCTCGAGGAGAAGGCCGCACGCAAGGGCTGAGCCGCTGCGCCGGGGGCTGCCGGGGCCGCAGCGATTGCGGTATGATTGCGCGTTGCCGGCGACCCTGGGTGTCCCGAGCGCGCGCTCGGCGCGGCCTGTCCGGCAGTCACCGGCCCCGTTCTTTCCGGGGGGCGGTAAAGGCGGCGGTCGAACGACTCCTCCGCACACGCGTCGCACCCGGGGCACGAATTCCCGATGCGCGCCGACCACCCGCTGGTCGGGCGCGTTTCCACTGAGGCTAGAGTCGACCGCCGCACAGGGGTGGTCCGGAGGAAAAGATGGGCGCAGGCGGTATCAGTATCTGGCAGCTTCTGATCATCCTGGTGATCGTGCTGCTGCTGTTCGGCACCAAACGGCTGAAGAACCTCGGCTCCGATCTCGGCACCGCGATCAAGGGCTTCCGCAGCGCGATGTCCGATGCCGACAAGGATCGGGACAACGATGCCGCGCCCGAGCAGCTGAGCGAGGCCGAGCGCACCGACGCCAAGGCCACCAACGCCTCGGCAGAGAGCCACAAGCGTCAGCCCTGAGCTGAGCGCCGGATCGGGGAGACCTGATGGTCGACTGGGGATTCTGGGAGTTCATCCTGATCGCGGTGGTCGCGCTGGTCGTGATCGGCCCGGAGCGACTGCCACGGGTGGCGCGCATGGCCGGGATGTGGGTCGGCAAGGCGCGCCGCACCCTGGCCTCGGTCAAGCACGAGATCGACCGCGAGCTGCATACCGAGGAACTCAATCGCGTGCTCGACGAGCAGCACCGCTCGCGCTCGCTCGAGACCATTCTCGAGGAGTCCGAGCCTCCCGCCGCGGCTCCCGACGCCCGGGACGGGGCGAGCGCCGCGCGGACCCCGCCGCGCGGCTAACCCCTGTCATCCACCCGAGATCCGCCGCCACCCGGGGCCCTGGCCCCTCGCCCGGATAGAGTCCAGTCATGTCACCTGCGATGCATCCCGATGATCCGGGCGCCGAACAGCCCTTCGTCTCACACCTGATCGAGCTGCGCGATCGCCTGATTCGGATGGTGATCGCCATCCTGGTAGTGTTCCTGGCGTTGTTCCCCTTCGCCAACGACCTCTACGTCTACATCGCCGCGCCGCTGATGGCACAGCTGCCCGACGGCAACACCATGATCGCCACCCAGGTGGCCGCACCCTTCCTCACGCCCTTCAAGCTGGCGCTGGTGGCGGCGGTGTTCCTGTCGATGCCCTTCCTGTTCTATCAGCTGTGGGCCTTCGTCGCTCCCGGGCTCTATCAGCACGAGCGGCGTCTGGCGGTGCCGCTGCTGCTCTCCAGCGTGCTGCTGTTCTATCTCGGCATGTTGTTCGCCTACTACGTGGTGTTCCCGCTGGTGTTCGCCTTCCTCGCCGGCTCGACGCCTGAGGGCGTGGCGATGATGACCGACATCTCGGCCTATCTCGACTTCGTGCTGACCCTGTTCTTCGCCTTCGGTCTGGCCTTCGAGATCCCGATCGCCACCATCCTGCTGGTGGCGCTGCGCCTGACCACGCCGGCTGCGCTCGCCGCCAAGCGTCCCTATGTGATCGTCGGTGTGTTCATCGTCGGCATGTTTCTCACCCCGCCGGACGTGATCTCGCAGACCCTGCTGGCGATCCCGATGTGGCTGCTGTTCGAACTCGGCATCCTGTTCGCCCGGGTGTTGCTCAAGGGGCGGCTCGATGAGGACGAGGACGACGACGGCACCGATCCCGACGGCCCCGGCGACTCGCCGGCGCCCGGTGGCGGTCCCCGTCCTGGGACCTCGGTCGGCGGCGAACTCGATCCGGCGCTCGACGACGAGTCGCGCTGGCAGCCGCTGAGCGAGACCGAGATGGAGGCCGAACTCGATCGTATCGACGTCGAGGAGGCCGCGCGCGAGACCTCGACGCCGGTGCCTGCGGCGATCAATTCTGTCGAGGAGAAGCTCAAGCGCGCCAACCGGCTACGGGAACTCGACAGCCTGGTTGCTGCCAGACACGTTCTGTACGAGGTGCTTGAGGAGGGAGACGAGGACGCGCGCCGCGTGGCACGCAATATCCTCGCCCAGCTCGACGACTGAGCCGTGTACATGTTGTGCGTCGATCGTCAAAACGTGAGACTTTTCTGGTGGATAACAGGGGTATTGCTTTTATCAATGGCGTTCATCCGCTAATATCGGCACTTGTTGTCGACTGAGGGATGTCTGCCATGGGTTCCGGATCCCAGATCCATTACAAGCAGAACCGGCTCAAGCAGCTGCGCGCCTTCTGTCACGCGGCCCGAACCGGCAGCGTCAGCGCCGCGGCGGAAAAGATCTTCCTGAGCCAGCCAACGGTCTCGCTGCAGATCCAGGCGCTTGAGCGCGAGTTCGGCACCGTGCTGTTCGAGCGCCGAGGTCCCAAGATCAAGCTCACCCCCGAGGGCGATCTGCTGTTCCAGATGGCCGAGCCGCTGGTCGAGGGCATGGACAAGCTCCACGAGACCTTCGCCACCCAGTGCGGCCGGGTCGATCAAGGGGTGCTCAACATCGCCGCCGGCGAGTCGACCATCCTCTATATCCTTCCCGATCCGGTGCGCGAGTTCGTCGATCAGTACCCCGGCATCGAACTCAAGATGCACAACGTCACCGGTCGCGACGGCCTGGCGATGTTGCGCGCCGACGAGGTCGATCTCGCCGTGGGCTCGATGCTCGAGGTCCCGGACGACATCACCTATCGGCCATTCGTCACTTATCGCCCGACGCTGATCACCCCGGCCGATCACCCACTGGCCGGTCGCGAGACGGTCACCCTGGAGGACATCGCCCCCTACGGGCTGATCCTGCCGCCGCGCCATCTCAGTACATGGCGCATGGTTGACCTGGTGTTCAAGCAGCACAATCTCGGGTATCGGGTGACCCTGGAAGCAGGCGGCTGGGAGGTGATCAAGAAGTATGTCGAACTCGGACTCGGCATCTCCATCGTCACCGATGTCTGTCTGACCGGGGAGGAGAGGCTCAGCACCATCCCGCTCGATCACTACTTCCCGAAGCGCAGCTACGGCATCGTGCAACGTCGCGGCAAGTTCCTCTCGCCGCAGACCAAGTGCTTCATCAAGACCCTCGATTCCGCCTTCGCCGACCGTGTCGTGGAGCCCCAGCCCCAGACCATCGGAGAAGCCGAATGGGAAGACGCCTTCCTGGGTTGATCGGCCCTCGAAGAGACGCAATCGTTCCCTGACCCACCGTCGTCAGACGGTGGGCCGGGACGACGGCGGTTCAGTTCCTCATGCACCTTGGACGTGTGTCGGAACCGGCTCAAGGATGAACTTGACCGCCGGCCTTCGATCATTTTTTCGTACCACCAAACTGGTTAAAAGAATCATTATCACTATGGACCTGACCAAACGTATCGGCCAACGCCTTCGCGCCGCCCGGCAAGAGCAGAAGCTGAGTCTTTCCGACCTGTCCAGCCGGACCAACTCGTTGTCGAAGTCGCGGATCAGCAACTATGAGCAGGGGATCCGTCGGATGGGGCTCGAGGAGGCCCACGAACTCTCGATGGCGCTGCGTACCGTGACCCCTACCTATCTGCTCTGCCTCGATGACAAGGGGCCGCTCGACGCCGAGGAGATGCGTCTGGTGGAATTCTTCCGGCTCAGCGACGAGCGGGGCCGCGCCACCGTTCTCGAGGTCGCCGAGCGTCAATCGGAGTTCGGGGTCGCCGCCAAGGCCGCCGCCGCCGAGGAACAGGCACCGTTCGTCGAGGGTGAACTCTCCACCGCCTGAGCCCCTCGTCTGACGGTCCCCGTGTCCCGGCTCCCCGGATCCAGGAGACACGCCCCGCCGACGGAGATGACCGTCAGGTCCTGACCCGTGCCTCCAACGGGTACGTCTCGCCACCGTCGGCGTCGAATGGGGAAACGCTGATTTGCTCAGCGTTTCCCGCTTGGTGCGCTACCTGTAGGCGCCGACCCCGCAGAAGAAGCCGGCATCGTTGCCGATCACATAGGTGGCCTTGTCGCGGATCTCGTCACTGCCCGGATAGGGCCAGCGATAGTCCACCCAGCCCTCGCCCGAGTCCTTCACCGTTTCGATCATGTCCCTGAACAGGGTGTCGCCGTACTTGTCGAAGTCGATCAGGTTCTTGCCGACCAGCTCGGGCTTGAGTGGGTGTGCGAGCATCTCGCCCTCGAGATCCATGCAGAACACATAGAGATCACGGTCGCGGAAGCCCCCGTCCTCGGCGGCGAAGGTGGCGAATGCGGCCTCGGCCCCCTGGCTCTCGACTGCCTGGTGCGCCTGCTCGGAGAGCGCCTTGGCCTCTTCCGGCGTGGCCATGTCGGGGGTCGCGGCGAATACCTGCGGGGTGAGCAGTGCGAGTGCGAGCGAGCCTGCAAACAGTGCGCGGGTCATGGGTTGGTCCTCTTCTCGTCTGTGGTTTTTTCGTGTACGAGCGGGACCGACCATACCCGAGCCCGGCGGTGCGATCCAGTCCCCGAGGCACTGGTCAAAGTGATCGAGTCACCGGACAATGCCTCGCCGATCCATCGTCGTCACCACATCAGGAGTCCGTCATGCCGTCAGCCCAAGCCGCCCCATCCAGTGATCAGCGGGGGCATTGATGATCGCGCGCGATCTGCGAGGTCAGCTCATCGCCCTGGCCGTGGTGGCGCTGCTTGGCACCCTGCCGTTCTGGCTCAGCGACCTCGACACCCGCCTGGTGTCGCTGTTCTACCATCCCGGCGCCGACGATCCCTGGTACGAGGCCCAGGCACCGCTGTGGTCGGCGCTCTATGTCGCCGCGCCGCTGCTCACCGGTCTGGTGATGCTCGGCGGGTTGCTGGTGCTGATCGCCGCCGCGTTGTGGCCGCGCTTCAGACGGCTGCGTATCCATGCGGTGTTCGTGATCGCCACCGCGCTGCTCGGCCCCGGGTTGATCGTCAACGGCGTGTTCAAGGAGCAGTGGGACCGTCCGCGGCCACATCAGACCGAGGCCTTCGGTGGCACCCAGCCGTATCTGCCGCCGTTGCGGATCGGGGACTATGGCGAGGGCAAGTCCTTCCCCAGTGGTCACGCCTCGGTTGGCTTCGTGCTCGGCGTCTTCTTCCTGATCTGGCGTCGGCGTCGACCGCTGCTGGCCTGGATGGCGCTCGCCGGCTCGGTGGCCTTCGGTGTGTTGCTCGGGATCGGTCGCATGGCCGCGGGCGATCACTTCCCCTCGGACGTGATCTGGGCCTGGGTGTTCGTCTATGGCACCGCGCTGCTGCTCTATCACGGCGTGCTGCGGGTGCCGCGGCGCGAGCGTGCCGCCGCGCTCGCACCGCCGCCGTCGAGCCGATTGCGTCATCCGCGCCTGACCGCGCTCGGCTACGCCCTGGGCGTGCCGGTGCTGATCGCGGTGGTGCTGGTCGCGACTCCGCTCAAGCGGATCGAGTACGAGCGCATCGCCCACGACGAGTTCCTGCCCGCGCCCGAGGTGTTGCGCATCGAGGCCGACGACCTGGACGTCGTCCTGTTCTGGATCGGCGAGCGTGATCGGCGCGCCCAGTTGAGGCTCGAGGCGCGTGGCTTCGGCCTGCCCTGGAGCCGGGTGGAGAGCCGGCTGGTCGCGCGCGACGGGGTGTTGACCTACGGCGTCGTCCATCGCGGGCTGTTCACCGAGCGCGATACCAAGCTTGCGCTCGGCGTGGTCGCCGACGAATGGCGGCGGGTCGAGGTGATCACCGGTGAGGGTGACATCCGCCGCTATCCCGCACCGCCCTCGGTCACGCTGCCCGAGCTGCGCCTCGAGAGCGCCCACGGGCGGGTGGTCGAGGGCGTGCCCGAGACCCGCTAGCAGATCCGCGGCAGCTGCTCGCCGGTGAGCCAGTCGACCACCCGCGAGCCGCCGAACCCGGTCTCCATCTGCACCAGCCGCAGTTCGTCCTCGACCACCTCGCCGATGTGGCTGGCGGCGACGCCGAGCGGGTGGGCGCGCATCGCCGCGAGCAGGTCATCGACGCGCTCAGGCGGACAGATCGCCACCAGCTTGCCCTCGTTGGCGATGTGCAGCGGGTCGAGCCCGAGCAGTTCGCAGGCGGCGGCGACCTCGGGGTGGACGGGGATCGCCGCCTCGCGGATCTGCATCCCCACCCCGGACTGTCGCGCCAGCTCGTTGAGACAGGCCGCCAGCCCACCGCGGGTGGGGTCGCGCAGACAGCGCAGCCCCGGCACCGCCGCGAGCATCGCGGCGACCAGCCCGTGCAGCGCGGCGCTGTCCGAGCGCACCCCGGTGGCGAAGCCGAGGTGCTCGCGCTGGGCGAGGATGGCCACCCCGTGCTCGCCGATGCCGCCGCTGAGCACGATGGCATCGCCCGGGCGGGCGCGCTCGCCGGAGAGTTCGACCCCCTCGGGCACTACCCCGAGTCCGGTGGTGGTGATGAACACCCCGTCGCCTTTGCCGCGTTCGACCACCTTGGTGTCGCCGGTGACCACCGTCACCCCGGCCTCGCGCGCCGCCCGCGCCATGCTGGCGACGATGCGATCGAGCGCGGCGAGAGCGAAGCCCTCCTCGATGATGAATCCGGCGCTGAGATGCAGCGGTCGCGCGCCGCCCATGGCCAGATCGTTGACGGTGCCGTGCACCGCCAGCGCGCCGATGTCGCCGCCGGGGAAGAACAGCGGCGAGACCACGTGGCCGTCGGTGCTCATCGCCAGCCGACCGGGCGGGACGGCGAAGCGGGCCTGGTCGTTGCCCTGGGCGAGCAGCGGGTTGTCGAGATGACGACGGAAGATTCCGTCGATGAGCTGGTCCATGGCGCGACCGCCGGCGCCGTGGGTCATCTCCACTCGGCCGTGGTCGAGGTCGAGCGGGGTGTGGGGGCTGGATTGGCTGGTCATCGGGTCGGTTCTCGTCGGTGATCGCGGGCGCGGCGCCCGGGGTGCATGCGGGTCAGCCGGCGGCCGCCCGGTCGCGGGTCCGGCCATAGCTCCAGTAGGCGGCACAGGCGCCCTCGGAGGAGACCATGCAGGCGCCGAGCGGGTGCGCCGGGGTGCAGCCGGTGCCGAACAGACGACACTCGGTGGGGCGCTTCTCGCCGCGCAGGATCGCCGGGCACTCGCAGCCACGGGGCTCGCGCGCCGGTGTGCACGCGACCGGGAAGCGGCGCTCGGCATCGAACGCGGCGAACTCGGGGGCCAGCTCCAGGGCGCTCTCCGGGATCTCGCCGAGTCCGCGCCAGGCGAAGCGCTCGCGCACCCGGAAGACCCGCGCCATCAGTGCCTGCGCCTTGCGGTTGCCGTCCTCGCTGACCGCGCGACGGTACTGGTTCTCGACCCGCGCCGTGTCGGCGTTGATCTGGCGCACCAGCATCAGCGTCGACTGCATCACGTCGAGCGGCTCGAAGCCGGCGATTACCAGCGGCAGCCGGTGTTGCTCGGGGACGAAGGCATAGGGGGCGGTGCCGATCAGGGTGCTGACGTGCGAAGGCCCGAGGATGGCGTCGATGCGCGCGCCGTCGGCGAGGATGGCGGCGAGCGCCGGTGGGGTGAGCACGTGGTTGCAGAACACCGAGAAGTTGGTCAGCCCCTCGGCGCGCGCCTGCTCCAACGCCACCGCGGTCGGCGGGGTGGTGGTCTCGAAGCCGATGGCGAAAAACACCACCTCGCGCCCCGGCTGCTCGCGGGCGATGCGCAGCGCATCCTGGGTGGAGTAGACCATGCGCACGTCGGCGCCCTCGGCACGGGCCTGGAACAGGGTGCGACGGTCGCCGCCTGGAACCCGCATCAGGTCACCGTAGGTGCACAACGTCACCCCGTGGCGTTCGGTCAGCGCGATCGCCTGATCGATCCGCGCCATCGGCAGCACGCACACCGGACAGCCGGGGCCGTGGACGAAGCGCAGCCGCGGCGGCATCAGCTGCTGCACCCCGTAGCGGAAGATGGCGTGGGTGTGACCGCCGCAGAACTCCATCAGCCGGTAGTCGCGCTCGGGGTCGACCTCGGCGGCGATGATCGCGGCGAGCCGCTTGGCGAGGGCGTGGTCGCGGAACTCGTCGACATATCTCATGGCGCATCCCCCGGGGCGAGCAGCCCGGCCTCGCGCATCGTCTCCAGGGTGCGCTCGGCCTCCTCGGGGTCGATGCGGTTGAGCGCGTAGCCGACGTGGATCAGCACGTAGTCGCCGACCTCGGCGCTGTCGAGCAGGGCGAGCGAGACGCTGCGCGCGACCCCGTCGAGTGCGACCTCGGCGGTGTCGTTGGCGTGGTCGATGGCGGTGATCCGGGCGGGGATGGCTAGGCACATGGCGGGACCTCGCTGGGGCCGGTGAGGGTCAGGTCGAAGGCGACACAGGGGTCGAGGGCGGCGATCAGCAGCCCGGCGCGTCGGCGCAGTTCGGTCTCGGGGACCGGTTCGAGCGCCTCGAGCGCCAGCGCGAGCGCCCCGCGCGGGTGGAAGTTCCACTCGGTGGGGGCGAGGATGCGATAGTCGGCGATGTGGTCTCGCGCGTCGAGCCGGACCAGATGGATCAGCTCGCCGCGCGCGGCGGCGGCGCGACCGACACCGAGACCGCCGTCGAGCGCGGCGGTCGGTGGCGGCTCGATCAGCGGCGGGGCGGCGACCTCGACGAGCTGCGCGGCGAGCCGCGCCAGCAGCCCGGCGCCGAGCGCGCTGATCAGCGGGTGATGGTACTGGCGGGTGAGGGGCGTGGTCTCGCGCGGCGCACCGTCCCAGGTCGGGGCGGCGATAAACCCGGGGTCGGCGAGCCGGGGCAGCAGGTCGGCGAGCGCCCGCTCGTCGAGCGCCGGCAGCGGTGCGATGGTGGTGGCGCCGAGTCCGGCGAGGTCGTCGACGATCACCCGCTGGAGCAGTCGCGCAGCCTGACTGACGCCGCTCGCCGCCCAGTCGGCGAGCCGCTCCGGGGTGTCGATGCGGGCGTGCCAGTGCGCCGGGGACATACCGAAGACGCGCTCCTCGAGCAGGGTGTCGAGGGCGTCGCGGGTCTCGGCGAGCACCCGCTGGTCGGTCGTTGCGGGGCGGGCGTGGGGGATGAAGAGGTCCGCCTCCGGGTCGAGCGCGGTGAGCAGGGTGCGGGTCAGACCGTGGACCCGGGCGAGCGTCAGGTGATCGGCCGGCTCGTCGAGCGCCGCCGGCCAGTCGATGAGGATGCGCCAGAGGTGCTCGCGCCGGGTCTCGCTCGCCACCGCCGCGGCGCGATCAGCGCGGACCGCGGTGGGCACGGCCTGTCCCAGGGCGTGTTCGAGCGCGGTGGCGCAGGCACACGCCTGGGCCTGGCCGCAGATGCTGTAGAGACGCGGCAGGACCCGCGCCGTCTCCGCCGGCGTGCGCCCGATGAACACCTGGCTGGCGGTCACCGGCCGGGTCGAGTGGATCTCGCAGCATCGCGTCTCGGGGGCGATTCGCAGCTCGATCCCGAGTCTGCCGCCTGGCTCCTGCATGCTCAGCCTCCGTCCACGCTCGTCTGTCTGTTGGTCAAACGTGCGCCGGGATCGGACAATGCGCCGACCACCGGCGATCCCCGCCGGGACGGCGCCGCGCCCCGCGCGGTGACCGGTCGCATCCGTTCAGTTCACGACCCACGCACCATGCTCACTCCCGAACAGCTCGCCGGCCTGCGCCGCGACATCGTCTTCACTGCCGAGCCCGGCGGTGTTCCGCTCACCTTTCATACCACCTGGGGACTGTTCTCGCCGCGCGAGATCGATGAGGGCACCCGGCTGCTGCTGCAGTACGTCGAGGTCGCGCCCGACGCCGATTGTCTCGACATCGGTTGCGGCTACGGCCCGCTCGGGCTGTCGCTGGCCGCGCGCGCGCCCCAGGGCCAGACGCTGATGGTCGACAAGGACTTCGTCGCCGTCGACTACGCCAACGCCAACGCCGAGCGCAACGGGCTCGGCAACGCCCGTGCCCAGCTGAGCAACGGGCTGGCGCAGATCGACCCGGCCGCGCGTTTCGATCTGGTGGTGAGCAACATCCCCGCCAAGGTCGGCAAGGAGCTGCTCGCGCTCTTGCTGCACGACGCCCGTGCCCGGCTGCGTCCCGGCGGACGGCTCTATGTGGTCACCATCAATGGCTTGCGCCAGTACATGAAGCGCAACCTCGGCGAGGTCTTCGGCAACTACGACAAGCTCAAGCAGGGCGCGCACTATACCGTGGCGCAGGCCGAGCGCTGAGCCTCAGTCGCCGGCCTGCTCGAGCAGGCCGAGCAGACGGACCGCCTCGCCGCCGATGTCGTTGTCGGGGGCGATGTCGCGGGCGCGCTCGAGCGCGGCACGGGCGGTGGCGGTGTCGCTGATCTGGAGGTTGATGAAGCCGTAGGTTAGCCACATCCGCTGCAGCTCGGGGGCGATCTCCAGCCCGGCGCGCAGCGCCTTGAGGGCGCCAGCGGTGTCGCCGGTGTAGAACAGCGACAGGCCGAGGTCGTTGTAGGCCTCGGGGTCGTCGGGGCGGAGTTCGAGGATGCGCTGGTAGTAGCGCGCGGCCTCGCCATAGCGCTGCGACATGAACAGGCTGTCGGCGCGCTGGTGGAGCTGCTCGGGGTCGTTCCCGGTGACCGGCTCGGGCACGCCCTGATCCGGCGCCGCCACCGGGGCCTGGGCGACCTGGATCGGGTTGCGCAGATAGTAATCACGGGTGATCGCGAACACCGCGAAGCCGTAGAAGACGAGGAAGACGACGAGCAGCAGCCACTGCAGGGCGGAGAGTCGGGGCATGATCTGGGATCGGCAAGATGGATGAACGCCCGATCCTAGGAAGGGGCGCAGGGGCTGTCAAACGATCTCCAGCTACCAGCTACCAGCTACCAGTCGCCAGCTACCAGTTGCCAGCCGCCAGCCGCCAGCCGCGAGGGAGTTTGAACCGCAAAGACGCCAAGCACACAAAGTGGGTTTGATCGGGTGAGATCTCGGTGCCATCGTCGCTCCTGAATGGAGGGTGAAGGCTGGTCGCTCGAAAGGTTTCATCCCGCTGTCTTTATTGATCTTCTTTGTGTCCTTGGCGTCTTTGCGGTTCATGTCTCACTTTCGCCCATGACTCGCATCCCGCGCGTCTTTGCGGTTCAATGCCTCGATCGGTTTCGACGGGCGGTCCGGCGGTGTCGGTGAGATGAAGCTGAGGCTCTATATCCTGTTGTTCCTGCTGGCCTTCGGGGTGATCCCGCTGATGCTGGCGGTGGCGATCAATCTGCCGCTGGTGCTCGATCGCACGGCGTTGTTCTATCAGCGCGCCTATCTGCAGAACCTGCGCGCCGACTTCCGCGACCTCGACCAGCACCTGGCCAGTCGTCACGAGATGATCCGGTTGCTCGCGCGGCTGCCCGAGCCGGGGCTGATCCTCGGGCTCCGGGGCGAGCCCGGGCAGGTGGCGCTGGCGCGCGAGCGCTATACCCGCTGGGTCAACCAGATCCTCGTCGACCAGCGCGACATCATCCAGATCCTCTTCGTCGACGACAGCGGGGCGCTGCGCTTCCAGCTCGCGCGTGACCGACAGGATCAGGAGTGGCATGCCACCGAACGCCCGCCGTTGCTGCCCGAGCCGCGTTTCCTCGACACCGGGCTGTCGTTGCAGCCGGGGGCGGTGCTGGTCAGCCGCATCCGCATCGACCAGGAGGCCGGCGAGCGCGATCAGCGCCAGCTGATGACCCTGAGCCTGATCAGTCGGCTCGGTGACGAGGGCGGGGCGGTGGTGATGGCGATCGATGTCGGCGGGCTGGCGCAGTTCTATCGCGACACCCTGTGGGTCAACCACGACGGCAGCTATCTGCGTCCCGGCCAACCGGGTGGCGTCCTGGGCGAGGCCTTCGTCGACTTCTCCGGGCTGGAGGCCATCTTCACCGCGGGCAACCTGGCGCTGTGGAAGGGGCGTGCCGGACGCCAGCTGTTGTGGGTGCCGATGTTCCTCACCGAGGACGGCGCGCCGCTGTGGGTCGGGCGCGCGGTCGATCCTTCGCCGATCGATGCCTTCCGCGACGCGCTGATGGTGCGGGTGCTCTCGATCATGCTCGCGCTGGTGGTGGTGGTGATGGTGGTGGCGCGGCTGATCGCCAGGCGGCTCGAGCGCTTCGGCCAGTCGCTCACCCGCGGGCTGACCCAGGTGCTGCGCGAGGGGCGGGCGCTGCGCTTTGACTGGCGCGGCCCGCGCGAGATCCGCGCGCTCGGCGCCCAGCTCACCGCGCTGGCGCACACCCATGCCGAGCACCTGCGCGCCGAGCAGGCGCATACTCGCGAGCTGGAGCGCTCCAACCGCTACAAGTCGGAGTTTCTCGCCAACGTCAGTCACGAGCTGCGCACCCCGCTCAACTCGATCCTGCTGCTGTCGAAGATGCTCGCCGCCGAGAGCGGCGGGCTCGACCCGGCGCAGCGTCGGCAGGCTCAGGTGATCCACGCCGCCGGGCGCGACCTGCGGACGATGATCGACAACATCCTCGACATCTCGCGGATCGAGGCCGGTCAGGTCGAACTCGACCCCGACTGGGTGGAGCTGCCCTCGCTGCTCGAGTCGCTGGTGGCGCTGATCGAGCCTCAGCTCGCCGACAAGCCGGTGCGGTTGAGTCTGGAGATCGACCCGCGCGCGCCGACCCTGATCCACTGCGATGCCGACAAGCTGCGCCAGATCCTCAAGAACTTCCTCAGCAACGCGCTCAAGTTCACCGAGCGCGGTCATATCCTGCTCGGCTGCGCGCCGAGCAACGACCCCGAGTTGCCGCTGGCGCTGAGCGTCGCCGACACCGGGATCGGGATCGCCGAGGACAAGCAGGGGCTGATCTTCGAGGCCTTCCAGCAGGCCGATGGCTCGACCCGGCGCCGTTATGGCGGCACCGGGCTGGGATTGTCGATCAGTCGCGAGCTGGCCGCGCTGCTCGGCGGGCGCATCAGTGTCGAGAGCGCGCCCGGGGCCGGGGCGTGCTTCACCCTGTTGCTGCCGCTCACGGCGCCGGGCGGTGCGCCCGATGCGTCGCCGGCGACCGAGGACACCCCCGCCACCACGGCAGATACCGCCGTCCCGGTCGCCGTGACGGAGGCGGCCCCGCCCGAGGACGGGGGCGAGTGGGTGCTGGTGATCGCGCGCGAGGTGCCGTTGTTGGTGCGACTGGCGGCGGCGCTGGGGCGGCGCGGGCTGCGGGTGCAGACCGCCGCCGATCTCGAGGAGGCACGCGAGACCCTGGCCGAGGAGGGCGAGGGCTGCATGCTGATGCTGCTGGCGCTCACCGGGGCGCCCGGAGAGTGCTGTGATAGCATCCACGGCCTGATCGCGCAGTGCCGGGGCGCCGCGCCCGCGGTGGTGCTGCTGGGCGAGGCCGAGGCGCCGTCGCCCGAGCCCTGTCGCGAGGCCGGTGTGCTCGCGCTGCTCGCCAAGTCCGTCGATGACGATCGGCTCGATCGCTTGCTCGCCGAGGTGCGTGGCGCGCGGGCCGCGTCGGCGCGGGATGCACACCAGACCGGCCGTGCCGCCACGGGATCGGGCGGCGCGGCGCGAGGAGAGCGATGATGAGCCACCATGCCGGATTCAAGCTGCTGATCGTCGACGATCACGCACACAACCTCTTCACCCTGCGCACCCTGATCGAGCGTCATCTCGACTGTGCGGTGCTCGAGGCCAGCTCCGGGCAGCAGGCGCTCGATCTCACCCACGAGCACGCCGACATCGATCTGATCATCCTCGACGTGCAGATGCCGGAGATGGACGGCTTCGAGACCGCCTCGATGCTCAAGCTGCGCAAGCGCACCCGCGACATCCCGATCATCTTCCTCACCGCCGCCTTCAAGTCCGAGGCCTTTCAGCAGCGGGGCTTCGCCGTCGGTGCGGTCGACTATCTGCTCAAGCCGATCGACGATGACCTGCTGATCAACAAGATCGGTACCTATTTCCGCCTGATCGAGAAGGAGCGCGGGCTCAACCGCCAGCTCGAGCAGCAGGTCGCCGAGCGCACCCGCGAGCTGGCCGAGGCGCGCCAGTACCTGGAGAACATCCTCACCTACATGGGCGAGGCGCTGCTGGTGCTCGCCCCCGACGGCACCATCAAGTTCACCAACCCGGCCGCACGCCACATGCTCGGTTACGAGGAGACGGCGCTGCGCGGGATGGCGATCGGGGACGTCTTCGAGGAGGAGGCCGACGAGCAGGCCGGGGCCTTCATGGGCACCTGGCTCGAGGCGCTGATCCGCACCGGCGCGCTCAGCAAGATCGAGGCGCGTTTCATCGCCAGCGACGGTCGTCGGGTGCCGATCCTGTTCTCGCGCACCGCAGTGAGGAATACCCGGGGCGAGATCAGCGATATCATCTGTATTGCCAAGAACATGAGCGGCTATGTCCGGGTCGATCCGGACGCGCCCGCACCCGCGCCGGGGCAGGCGCGGCAACCATCCTGAGGAGGATGCACGATGACCGATCCGGTTTCGCCCACAGGCCCCGGTGACGAGGAAGATGCCACCCTCACCGCCAACGCACTCAAGGCGATGGCCCATCCGCTGCGCTGGAAGATCCTCTGCTCGCTCGGCGGGCGCGAGCTCTCGGTCGGCGAGATCGTCGAGCGCGTCGGCACCTCACAGAGCAACATCTCGCAGCATCTCGAACAGCTGCGCAACAAGAACATCGTGGTCGCCCGCAAGGAGGCCAACCGGATCTATTACCGGATCCGCAACACCCAGCTGCTCGAGCTGATCGGCATCATGCGCGAGGTGTTGTGTCCGGCCAATCTCGACGACCGGCCCTAGCCCCGCGCGTCGACGTCCACCGTCGCGGGGGCCTGGCTCCCGACCCCATATCGCAGAGGAATGTCCATGCTCGATCCCAATCAGTGGTTCTCCGAGGTCGTCGCGACCGACGGTTCCGCCTTCTCGTTGAAGATGCGCGCCCGGGTGCACGAGGAGCAGACCCCTTATCAGCGCATCGAGATCTACGACACCGAGGGCTTCGGCCATCTGATGGTGATCGATGGCTGCACCATGCTCTCGACCCGGGACAACTTCCTCTATCACGAGATGATGTCGCACCCGGCGCTGTTCACCCATGCCGCGCCGCGGCGGGTGTGCATCATCGGTGGCGGCGACTGCGGTACCCTGCGCGAGGTGCTGCGTCACGACGGGGTCGAGTCGGCGGTGCAGATCGATATCGACGAGCGCGTCACCCGGCTCGCCGAGCGCTATTTCCCCGAGCTCACCGAGGCCAACGCCGATCCGCGTGCGCAGCTGCTGTTCGAGGACGGGGTGCGCTGGATCCGCGAGGCCGCGCCGGCGAGCCTCGATCTGATCATCGTCGACAGCACCGATCCGGTGGGTCCGGCCGAGGGGCTGTTCACCCGCGACTTCTTCGCCGACTGCGAGCGCGTGCTCGCCCCCGGCGGCATCCTCATCCAGCAGAGCGAATCGCCGCTCTATCACACCCAGTTGCTGCGCGACATGCACCAGGCGCTGCGCGAGGGCGGCTTCGACACCACCCAGACGCTGTGCTTCCCGCAGCCGATCTATCCCTCCGGCTGGTGGAGCGCGACCATGGCCGGCAAGGGCGTCGCGCTCGATCGCTTCCGCCTCGAGGACGCCCGCGCCAAGCCCTTCGCGACCCGCTACTACAACGCCGAGATCCACCAGGGCGCACTCGCCCAGCCCGAGTTCCTGCGTCGCGCCCTCGCCGCGACCGACTGATCCTCCCGCCGCCCGGGCGTCCGCCCGGGCCATGCGCCGGCTGAACGGCGTACGTCTTGTCTAGCGCCGCTCGAGGCATGCTCCTGCGGGGCGCCATGCCGCGTCCCGATTCGGGGATTGCGCTCCCGATCCGGGCAGCATATGCGCGCGTTAATGAGAATAATTGTCATGTACGCGAAGTAAGGCGCTGATCGTCCATCTCACCTCGCCAGGATCGGCACGGGACAGGGGCCGAGTTCAGCCGGATGCCTTCCGTCCGGATGATCTCGGTTCCGCGCCATGGGATCTAGACCGCAAGGTCCGTGTGCTCATGACCCCCTGAATCTCTCTGCCGATGTCCCTCGCCGGTCGCCCGAGGTCGTCATGCGCCGGGTCCTCGACCCGCAGGCTGCTCGCGGCGACCAATGGAGATGACTCGTATGCGGTATTCGAACCGACGTCGTCGGATCGCGAGCGCGATCCTCGGTGTCTCGCTGCCCCTGCAGGGGGTAGCCGCCAGCAGTGATGCGGTACAGCTCGATACCTTGACGGTGACCTCGCGTCTGAGTGAAGAGTCGCTCGCCGAAGTCCCCTTCAGCGTCGATGTGATCGATGCCTCGACCATCGAGGAGCAGCGCCTGCTGGATCTCGGCGAGGTGCTGCGTCAGACCCCCGGGGTCGACGTCAATTCATGGGGCGGGGCGAACGATGCCAACATCCGCATCCGTGGTGTCGGTTCGCTCTATCAGGTCAGTGCCGAGGACACCTCGGTGGTGATCAATCTCGACGGCGTGCCGATGTCGAGCCGCCATGCCGCGATGGCGACCCTGGACGTCGAGCGTATCGAAGTGCTCAAGGGGCCGCAGGGCACCCTGTTCGGTCGCAACAGCGAGGCCGGCGCGCTCAACGTTCGCTCGCGTCGCCCGAGCCGCGAGGCCGAGGGCTATGTGCGCATCGAGGGAGGCGAGGCCGGTCAACAGCTCCAGGAGGCGGCCTTCGGTGGCGCGCTCTCGGAGCAGTGGATGGCGCGTGTGGCGATCCGTCACGAGGGTGGTGACAACTGGATCGAGAACCAGCGCACCGGTGATCCGCTGACCTATGAGCGTAGTTTCGCGGCGCGTGCCAGCCTGCTCTGGGAGCCGACTGCCGAGACCTCGCTGCTGCTGATTTCGGAGCGTCAGCAGCGCGATGGTGCCGCCCCCGTCATGGTGCTCAGACCCTATGGCGATCCCCCGCTGGTCGATCTCTCGCCCGAGTCGATCGATGACAACCGCAAGGTCGTCGAGCGTCACTCGCTGGAGTTCAACCACCAGCTCGACTGGGGACGGCTGACCGCGATCACCTCGCTGACCAACGCCGATATCGATATCCACAAGGCGTATGGCACCCGGGTGAGCGAGAAGATGTTCGGCGCGCCGATCGAGATCCGCGCCCAGGATATCGGTGACGAGCGGGTGTTCAACCAGGACCTGCGGTTGTCGTCGCTGCCCGGTGCCGAGGTGTTCTGGGTGGCGGGTCTCAACCTGTCGCGCTCGGAGCGTACCTGGGACTCGTCGATCATGCAGGGGACGCAGTACGACCGTCGCTTCGATACCCACGGCGAGGCGATCTACGGTGAGCTGACCTATCCGCTCGCCGACGCCTGGAAACTCACCGCCGGTTGGCGTCATACCTGGGAGGAGAAGCGCTACGGCGCCACCTATCGCAATCCGGGTTCGGTCTCGGTCGATCGACGCCGTCTCAGCGACAGCTATGACACCGGCCGCCTGGCGCTCTCGCACACCCTGAGCGAGTCGACCAATCTCTATGCCGTCGCCGCGCGCGGCTACAAGTCCGGCGGCTTCAACGACTTCGCCACCCAGATCGCCGACAGCGAGCCCTATCGCGCCGCCACCGTCGACAGCCTCGAGATCGGTTTCAAGCACCATGCACTCGACGGGCGCTTCGATCTCAGCGGCGCGCTCTTCTACAACCGTGTCGCGGATGACCATCTGCTCGGTTTCGACTACCTGACCATGGCCACCCAGGCGGTCAACGCCGACACCGAGAGCAAGGGTGCCGAACTCGAGGGCAACTGGCGCATCGGCGCTGGGTTGAGCCTCTCGGCGGGGCTGAGCTATACCGACGCGACCATCACCGAGGACGTCCTCGGAGTCCAGGGCGGTCGAGTCGAGGCCGGCAACGGCGTGCCGGACGTGGCGCACTGGAGCGGTCTGGTGTCGCTGTCCTGGCAGCGGGCGATCGCGTCCTTCCCCGGCGGCGCGGCGCCGTTGCTCAATGCCCGACTGACCCATCGCTATGTCGGCGAGCGCCCGGCCGATCCCCAGAACCGCATCGATCTCGAGGCCTACCACAAGCTCGACCTGCGTCTCGGCCTGATGTTCGACGATACCGAGTTCTACGTCTGGGGCGACAACCTGCTCGATACCGATTACGAGCACTACGCCTACGCGGTTCCGGGCGATATCTCCTTCGGTCTGCCAGCACAGGGGCGAGTTCTCGGGCTCGGGGTGAGCCACCTGTTCTGAACCTCGGGGTTCGCGCCGGACGGAGCGCGTCCGGGGTGAGCTGTCCATTTCACTCATCTGTAGAGGTCATCGATGAATACCGACCCGGATCAGAGTTCAGGCGCAGCGCCAGTCGGCACGAGCCCCTGGGCGGTGATGCGCCCGGTTCGCGGCCAGATCAGCTTCGCCATGCTGCTGTCGGCCCTTTCCACCTTTTTCGCCCTGAGCGCGCTCGGACTGCTCGCCTGGCTGGTGCACGGTCTGGTCGAGGACACCGATGCCTCACCTTGGACCGCGTTGCTCGGGGCGATTGGCTGTACCGCAGTCGCCTATGTGCTGCGAGTGCAGGCCTTCCTCCAGTCGCACTCGGCGGCCTTCCGCCTCGAGCAGGTGCTGCGCACCCGACTCAGCCAGCACATGGCGCGGATCTCGCTCGGCGAGGCCCAGCACCTCGGTGCCGGTGCCCTGGCCAAGGTGATGCAGGACGACGTCAAGGAGTTGCACGTGTTCGTCGCCGACAGCACGCCGCTCTACGCCCGTGCCTATGTCGCCCCGGTGCTGACCCTGGTGGCCCTGCTGTGGCTCGACTGGCGTCTGGCGCTCGGCGCGCTGGCGGTGTTGGTGTTCGGTTTCATGGCGATGAACCTGGCGATGCGCAATCGCGGCGAACTCAGTCGTCGTTACCATCTGGCCCGCGAACAGGTCGGTGCCGCGGTGATCGAGTTCGTCCAGGCGATGCCGGTGGTGCGGACCTTCGACAGTGGTCATGCCACCTTCGGGCGCTATCAGCACGCGCTGGTGGAGTACCTGGATATCGTTACCCGCTGGTATCGCGAGGCCGGGCTGTCGGCGCGCCTCGGGTTGGCGGTGCTCAACCCGCTGCCGACCCTGGTGGTGCTGCTGTGGTGCGGCGTGCTGCTGGTCTGGCAGGACACGCTCAGCTTCTCCACCTGGCTGGCGGTGTTGCTGGTCGGCACCGGGATGGCCGAGGCGATGATGCCGCTGATGTCGCTGATGCACCTGGTCGACAAGGCCAAGCTCAGCATCGGTCGTATCGAGCAGATCGAAGGCTTGCCGGTGCTGCCGCTGCCCGAGCAGGGACGCGACCCGCTTGCGGGCGATACCAGCGTGACCTTCGAGGCGGTCGAATTCCGCTACGAGGGCAGCGAGTCGGCGGCGCTCAGCGGTCTCGATTTCCGCGTCGAGCCGGGTACCGTCACCGCCCTGGTCGGTCCCTCGGGTGCCGGCAAGACCACGGTGGCGCGATTGATCCCGCGCTTCTGGGATGTCTCCTCCGGACGCATTCTGGTCGGCGGAGTGGACGTCCGCGAGATGCGCCCCGAGATCTTGATGCATCAGGTCGCCTTCGTCTTCCAGGACACCTTCCTGTTCGCCAGCTCGATCGCCGACAACATCCGTCTCGGCATGCCCGAGGTCGATATGGACGCGGTGGTCGCTGCCGCCCGCGCGGCCCAGGCGCACGACTTCATCATGGCGTTGCCGCAGGGCTATGACACCCAGGTCGGCGAACGCGGTCTCTTCCTCTCCGGCGGGCAGCGCCAGCGCATCACCATCGCCCGCGCCATCCTCCAGGACCGGCCGATCCTGGTGCTCGACGAGGCCACCGCCTTCGCCGACCCGGAGAACGAGGCGGCGCTGGTGCGCGCGCTCTCGCACCTGATGCGCGGCAAGACGGTGATCCTGGTCGCCCATCGTCTCTCCACCATCCGCGACGCCGACCAGATCCTGGTGCTCGACCGCGGTCGGCTGGTCGAGCGTGGCCGTCACCACGAGCTGCTCGAACACGATGGTCGCTATGCCCGGCTGTGGCGCAGCTACACCCAGGCCCAGCAGTGGGCGTTGGGCGCGCACGCCGTCGAGGAGCAGGCACCCACCGCCAGTGAGGAGACCCCCGCATGAACGCCGAGACCCTGACCCAGGACGATACCGAGCGCCTCACCCTGGTGCCCTGGCGCACGACCTATCAGCGCTTGCTGAGTACCGCCGGCGAGCACGCTCGCGGGCTGCGTACGAGCCTGCTCGGGCTGGTGGTGGCGGCGGTGCTGCAGGGGCTGGCGCTGGCCTGCATGCTGCCGCTGTTCGTCGTGCTGCTGCGTCCGCAGCCGGAGTGGTCGACGGCGCTCGCCTGGTTGGGCGGGATGACCGCACTGGCCGTGCTCGCCACCGTGGTGCGCTGGCGCGCCATGGGGTTCGACTTCGATGGTCGGATGTCGCAGGCAACCCATGCGCTGCGTTTGCAGCTCGGCGAGCAGCTGCGGCGGATGCCGCTCGAACGGTTGCAGGACAAGCGTACCGGCGAGCTGAGTTCGATGTTGCTCGGCAACGTCGACGAGAACCTCAACTACGCGCTGACGGTGTTCAACATGATCGCCGGGGCAGTGGTCACCCCGCTGGTGGCGGCGCTGGTCACCCTGTGGCTGGACTGGCGGGTGGGGTTGATCCTGTTGCTGGTGTTTCCGGCGATCGTGCCGCTCTACCGTCGCCGCCGCCCCGCGCAGGACCGTGACAAGCGGCGCGTCGCCGCCGCCCACAGCCGCACCTATGCCGACATCCTCGAGTACACCCAGGGGCTGGCGGTGTTGCGCGCGGCCTGTTGCGAGGGCGAGAAGGCCGAGCGGCTGCAAGAGAGCTTCGCGCATCTGCGTGCGACCCAGGATGCGGCCGAGCGCGCCGGCGCCAAGCCGGCGATCATCGTCGCCAGCGTGGTCGAGCTGGGGCTGCTGCTAGTGGTCGCTGCCGGAACGACCTGGGTGGTGATGGGCTCGCTCGACCTGGCGGTGCTGGCGGCGGTGATGGTGATGGTGGTGCGCTTCGCCGAGCCGCTGGCCAACTTCATCACCTTCACCAAGGTGTTCAGCCTGATCGAGGCGGCGCTCGAGCGCATCGAGGCACTGCTGGCGATCGAGCCGCTGGCGCAGCAGACCCCGGAGCGCATCCCGGAGCAGTATGACATCCGTTTCGAGGGCGTCTCCTTCACCTATGCGCAGAGCGCCGAGCCGGTGATCCAGGGCATCGATGCCGAGTTGGCGCCGTGCAGCCTCACCGCCCTGGTCGGCCCCTCGGGTTCGGGCAAGACCACCCTCACCCGATTGCTGATGCGTCATGCCGACGCCCAGGCCGGACGGGTCAGCATCGGTGGTGTGGATGTGCGGGCGATTCCGCCGAAGACCCTCAACGGGCTGATCTCGGCGGTGTTCCAGGACGTCTACCTGTTCGACGACACGGTCCGCGACAACATCCGCATGGCCCGCCCCTCGGCCTCCGACGCCGAGGTCGAGGCCGCGGCGCGTGCCGCCCAGTGCCTGTCGTTCATCGAGCGCCTACCGCAGGGCTGGGACACCCGTCTGGGTGAGATCGGCGGACGACTCTCGGGCGGCGAGCGGCAGCGGATCTCGATTGCCCGCGCGTTGCTCAAGGACGCGCCGATCGTCGTTCTCGACGAGCCCACCGCCGCGCTCGACACCGAGAGCGAGGTGGCGGTACAGCGTGCCATCGATGCCCTGGTGCGCGCCAAGACGGTGATCGTGATCGCCCACCGTCTCTCCACCATTGCCGCCGCCGATCGCATCCTGGTGATCGAGGACGGTCGACTGGTCGAGCAGGGGCGACATCAGGAGCTTCTCGATGCCGCCGGACGTTACCGCTCGATGTGGGATGCCCAGCAGGCGACCAAGGACTGGCACCTGAAGGACTCGCCACTGCCGGCCTGATCCGGCGCGCGGGCGCGCCCCGGTCCGTACCGGGTGCGTGCCCGCGTCCCCCTTCCTTTTTCCATGACATGGCGGGCGCGAGACCGAGCCCTTGCGGCCGTCTTCCACCGAGAGACCTGCCGATGACGACCCGACACGTTCCCAACCTCACCGATGTCCCGGAGACCATGCTGTGGACGCTGCACAATCGTGCCAGCGAGGCGGCGCGCGCCGACGGGGTGATCCGTGATCCCCGGGCCCTGGATATCCACCGCGCGCTCGACTACGACTACGAGCGCGCCTTCGGTCCGGCCGATTACTCCCACGGCGTGCGCTCGGCGATCTTCGACGCCGAGCTGCGCGCCTTTCTCGATGCCCATCCCGATGGCGTCATCGTCAATCTCGGCGAGGGGCTGGAGACCCAGCGCTTCCGTCTCGACAGCGATCGGGCGCTGTGGCTGAGCGTCGACCTGCCCGAGTCGATCGCCATCCGCGAGCGCTTCATCAGCCCGGACGCGCGCCATCTGCATCTGCCGATGAGTGCGCTCGACACCCGCTGGATCGATCGGGTGCCGTCGGGTCGGCCGGTCTATGTCACCGCCCAGGGGCTGTTCATGTATTTCGATCCCGAGGCGCTGGCCGGGCTGCTGCGCGAGCTGGCCACGCGCCTGCCCGGAGCCTGGCTCGCCTTCGATCACATCCCCGGCTGGCTGTCGCGGCGCACCTTGCGTGGCTGGTGGAAGACACCCCATTACCGCACCCCGAAGATGCCCTGGGGGATCGATCGGCACCGGCTTGCGCCGACGTTGCGCGACTGGGTTCCCGATCTCGTCGAGGTCCAGGATCTCGAATTCGTCGCCCCGCGCGGTCTGACGCGCGCGCTGACCTGGTTGGTGGCACGCGTGCCGGTGTTGCGCCGCTATCTGCCGGGGATCGTCAGGGTCCGTTTCGCTCCGGCCTGAGCCGGCCCAAAAAAAGGGCCCCTGACGGGGCCCTGAATGCTCAACAACAGAGGAGTGAGCAGCGCGAGAACATGGTGTTGGAGGCGTCAGCTGGCACGACGCGTGGCGGTGAACTCGGGATAGGCCTCGAGACCGCACTCGCCGAGGTCGACGCCGGCGTATTCCTCCTCCTCGCTGACGCGAAGGCCCATCACCAGACGGATCAGCAGCCAGGCTAGCAGCGAGGTGGTGAACACCCAGCCGAGGATGGCGCCGAGTCCGATCGCCTGGGCGGCGAAGCTGGCACCGGCGTTGGTGATTGGCACTGCCATCAGCCCCCACATGCCGACCACGCCGTGCACCGAGATGGCGCCGACCGGGTCGTCGATGCGCAGTCGGTCGAGGGTGACGATGGAGAACACCACCAGCACCCCGCCGACACCGCCGATCAGGGTGGCGAACAGCGGCGAGGGGGTGAGCGGCTCGGCGGTGATCGCCACCAGCCCGGCCAGGGCGCCGTTGAGGGCCATAGTGAGATCGGCCTTGCCGAACAGCAGCCGGGCGGTGATCAGCCCGAGCAGGGTGCCGCCGGCGGCGGCCATGTTGGTGTTGACGAAGATCGCCGCCACCGCATTGGTGTTGTCGAACCCGGTGAGCGCGAGCTGGGAGCCGCCGTTGAAGCCGAACCAGCCGAGCCAGAGCACGAAGGTGCCGAGCGTGGCCAGCGGCAGGTTGGCGCCGGGGATGGCGTTGATCGAGCCGTCCTTGCCGTACTTGCCGCGGCGCGCGCCGAGCAGCAGCACGCCGGCGAGCGCCGCGGCGGCGCCGCACAGGTGCACCAGGCCGGAGCCGGCGAAGTCGTTGAAACCGACCGCCTCGAGCCAGCCGCCGCCCCACTTCCAGTAGCCCTGGATGGGGTAGATCACGGCGGTCATGACGGTGGCAAAGAGCAGGAAGGACCACAGTTTCATGCGCTCGGCCACCGCGCCCGAGACGATCGACATGGCGGTGGCGACGAACACCACCTGGAAGAAGAAGTCGGACATGCGGGCGTGGTTGAGGCCCTCGGCGGTGATGGTCGCGGCGTCGTGGTCACCACCGAACAGGAAACCCCAGTCGAGACCGGGGACGAAGCCGTTGCCCGCCGTCGGGTACATGAGGTCGTAGCCGATCACCATGTAGGTGGTGCTGGCGATGGCGAACAGGGCGATGTTCTTGGTGAGGATCTCGGCGGTGTTCTTGGCGCGGACCAGCCCGGCCTCGAGCATGGCGAAACCGGCGGCCATCCACATCACCAGGGCGCCGGTGACGAGGAAGTAGAAGGTGTCCAGGGCATAGACGAGCTGCGTGGTGGATTCCACGGAAGGGACCTCCGAATCGGACTGGGCGCGACGCCCGGGCGCCGCGCAGGGAGCGGGGCGAGCGGCCGGAGCCGCTCGCCGTGGTGGCGGGGTCAGAGGATATAGCCGCGCTCGTCGTGCAGCGAGAGGTCGAGACCCTCGGTCTCCTGCTCCTCGTCGACGCGCAGCCCGATGGTGGCCTTGAGTCCGAGCAGCAGCAGCAGGCTGACGATACCGCCGTAGACCAGGGTGGCGATCACCGAGACGAACTGGATCCACACCTGGGCGCCGATGCCGTCGACGCCGTCGGCCAGGCCCGCGCCGCCGAGCGCCGGGGCGGCGAACACGCCGGTGAGCAGGGCACCGACGATACCGGCGACGCCGTGCACGCCCCAGACGTCGAGCGAGTCGTCATAGCCGAGCCAGTGCTTGACCTTGGTCGAGGCGATGAAGGCGAAGATCGCGCCGCTGAAGCCGATGACGATCGCGCCCATCGGGCCGGCGGTGCCCGAGGCCGGGGTGATGGCCACCAGACCGGCGACCGCGCCGGTGGCGATGCCGAGCACCGAGGGTTTGCCGTGGCTGATCCACTCGGCGAACATCCAGGTCAGCGCCGCGGTGGCGGTGGCCAGCTGGGTGACGGTGAGCGCCATTGCCGCGGTGGAGTCGGCGGCGAGTTCGGAGCCGGCGTTGAAGCCGAACCAGCCGACCCACAGCATCGCCGCGCCCATCACCGTCAGCCCGAGGTTGTGCGGCGGCATCGCCGTGGTCGGGTAGCCCTTGCGCTTGCCGAGCACGATGGCGGCCACCAGCGCGGCGATACCGGCATTGATGTGCACCACGGTGCCGCCGGCGAAGTCGAGCGCGCCCATCTCGCCGATCCAGCCGCCACCCCAGACCCAGTGGGCGATGGGGATGTAGACCAGGGTCAGCCACAGTGCCATGAAGATCAGCATCGCCGAGAACTTCATGCGTTCGGCGAAGGCGCCGACCATCAGCGCCGGGGTGATGATGGCGAAGGTCATCTGGAAGGTCATGAACAGCGACTCGGGGATGCTCCCGGAGAGGGTGTCGACCTGCAGTCCGGCGAGGAACAGCCGCTCGAGGCCGCCGATCCAGGCGTTGTTGGCACCGCCGTCGGTGAACGCCAGGCTGTAGCCGTAGACGGCCCACAAGAGACTCATCAGACAGGCGATGGCGAAGCACTGCATCAGCACCGAGAGCACGTTCTTGGCACGCACCAGACCGGCGTAGAACAGCGACAGGCCGGGCAGGGTCATGAACAGCACCAGCGCGGTGGCAGTCAGCATCCAGGCGGTGTCGCCGGCGCTTAGCGCGGCGTCGTCCTGGCCCCAGGCGAGCAGGGGCGAGAGCAGCAGCGCGACCAGCAGGGGCGCGCGCAGGGTCGTCGAATGTCGCATCGGATTCACCGTTACATCTCCTAGCACTGCCTGGCTCAAAGCGCGTCCGGACCGGTCTCGCCGGTGCGGATACGGGTGACCTGGTCGAGGTCGAACACGAAGATCTTGCCGTCGCCGATCTTGCCGGTGCGGGCGGCGGTGCTGATCGCCTCGACCACCTTGTCGACCATGCCGTCGTCGACGGCGATCTCGAGCTTGATCTTGGGGAGGAAGTCGACCACGTATTCGGCGCCGCGGTAGAGTTCGGTGTGGCCCTTCTGGCGACCGAAGCCCTTGACCTCGATCACGGTGATGCCGGAGACCCCGATGTCGCCGAGCGCCTCGCGCACGTCGTCGAGCTTGAAGGGTTTGATGACGGCTGCAACAAGTTTCATCGCGAATGAACTCCTGTGAGGACCGGAATCCCTGCTCCGGTCCGGGGTTGGGGGCGAGCGCGTGTGGCGTTGCTCAGAACTCCTTGTTCCAGCCCACCCAGACCTTGGGGTCGTCGTCGTAGGTGTCGCGACCGACCTGGTCGTAGTTCAGGCTGAAGGTGCCGAAGTCGCCGGCCTCGCGGCTGATCGAGGCGCCCCAGTGGCCGTAGTCGTTGCCGCCGTCGTTGTACTCGAAGTCGGTGTAGCCGCCGTAGACGGTCAGGCCGAGGTCGAAGGGCAGGGTGAAGTCGAGGCTGGCGTGGTAGTAGAGATCGCCCTGGATGTAGAGCGCCTCGTCGTTGTTCACCCCCGGAGCGCCGTCGGCCTGACCGTAGACGGTGTAGGCAATGCCGGCGGTGAGCCAGCGGTAGCTGAGGCTGGCGGCGAGTTCGGCGAAGTCGCTGTCGCGACCGTCGGGGTAGGCGTAGTAGACGGCACCGAGGTCGTAGCCGAGTTCGTCGGTGATGTTGCCGGCAAAGCCGAGATAGGCGTCGAGCTCGTAGCTGGTGTTGTCGCCGAAGTCGACGTTGGAGGCCCAGGTGCCGGCGTAGAAGCCGCTCTCGTGGGCGTAGTCGAGTCCGCCCTGGACGGCGGCCTGGTCATCGGTCTGGCTCTGGCCGCGCCAGATGTAGTTGCTGACCACGCCGATGTTGGCGCTCACCGAGTGCGGGCCCTCGGCACTCGCGCCCTGCCAGGGCATGAGCGCCGCGCTCAGTGCGGTGGCGGTCAGGATGGCGCCGATGCGTGCTTGCTGCATTGACTGATACCTCTGTTTGCTTGCGTTGGGTCGTGGCGGTTGCCGTCCATGTGCGCCGCAGTCGGCTGTTGGGTCGAGCCGGGGACGCGAAAACGTTCAGTGGACATCAGCACATCGCGTGCCAGTTGCCGTTTGAGGCGTGTTGGAGACGCTTTTCGGCATCATGTGCCAAAGTGGCAACAGAAGAGTGCACCGGATTGGTGCCGGTTGGGTGTCGGCGGTCAGATTAGCGCACCAAAAGAAGGCGGCACAGCACCGTCGATCGGCGCAGACGGCACCGTGCGACACACCTATAATGTGGGCCCAAGGGCGCCTCTGCGCGGTTCTTGTCGTCGTCCCGCGAAGCGGTCGGCGGCCTCGTCCAACCCCACCCACAGCGCGCGCGGACCGGTGTGTTCGCGCCGAAGGAATCGATCATGCTAGATCCCAAGCAACTCGACGACCTGGCCCAGCGGTTCGCCGCGAACATGCCCAAAGGCCTGCAGATGTTGCAGGAAGACATCAATCGCAACGTCAAGGCCTCGCTCGAATCCGGGCTCTCCAGGCTCGATCTGGTGACCCGCGAGGAGTTCGACGTGCAGTCGGCGGTACTCGCGCGTACCCGTGAGAAGGTGATGGCGCTCGAGGCCCAGGTCGCGGCGCTCGAGCAGGCGCTCGGCGCGCGTCGGTCGAACGCCGACTGACCCGGTCGCGATCCGGCGTTGGCGCTCTGCACCCTGCACAGCCGCGCCTGCGTGGGCATCTCGGCCCCGGCGGTCACCGTCGAGGTCCATCTCTCCTCGGGACTGCCGGCGTTGTCGTTGGTGGGGTTGCCCGAGGCTGCGGTGCGCGAGAGCAAGGAGCGGGTACGCGGAGCGCTGCTCAATGCCCGCTTCCGCTTCCCCGACGGTCGCCTGACCATCAATCTCGCTCCCGCCGACCTGCCCAAGGAAGGCGGGCGCTTCGACCTGCCGATCGCGCTCGGTATCCTCGGTGCCTCGGGACAGCTCGGTGCCGCCGGGCTCGATGACTGCGAGTGTCTCGGCGAGCTGGCGCTCTCCGGCGCGCTGCGCCCGGTCACCGGGGTGATCCCCGCGGCGCTGGCCGCGCGCGCGGCTGGACGCACCCTGATCCTGCCGCGCGCCAATGCCGAGGAGGCGGCGCTGGTCGGCGGGCTCGAGCTGCTCCCGGCCGAGCATCTCGGCGAGGTCTGTGAGCATCTCGCCGGGGTGCGTGCGCTGAGGCCGCACCCGCAGGGGGGCGAGATCGTCACCGCGCCGACTGGCGCCGATCTCCGCGAGGTGCGCGGTCAGGCGCAGGCCAAGCGGGCGCTTGAGGTCGCCGCCGCCGGCGGCCACAGCCTGCTGCTGATCGGCCCGCCGGGCAGCGGCAAGTCGATGCTGGCGAGCCGGCTGCCGGGGTTGTTGCCGCCGTTGAGCGAGGACGAGGCGCTGGAGAGCGCGGCGATCCGCTCGGTGAGCGCCAGCACGCCGTTCGATCCGGTGCGCTGGCGCGAGCGACCGTTCCGCGCCCCGCATCACACCGCCTCGGCGGTGGCCCTGGTCGGCGGTGGGGGCAACCCGCGTCCGGGCGAGATCTCGCTGGCGCATCACGGGGTGCTGTTCCTCGACGAGCTGCCGGAGTTTGACCGGCGGGTGCTGGAGGTGCTGCGCGAGCCGCTGGAGTCGGGTCATATCGACATCTCGCGGGCGGCGCGTCAGGCACGCTTCCCGGCGCGTTTCCAGCTGGTGGCGGCGATGAACCCCTGCCCCTGCGGTTATCTCGGCGACCCCGGTGGACGCTGTCACTGCAGTCGCGAGCAGGTCGCGCGCTATCGCGCGCGGATCTCGGGGCCGCTGATCGATCGCATCGACCTGCAGCTCGAGGTGCCGCGGGTCGAACTCGGCGCGTTGCTCGCGCCCTCGGCCCCGCAGGCCGAGGACTCGGCGACGGTGCGCGCGCGGGTGTGCGCGGCGCGTGAGCGCCAGCAGCACCGCGCCGGGTGCGCCAACGCCGCGCTCGATACCGCTGGCCTCGAGCGCGACTGCGCGCTCGAGGCCGCGGGGGTACGGATGATGGAGCAGGCGATGGCCAGACTGGGGCTCTCGGCGCGCGCTTATCACCGGGTGCTCAAGGTCGCGCGCACCATCGCCGACCTGGAGGGCGCGCCGCGGATCGCCCCGGCCCATCTCGGCGAGGCGATCGGCTATCGCCGTCTCGACCGCGCCGCCGAGCGGCCCTGAAGACGCATCGCGCGGGCCTCTCGCCCGCGCACCACAGTGTTCGCAACCGATACCGGATCATCATGCTGCAACTTCAAGAGCTCAGCCTGCGCCGTGGCCCCAACCTGCTGCTGGAGGGCGCCGACGTCACCGTCTATCCCGGCCAGCGGGTGGGACTGGTCGGCGCCAACGGCTGTGGCAAGTCGAGCCTGTTCGCGCTGTTGCTCGGCGAACTTGGCGCCGATGCCGGCGCCGTCTCGCTGCCGCCCGACTGGGTGATCGCCCATGTCGCCCAGCACACCCCGGACACCGAGCGCGCGGCGATCGAATTCGTCCTCGACGGTGACCGCGAGTTGCGCGAGATCGAGCGCGAGCTGGCCCGCGCCGAGGCCGACGGCGACGGGCTGCGTCACGCCGAGTGGCTGGGTCGACTAGAGGCGATCGACGGCTATGGCGCCGAGAGCCGCGCGGCGCGGTTGCTCCACGGTCTGGGTTTTGCCCCCGGCGACGAGCGCCGCCCGGTCAACAGCTACTCGGGTGGCTGGCGCATGCGCCTGGCACTGGCGCGGACCCTGATGTGTCGCTCCGACCTGCTGCTGCTCGACGAGCCGACCAACCATCTCGACCTCGATGCGGTGATCTGGCTCGAGGGCTGGCTGCGGGCCTATCCCGGCACCCTGGTGCTGATCTCGCACGACCGCGACTTCCTCGATGCCGTGGTCGGTCAGGTGCTCGCCCTCGAACAGCGTCGCCTGACCCTCTATACCGGCAACTACTCGGCCTACGAGCGTCAGCGCGCCGAGCGTCTCGCCCAGCAGCAGGCCGCCCACGAGCGCCAGCAGCGCGAGATCGCGCACATGCGCGGCTTCGTCGACCGCTTCCGCGCCAAGGCCACCAAGGCGCGTCAGGCGCAGAGTCGGCTGAAAGCGCTCGAGCGCATGGAGCTGATCGCCCCCGCCCATGTCGACTCGCCCTTCCGCTTCGCCTTCGCCGTCCCGGAGCACCTGCCGCGCCCGCTGTTGCGGCTCGACGCGCTGCGCGCGGGTTATGCCGATCGGGTGATCCTCGACGGGGTCGGGCTGGGGTTCGAGCCGGGCGACCGCATCGGCCTGCTCGGGCGCAACGGCGCCGGCAAGTCGACCCTGATCAAGGTCCTCGCCGGTGAGCTGGCGCCGCTCGCCGGACGTTGTGAGCGCGCCCAGGAGCTGCGTGTCGGCTATTTCGCCCAGCACCAGCTCGAGGCGCTGCGCGCCGAGGACAGCCCGCTCATGCACCTGCGCCGACTCGATCCCGAGGCCACCGAGCAGCAGTTGCGCGATTTTCTCGGCGGCTTCGGTTTCTCGGGTGATCGCGCGCTCGATCCGGTGGCGCCCTTCTCCGGTGGCGAGAAGGCGCGTCTGGCACTGGCGCTGATCATCTACCAGCGCCCCAACCTGTTGCTGCTCGACGAGCCGACCAACCACCTCGACCTGGAGATGCGCCATGCTCTGAGCGAGGCGCTGCAGGGCTTCGAGGGGGCTCTGGTGGTGGTCTCGCACGACCGTCACCTGCTGCGGGTGACCACCGATACCCTACTGCTGGTCGACGACGGCCAGGTCGCGCCCTTTGCCGGGGATCTCGACGACTATCCCGCCTGGCTCGCCGGGCGAGTGGCCGCGGGCGCCAGCGCCGATGAGCCGGCCCAGGCGCGCGCCGGTAACGAGCGGCGCGAGCAGCGCCGTCAGGCCGCCGAGCAGCGCAAGGCGATGGCGCCGCTGCGCCAGCGCGAGCGGCGTCTCGAGGCTGCGCTCGAGCAGCTGGCGACGCGGCGCGAGACGCTCGATCAGACGCTCGCCGATCCCGCGCTCTACGAGGAGTCGGCCAAGTCGCGGCTACTCGAGCTGATGGAGGAACACCGCCGGCTCGAGGCCGAGCTGGTGGCGACCGAGAGTGAGTGGCTCGATGTCTGCGAGGCACTCGAGCAGTTCCAGGAGACCTGTTGAGCGCCGGACTCGCGCGATGATGCCGCTGTTTCCCGATCCTTCTCGTTTTCGCGCCCACTGGTCGGCCGCTCGCTGGCGTGGTCTGGGGACGCTCCTGAGGCCGCTGCTGTTGGCGCTGCTGACCTTGTTGTCGCTCTATTGCGTCTGGCCCTATGCAACCCTGTGGCGCATCGATCACGCCCTGGCCGAGGATGACTGCGCGGCACTCGACGGGTTGGTCGATCTGCCGGCGATCCGCGCCGAGATCGCCCATCGGCTCAACAAGGAGCACGAAACGGTGATCGGCGAACTCTCCGATGGCTTCATCCAGTGGTTGGAGTCGGGGATTCGGCGTAACGGTCGTGGCGCGCTCGACGAGCTGGTGACCCGCGACTGGGTGTGCGAGCGATTGCAGGCCGCGACACCGCCGGGCGAGGCCCTGACCGATCAGCTCGCCGGGGCCTGGTTCGTCGCGCCCCGTGAGTTCAGCGCGCGGCTCGTGGCCGCCGGTGCCGAGACGGTACACATCCGACTGCGCCTCCAGGGCGTGGGCTGGCGGCTGGTGACGCTGTATTACTGAGTGCCGGTCGCTGCGCCGTGGGGCACGGCTTCATCGAGTCGACCCGACCGGCGGCTATGATGGTCTGCGGTGAGTCGCGTGTGGGGCCGTACATCCTGGCCCGCGCCTTGCTGACGCTATTGCCCAGAGGATCCGATCGCGATCCGGGTCGTGTTCGGTAGCCGCCGTGTCGCGGTCTGCCCGACGGCCGATCTTCACACACGACTGAGGACCCATGTGCGCCATGTCTCCCTACAAGACGCTCTTGCAGAACCCGCTCAGCGAGCACCTCTTCGATCTGCCCTCACTGCCGATGGACGCCGCGGGGCTCGCCCGGGACTTCCAACGCTATTACGGCTATACCCTGGGGCGCGACAGTGACTCGCTGGCGGCCTACTACCCCTATGCGGCGCTCGCCATCACCCTGCGCGACCGGCTGATGGAGCGCTGGAAGCGTACCCGCCAGGCCTACGACGGCGACAAGTGCCGGCGGGTCTACTATCTCTCGCTGGAGTTCCTGATGGGGCGGGCGCTGTCCAACGCCATGCTCAACCTCGGGCTCGAGGACGCGCTGACCAAGGGCCTGCACGATCTCGGCGTCCAGCTCGAGGAGCTGGCCGAGAACGAGCCCGACCCCGGGCTCGGCAACGGTGGCCTGGGGCGGCTGGCGGCTTGCTTCCTCGACTCCTGTGCCACCCTGCAGTTGCCGGTGCGCGGCTACGGGCTGCGCTACGAGTACGGCATGTTCCGTCAGGTAATCGAGCACGGCGCCCAGGTCGAGGAGCCCGATCACTGGTTGCGCGACGGCAACCCCTGGGAGCTGGAGCGCCCCGAGTTCACCCAGCGGGTGCAGTTCGGCGGGCGCACCGAGCGCTATCTCGATCACCGTGGGCGCGAGGCGGTGCGCTGGGTCGATACCTGCGACGTGCTCGCCGTGCCCTACGACCTCCCGGTGCCCGGTTATCGCAACGATACGGTCAACACCCTGCGGCTGTGGAAGGCGGCGGCCACCGACGACTTCAATCTCGACGAGTTCAACGCCGGCAGCTACACCGAGGCGGTGGCGCAGAAGAACCAGGCCGAGCACATCACCATGGTGCTCTATCCCAACGATGCCAGCGAGAACGGCAAGGAGCTACGCCTGCGTCAGCAGTTCTTCCTCGCCAGCGCCAGCATCAAAGACGTGTTGCGCGACTGGACGCGGCTCAACGGCGAGGACTTCTCGCGTTTCGCCGAATTCAACTGCTTCCAGCTCAACGACACCCACCCGGCGGTCTCGGTCGCCGAGCTGATGCGCCAGCTAGTCGACGAGCATCAGCTCTCCTGGGACACCGCCTGGGGCATCACCCGCGAGACCATGGCCTACACCAACCACACCCTGCTGCCCGAGGCGCTGGAACGCTGGCCGGTGCGTCTGTTCGAGCAGCTGCTGCCGCGTATCCTCGAGATCATCTACGAGATCAATGCCCGCTTCCTGATGGAGGTCGAGCGGCACTGGCCGGGCGACAACGAGCGACTGCGGCGGATGTCGCTGATCGAGGAGGGGCACGAGCCGCAGGTGCGCATGGCCTATCTGGCGATCGTCGGCAGCTTCTCGGTCAACGGGGTGGCGGCGCTGCACTCCGAGCTGCTTAGACAGGGGCTGTTCCACGACTTCTACGAGCTCTGGCCGGAGAAGTTCAACAACAAGACCAACGGGGTCACGCCGCGCCGCTGGTTGGCGATGTGCAACCCGGGGCTGGCGGGGCTGCTCGACGCCGAACTCGGCGGTGACTGGATGTGTGATCTGGAGCGTCTCGAGGGGCTCGCCCCCCTGGCCGAGGATGCCGCCTTCCGCGCGCGCTGGCGCGAGATCAAGCAGGAGAACAAGCGCCGTCTGGCCGAGGTGGTGGCGCAGATCTGTCACGTCGACTTCCCGCTCGAGGCGATGTTCGACGTCCAGGTCAAGCGCATCCACGAGTACAAGCGCCAGTTGCTCAACGTGCTGCACGTCGTCCATCTCTACAACCGCATCAAGCAGGGCGATACCCGCGACTGGACCCCGCGCTGCGTGCTGCTCGGTGGCAAGGCCGCGCCCGGCTACGTGATGGCCAAGCAGATCATCAAGTTCATCAACAACGTCGCCGCTGTGGTCAATGCCGATCCCGATACCGCCGGTCTGTTGCGGGTGGCCTTCGTGCCCGACTACCGGGTTTCGCTGATGGAGGTGATTGCCCCTGGGACCGACCTCTCCGAGCAGATCTCGACGGCGGGCAAGGAGGCCTCGGGCACCGGCAACATGAAGTTCATGATGAACGGTGCGGTGACCATCGGCACCCTCGACGGCGCCAACATCGAGATCCGTGAGCAGGTCGGCGCCGACAACTTCTTCCTCTTCGGGCTCACCGCCGAGGAGGTCGTGGCGACTCGCGCCCACTACGACCCCAACGGCATCATCGCTGCCGATCCGGCGCTGCGCGAGGTGATGGGGTTGATCGAGTCGGGGTACTTCAACCGCTTCGAACCGGGGATCTTCGACGCCATCACCCTGTCGATCCGCAATCCGCACGACCCCTGGATGACCGCGGCTGACTTCCGCAGCTATGTCGACACCCAGGAGCAGGCCGCTGCGGCCTATCGCGATCCCGAGCGGTGGTGGCGGATGAGCATCCTCAACAGTGCGCACAGTGGCCGCTTCTCGTCAGATCGCACCATCGGCGACTACAACCGCGACATCTGGCGACTGCAGACGATCACGCCACGCGACTGAGCGGGCTGGCCGTTTTCCGCGTTGCAAGCGAGGATATTTCCGAGGCACCTTGTCGGTGGCCGACCCCACGGCCACCGTCGACCAGCCCCAAAGGGGCTGGTCGGGTGTCCGGGGCGTCCTGTCCCCGTGCTGCGCACGCCCCCGTGGTCGTGCGCGGCGGTTATCGCTGGAGCCGTCATGACCGACACCCAATCCTCGCAGTCCACCCCGCTCGCCGACGAACTCGACCCCGAGCGCATCCTCACCGAGCAGTTCCATCGTGCCCGCACCCATCTCAGCGAGGTGCCGCCGGGGCTTGTGGACTATCTGCGCCTGCCACGGCGCACCATCAACGTCAGCGTCCCGGTGCAGATGGACGACGGACACATTCGCCACTTCGAGGGCTATCGGGTGCTGCACAGCCGCATGTTCGGTCCCGGCAAGGGCGGCATCCGCTATCATCCGGCGGTCAGTCCCGGTGAGGTGAAGGTACTCGCGGCGCTGATGAGCTGGAAGTGCGCGCTGCTGCACCTGCCCTTCGGTGGCGCCAAGGGCGGGGTCGCCTGCGATCCCAAGGAACTCAGCGAGGGCGAACTCCGACGCATCACCCGACGCTTCATCTCCGAACTCGGTGACAACATCGGCCCCTATACCGATGTCCCGGCCCCGGACGTCTATACCGACGCCCAGACCATGGCCTGGATCTACGACACCTACGACCAGCTCCACCCCGGTGAGAACAACCTGCCGGTGGTCACCGGTAAGCCGCGTGAACTCGGCGGCTCGGCCGGTCGTACCGAGGCGACCAGTCGTGGCTGTGTCTACACCGCCGAGCGGTTGATCGCGCTCGGTGGCGTGCCCGGGCTCGACAGCCTGCAGGGCGCGCGAGTGGTGATCCAGGGCTTCGGCAACGTCGGTCGCATCGCGGCGCGGCTGTTCCAGGAGATGGGCGCGCACATCCGCGCGGTGAGTGACTCCGGGGGGGCGATCCTCGCCGAGAACGGCGATACGCTCGACCTCGATCGGGTCGAGGCCCACAAGGCCGATCACGGCTCCGTGGTCGGGGTGCCGGGCAGTCGCACCATCACCAACGACGACCTGCTCGCGCTCGAGTGTGACATCCTGGTGCCGGCGGCGCTCGGCGGCCAGATCCACAGCGGCAACGCCACGCGGGTGGCGGCGCGGCTGGTGGTCGAGGGCGCCAATCGTCCGATCACACCCGAGGCCGATGACGTGCTCGCTGCGCGTGGCATCGTGGTGCTGCCCGATATCCTCGCCAACGCCGGTGGCGTGACCGTGAGCTATTACGAGTGGGTGCAGAACATCGAGCACCACAGCTGGTCGCTCGAGGAGGTCAACAACCGGCTGCGCACCCGCATGTTCGACGCCACCGACCGGGTGGTTGCGCGCTGGCGCGGCTTCCCCCAGGATTGCGCCGAGCAGGGGCTGTGCGGCGATCTGCGCACCGCCGCCCTGGTCGAGGCGCTCGATCGACTCGCCAAGGCGACTCTGCAGCGCGGCATCTGGCCCTGATCGGGCCTGCGCCCGCCGGGCTTCGGTCCGGCAGGCGTGCATCATCATTCTGGAGCGAGGAGACAGGCGCGGTGGATCAAGCGGCCCGACGCTGCAACGAGATCTATGCCATCGACCGTTGGGGCGAGGGCTATTTCACCATCAACGGGGCGGGGCACCTGTGTGCCCGTCCCGATCCTGAGGGCGCGGTCGAGGTCGATCTCGCCGCGCTCGCCGCGCAGCTCGACGCCGAGGGGTTGTCGCTGCCGGTGCTGGTGCGCTTCACCGATATCCTCCGCCATCGCGTCGCCGCGCTCGCCTCGGCCTTTGCTGCGGCCGGCGCCGCCTGCGGCTACCGGGGCGGTTACCAGCCGGTCTATCCGATCAAGGTCAATCAGCAGGCCGGGGTGGTGCGCGAGATCCTGCGCTCCGGCCAGGCAGGGCTTGAGGCCGGCAGCAAGCCCGAGCTGATGGCGGTGCTGGCGCTCTCGCCCCCCGGCGGGCTGGTGGTCTGCAACGGCTACAAGGATCGCGAGTACATCCGTCTGGCGTTGATCGGGCAGCGGCTCGGGCTGCGCGTGCACCTGGTGATCGAGAAGCCCTCGGAGCTGGCGCTGATCCTCGACGAGGCCGAGCGTCTCGGCGTCGAGCCGCTGCTCGGGGTGCGGGTGCGGCTGGCCGCGGCGGCCGCCGGCAACTGGCAGAGCAGCGGTGGCGAGAAGGCCAAGTTCGGGCTCTCGGCCAATCAGGTGCTGGCGTTGGTCGAGGCGCTGCGCGAGGCCGGTCGGCTCGACTGGCTGCGGCTGCTGCATGCCCATCTCGGCTCGCAGATCCCCAGTGTCCAGGACATCCGTGCCGGTGTCGCCGAGCTGACGCGCTTCTATGTCGAGCTGCGCCGATTGGGCGCGCCGGTCGGCTGTCTCGATGTCGGCGGCGGGCTGGGGGTCGACTACGAGGGCACCCGCACCCGCAACTACTGCTCGGTCAACTACGGCTTCGCCGGCTATGCCCGCGCGGTGGTCGAGACGGTGGCCGCCGAGTGTCGGCGCGCCTCCCAGCCCGAGCCCGACCTGCTGAGCGAGTCGGGGCGGGCGCTGACCGCCCACCATGCGGTGCTGATCACCAACGTCATCGATCGCGAGCGCGCCGCCGGGCTCGGCGTCGAGCCGCGCGCCGAGGAGGGCCAGGCGCTGCTCGACGCGCTCGCCGAACAGCTGCGCGAGGCCGGGCGCGGTGCCCCCCAGGAGATCTATGCCGAGTCGCGCGAGCTGCTCGAGGCGGTGCGCGCGGGCTTTGCCGACGATGCCGTCGATCTCGCCACCCGTGCCCGTGCCGAGGAGCTGTTCTTCGCCGTCTGTCGCCGTCTGTCGGCGCGGCTCGACCCGGCGGTGCGGCGTCATCGCGAGCTGGCCGACACCGTCAATGCGCTGCTCGCCGACAAGCTGTTCTGCAACTTCTCGCTGTTCCAGTCGATGCCCGACGTCTGGGCGCTCGATCAGCTCTTCCCGATCGCGCCGATCCAGCGTCTCGACGAGCTGCCCGGGGCGCGCGCGCTGGTCCACGACCTCACCTGCGACTCCGACGGCTGTATCGAGCACTATGTCGACGAGGGCGGGGTGGAGACCAGCCTGCCGATCCATGCCGACGCCGCCGAGAGCGCGCCCTATCTGCTCGGGTTCTTCATGGTCGGCGCCTATCAGGAGATCCTCGGCGACATCCACAACCTGTTCGGCGACACCGATGCGGTCAACGTCGAGCTCGACCCCGAGGCCCCCGCGGGCTACCGGCTGTGCGAGGCCGAGCGTGGCGATTCCACCGACGAGCTGTTGAGCTATGTGCACTTCGAGCCGCGCACCCTGCTCGCCCACTACCGGCGCAAGCTCGATGCCGCCGGACTCGATCGTGATACCCGCGAGCGGCTGTTCGTCGAGCTCAAGGCCGGGCTCTACGGCTACACCTATTTCGAGGGCGGGGGCTGATCCCGCCGCGACGCGCGGAGGTTGCGGGATGCATGAACTCTCCATCTGTCAGGCGCTGCTCGATCAGGTCGAGCGGATCGCCGACGAGCACGGCGCCACCCGGGTCGAGCGCATCCTGTTGCGTATCGGGCCGCTCTCCGGGGTCGAACCCGACCTGCTCGAGCGCGCCTATCCGCTGGCCGCCGCCGGGACCCGCGCCGAGTGCGCGACCCTGGCGATCGAGTCCGCGCCGGTGCAGGTGCGCTGTCTCGACTGCGGCGCCGAGAGCACGGTCGAGTCCAACCGGCTGCTGTGCGGGACGTGTGCCGGGTATCGCACCCGCCTGATCAGCGGCGACGAGATGTTGCTGGCCAATCTGGAGCTGTCGATCCCCGACGACCCGGCGTCATGACCGGATTCTGACTAACCGGTGACGGTTGTGATGACATACACTCACGCCAAGGCTTGGATTCAGGAGACGTTGGCGCCAGCATCCGGTGGATGGATGACCCGGACAGGGTTCGCGCGATCGCTGCCGAAGTGGCGCGCCATCGTTCCAACAGCGCATCTCTAGCGGAGATCTCGTCATGTGCGATACCTGTGGCTGCAACATCACCCCCGGCAACGAGCACCTGGTGCGCGATGGCGGACGTCACGCCCGGACCGAGGACGGTCGCGCGGCGGTCAGCGTGCTGCGCAACCTGCTCACGGAGAACGACCGTCAGGCCCGTCACAATCGTGAACACTTCGATCGTCACGGCGTGCTGGCGATCAACCTGATGTCCTCGCCGGGCGCAGGCAAGACCCGTCTGCTCGAGGCGACCATCGAGGTGCTCGGGCCGAGTTGCCGGATCGCGGTGATCGAGGGCGATCTCGAGACCGAGAACGATGCCGAGCGCATCCGCGCCAAGGGCGTGCAGGCGGTACAGATCGCCACCGGCAGCGCCTGTCATCTCGATGCCCACATGGTCCATCAGGCGCTGCACCAGATCGATCTCGACGGCATCGACCTGCTGTTCATCGAGAACGTCGGCAACCTGGTCTGCCCGGCGAGCTTCGACCTCGGCCAGCACCGCAACGTCACCCTGCTGTCGGTGCCCGAGGGCGACGACAAGCCGGCCAAGTACCCGGTGATCTTCCGCGCCGCCGACCTGGTGCTCTGCACCAAGGGCGATCTGCTGCCGGTGCTCGAGGACTTCGACCCCGAGCGCGCCGAGCGCCATCTGCGCGCGCTGGCGAGCGTGGCGCCTTTCGATGTGGTCTCGACCCGTGGCCCCGGTGAAATCGAACCCTGGCTGATCTGGCTGCGCGACGAGCTGCAGGCACAGGACACCAGGCGCGCGCTCGGCCGGACCATCCATCCGCTGATCCAGCCCGACGGCGCCTTGCTGCACGGCGACGCCCAGGAGGGTGAGCATCACGGTCACGGTCATTTCCATCAAGCCGCGCAGAGTCACGGCTGATCCCACCGGCGCGTTGCCCGATCCCCGATCCCGTCAAGCCACGAGGAGGAGCCTCCGTGTCAGTCCCAAAGTTCACCAGACGTTCCGCGCGCGCGATCGCGCTGCTCGCCCTGCTGGCGCAGGTGCCGGCGGTGTCGGCGTTCAACTTCGGCGACATGATGAACCCCAGCCGCTGGATGGGCGGTGATCGCTACGACGACGACTATTACGACGGTCCCTACGGCCCCTATGCGCCGCCCTATGGCCCCTATGGTGGTCCGGGGTATGGTGGTGCGCCCTATGGTGGTTACGGTATGCCCTATGCGCCGGCTCCGGCCTATCCCGGCATGCCGGGGACCACGCCGGCGTCACCGGTCGCGCCCACGGTGACTGGTGCGCCCGACGCGACCGCCGAGGAACTCGAGGCGCTCAAGCGTCGGGTCGAGGAACTCGAGGCGCGTCAGCGCGCCGCCCAGCCGCCGCAGGGACCGCCCCCGGGTGACTGGCCGACACCGCCCGGATTCCGTCCGATGAACCAGTACTGAGCCCGGCGCCGGACGCGACCGTCCCCGTCGCCCCGGCGGGGACGGCGCTGTGCCCGGTGGGCGCGGCTGCTAAGATGCGGCTCGTCAACTGGGCTTCATCGACTGGAGGTCGCGTCCGATGTCACGGATCACTCGCGCGCTCTGCGCGCTGGCGCTGCTCTGCGCCCCACTGTCTTCACCGCTGGCCGCGGGCGGCGCCATCGTCCACCAGGCCGAGACCAGTCTCGAGGCCGCGCTCGACGGGCTGCAGGCGGCGATCCTCGAACGCGGTCTCTATATCAACAACGTCCTCGATCTGGGCGAGATGTTCGCCCGCACCGGCGCGGACCTCGGTTTCACCGAGCCGGTCTACGGCGAGGCGCGCTCGGTCGAGTTCTGCAGCGCCGTGCTCTCGCGCGAGATGATGCGCGAGGACCCGACGCGGATCGTCAACTGCCCCTTCGTGGTCAGTCTCTACACCCTGCCGGACGACCCCGCGACCGTCCATGCCGCCTATCGCGCCATCCCCGCCGAGCTGCAGGCCGCAAGCCCGGTGATGCGCGAGGTCGCCGAGCTGCTCGACGCGCTCGCGCGCGCGGCGCTGGAGTGGTGATGGCGACCATGGCGATGCCGCAGGGGGTCTCCCGCTTACTCGATCTGGTCCGTCGCTACGGTCCGCGCGCGCTGCACGTGCTGCGTACCGAAGGCTCCCGGGTGCTCGTGCGCAAGCTCGCGCGACGGTTGCGTACCACGCCGCTGCGCATCCCCGATCCCCCCGTCCTGCTCGCCTTCGACGAACCCTTCGAGCCGATCGCGCTGTCCGCGCCCGAGCACCCACGGGTGTCGGTGGTGATCCCGATCCACGGTCAGTTCGGCTACACCCATCATTGTCTGGCCGCGCTCGCGCGCTGCGGCGACACGGCGCGCTTCGAGGTGGTGGTGGTCGACGATTGCTCGCCCGACGACAGCGCCGCGCGGCTCGCCGCCTATCCCGGGGTGCGGCTGATCCGCAACCCCGAGAACCTCGGTTTCGTCGGTACCTGCAACCGTGGCGCCGAGGCCGCGCGCGGCGAGCTGCTGGTGTTCCTCAACAACGACACCCAGGTGCAGCCGGGCTGGCTCGACGCCCTGCTGGCGACCTTCGACGACTATCCGGACGCGGGCATGGTCGGTGCCCGGCTGGTCTATCCCGACGGTCGTCAGCAGGAGGCCGGCGGCATCCTCTTCGCCGACGGCTCGGCGTGGAACCATGGTCATCTCGACGACCCGCACCGCCCCGAGTACGGCTATGTGCGCCCCGTCGACTACTGCTCGGGCGCGGCGCTGGCGATCCCGCGCGCGCTGTTCGAGCGTCTCGACGGCTTCGACCGGACCTTCGCTCCGGCCTATTACGAGGACACCGACCTGGCGATGCGGGTGCGTGCCGCCGGGCTCCGCGTCTACTACCAGCCGGCAGCCTGGGTGGTGCACTTCGAGGGGGTGAGCGCCGGGCGCGACCCCGAGGCGAGCACCGGGCTCAAGCGCTATCAGCGCATCCACGCCGAGACCTTCCACGCGCGCTGGGGCGAGACGCTCGCCGGGTACGGCGCGCGCGGCGAGGCGCTCGACCGGGTCAAGGACCGTGCCCTGGCGCGGCGTGCGCTGGTGGTCGACAACTATATGGTGACCCCGGACCGCGAGTCGGGCTCGCTGCGCATGGTCAACCTGTTCGCCATCCTGCGCGGGCTCGGCTATCAGGTGACCTTTGCCGCGGCCAACCTGGAGGCGCCCGAGCCCTATGTCGGCGCGCTCCAGCAGCGCGGGGTGGAGGTGCTCTATCGTCCGCATGTGCCCTCGGTCGCGCGTCATCTGGCCACCCAAGGCGCGCGCTACGACCTGGTGGTGCTCAGCCGCGCCGATGCCGCCGCGGCGCTGATGGAGGCCGCGCGGCGTCACTGCGCGCGGGCGCGGATCGTCTTCGACACCGTCGACCTGCACTTCCTGCGCGAGCGCCGGCTCGCCGAGTTGCGTGGCGACGCGGCCACCCGCCGGGTCGCCGCGCGGCGTCGCGATCAGGAGCTGGCGCTGATGCGCCGCGCCGATCAGACCTGGGTGGTAAGCGAGGCCGAGCGCGCGCTGCTCGCCACCGAGGCGCCCGACGTCGAGGTGCATCTGGTCTCCAACATCCATCGCATCTTCGGCTCGGCGCGTCCCGCCGCCGAGCGCCGGGGCCTGCTGTTCATCGGCGCCTTCGCCCATCCGCCGAACACCGACGCGGTGCTCTTCCTCGGGCGCGAGCTGATGCCGCTGCTGCGCGAGCGCCTGCCTGGGGTGGTGCTGCGGGTGGTCGGCGCCGAGCCGCCGCCGGAGGTGCGCGCCCTCGCCGCGCCGGACATCGAGATCCTCGGCTATGTCCCCGATGTCGCGCCGCTGTTCGCCAGCTCGCGGGCGTCGGTGGCGCCGCTGCGCTACGGCGCCGGGGTCAAGGGCAAGATCAATCAGAGCCTCGCCCACGGGCTGCCAGTGGTGGCCACCGCGGTGGCCGCCGAGGGCATGCATCTGGTCGACGGCGAGTCAGTGCTGCTCGGCGAGGATGCCCGCGCGCTGGCCGACGCCATCGCCCGGGTCTGTGTCGACGACGCGCTCTGGCAGCGCCTCTCCGACGGCGGGCTGGCGGTGATGGAGCGCCACTTCGGTTTCGCCGCCGCCGAGCGCGCGGTGCGGGTCGCGCTCGACGAGGAGGTGGGCCGATGAGCGTCACGCCGCTGGTCAGTGTCATCGTTGTCAACTACAACGCCGGGGCGTTGCTCGCCGAGTGTGTGACGGCGGTGCTCGGCTCGACGGTCGCCGTTGAGGTGATCGTCAGCGACAATGGCTCGGTCGACGACAGCCTCACCCGGTTGCGCGCGCGGGTCGGTGCCGATGCGCGGCTGCGGATCGTCGAGAACGGTGCCAACCTCGGCTTCGCCAAGGGCAACAACCGTGCCCTGCCGCTGGCCGGTGCGCCCTGGCTGCTGTTCCTCAACCCCGACTGCATCGTCGCCCCCGATACCCTCGGTCGTATGGTCGAGGCGCTCGAGGCCCATCCCGAGGCGGGGATCGCCGGGTGCATGGTGCGTGATCCGGACGGTGCCGAGCAGGTCGCCTGTCGGCGCGCCATCCCCGATCCCTGGATCGCGCTGCGCCGACTGCTCGGACTGGAGCGGCTCGGTGGCGCCGGGCTCGACCAGCGTCATCTGCCGCCGCCGCGTGAGTCGGTGACGGTCGAGGCGACCTCGGGCTCGTTCATGTTCGTGCGCCGCGCCGCGCTCGAGCAGGTCGGGCCGCTCGACGAGGGCTATTTCCTGCACTGCGAGGACCTCGACTGGTTCGTGCGCTTTGCTGAGGCCGGCTGGCGGGTGCTGCTGGTGCCCGGGGTCGAGGTGGTGCATCACAAGGGCGCCTGCAGCGGTGGTGATCCGCTGGCCGTCGAGCGCCACAAGCATCGCGGCATGGAGCGCTTCTATCGCAAGTTCCAGTACCGGCGCTATCCGCGTCCGTTCAGCTGGCTGGTGATCCTCGGTATCCGTCTGCACCTGGGGCTGCTGGTCGCGCGTCAGTGGCTGGGCCGGGGGCGGACGGTATGAGCCTGCGCACGGATGAACTCGGGCCGGTGCTGGTCACCGGCGCCACCGGTCGGGTCGGGCGGGTGCTGGTCGAGGCGCTGCTCGCGCACGGTCAGCGGGTGGCGGTGGTCAGCCGCGCACCGGCGGTGGTCGAGCGGCTGTGGCCGGGGCGGGGGGTGGAGACACGTCGCGCCGATCTCGCCCGTCCCGAGACACTTGCCGGGGTCTGTGCCGGGGTCGAGACCCTGATCCATCTCGCCAGCTATGCCCCGGCGGCCGACGAGCCCGACATCTACGAGGCCCCGGGACACTGGACGGTGATCGCCGAGGGCACGCGCGCACTGATGGCCGAGGCGCGCAGCGCCGGGTCGCTGCGGCGGATGCTCTATCTCAGCACGGTCAAGGCGATGGGGGATGCGACCGGGGCGCTCGGCCATCCGGTCGGCTCCGACGAGGTCGAGCCCGCGCCCGAGACCGCCTACGGGCGCGCCAAGCTGGTCGCCGAGGGCGAGTTGCTGGCGAGCGCCGCCGCGCTCGACATCCCCGGCTGCGTGCTGCGCCTGCCGATGGTCTACGGGTTGGCGGGGGAGGGCAACCTGGCGCGGATGATCGCCGCCGTCGCCGCCCATCGCTTCCCGCCCTGGCCACGGATCGACAATCACCGCTCGGCGGTGCACGTCGAGGACGCGGTGGCCGCGGTGCTGCTCGCCGTCGCCCACCCGGCGAGCGCCGGGCGCACCTATTGCGTGACCGATGGTGGCGCCTATTCCACGCGCTGGATCTACGAGCGCATCTGTCGCGCGCTCGGTCGCCCGGTGCCGCGCTGGACGGTGCCGCTGTGGGCGCTGCGCACCGTCGCCGGGGTCGGCACGCTCGGCGAGCGCCTGCTCGGTCGGCGCATGCCCCTGACCCTGGAGGGGCTCGACAAGCTTGTCGGCGATGCCTGGTTCTCCTCGGCCATGCTCGAGCGCGAGCTGGGGTTCCGTGCCCGGCACCGGCTCGGTGACGAGATCGATTGCTTGGTGCGGAGATAGCGCTGCAGGCATGAACGCGCTTGTCGCGTGAGGTCTGTGGTGTCCGTGTTCGACGGGGACGACGGCCTCATGGGGATCGGGCGAGCATTGCCGCATCATTTCCCACCCCGCCCGGGTGGCTGCAGCTCTCATGCCGATTTTGCGATGCATTCTGCCAGTCGCTTCCCGAGTTACCTCGGGAGACGACCGACATTTTCTGTCGTCATCCCATCAGGTTGTTTTTAACTATTTGATTTTTATTTGATTTATAAGGTGGCTCGAATCTCGCATTGTGTTCTGTAGACAAGCCTGTCTCCAGCTACTCCCGAGGTCGATGCCGATGAATACCTGTCTCAAGCGCGCCATGCTTCTTGGTGTTCTGCTGTGTCCCGTCACTGCCCTTGCCGGGTTGGTGGTGACGTCAACCGATGACGAAATGGCCATCGCCGAGCGTCTGTTGGACAAGGGCTCGGGGCTGAAGATTTCCAGCGTATCGCTACTCGGCGCCAAGTATCAGCAGGGCTTTTTCGATGGTGGTCTGTCGGCTGGGATCGGTCTCGACAGCGGGGTGCTGCTGACCACGGGGCGCGCGACCAATGCCGTCGGTCCGAACCAGTCGGACAGCAAAACGAAGGTGGTTGGGAGTGGCGGTGACTCGGACCTGGACGGCCTGATCTCCTCGGTCTCGACCTATGACGCGAACGTGCTGCAGCTCGATTTCAGCACCACCACCGGTGGCTTGTTCTTCAATTACGTGTTCGCCTCGGAGGAGTACAACGAGTATGCGGGGTCGAGCTTCAACGATGTCTTCGGTTTCTTCATCGATGGGGTGAATATCGCGCTGTTGCCGGGATCGAGCGATCCGGTCGCGGTCAACACCGTCAATCTCGGTTCGCCCTATTTCAACGACAACGATCTGGACAGCTTTGCCAAGCCGCCCTTCGACATCGAGTACGACGGTTTTACCGATGTCTTTACCGCCGGCATCACCGGACTTGAAGTCGGTACCCTCTACACCCTCAAGCTGGCGGTTGCCGATGCCGGGGACCGTTACTTCGACTCGGCCGTGTTCCTGCAGTCGGGTAGCTTCTCATCCGTCGCCCTCGCCTCGGCCGCACCGGTGCCATCCCCCGCGCCCCTGGCACTGCTTGCCATCGGGCTGTGTGGCTTCATGTTGGTGCCGCGTCGTGCGGTCGTCACGCCACAGGAGTCCAGCAGCTGCTGAGTCGTCGCGATCCGCCGGGCGGAAAATGCCTCGTCTCCCGCCGACTCATCGCACGCCCGGTCGGGTGCGAGCGGAGGCAGGCGGCAGGGATGCTGTCGTTGCGTGTCGGCGGTGACGACATGAGACGACGATTTCGCGAACTGGGTCAGGTGTCGGGGTCGGTGCGGCGCTCCAGGACCTGACTGACCGCGCGCTCGGTGAGTGGGTCCTGGCTGAGCAGTCGGGCGCTGCCCTGGCGCAGATGATTGGCGAGGCTGGTGGTGGCGAGCGTGAGGGCGTTGTCGCCCTGACGGTTGGTGAACAGATAGACGCCACGATACTCACTGACCCAGCTCAGTCGCAGCGTCTTGCGGGTTCCGCGTACGCTCTTGAACTCGACCCAGGCGCCGACCTCGAGGGCGCGCGCGAGACGCAGGTGGTGATCGGCCTCCGCGTCGTCGACATCATCGGATGCCGATGCCGATGCCGATGCCGATGCCGATGCCGATGCCGATGCCGATGCCGAGATCGTGTCCTCGGCGGTGTCCCGCGTTGTCGACGCGTTGTTCGTGTCCTCGCGATGCAGGGCCGCCATGTGTAGCCGGATCAGCTGACCGAAGAAGCTGTCCCAGGAGGTCTCCTGGTCGATACGCTCGAGTCCCTTGCGCAGCCGGGTGATGAGATCGGGCAGCAGGGTGAGCAGGCGATCGCGATCCTCCTGGGTGAGCTTGGGCTCGACCGACCACAGCAGGTCGTCCATCAGCTGCACCGCTTCCCGCCAGTCCTCGCCGTCCTCGCCGGTGTCGATGAACACGTCGACCAACACCTGTCGCCAATGCTCGCTGACGAAGTCGCTGATCAGTGCCGGGGCCTCCGGGTGGGCGTGCTCGGTGATGACGGCCTCGACACGTCGCTCGGCGACCTCGCGACGATCGCGTCGGGCAAGCTCGCCGAGTACCTTGCTCGCCTTGCCACGGGCCCGCGTCTCTTCCTCGTTGAGGAATTGCTCGAACGCCTGGAGCTGGCGGGCGAAGACCTCGACATCGTCATCGAAGCCGTCGACCACGCCATCGACGATGGCACGGATCCGCTCGATCAGACGCGGTTCGTCCTCCTCGCCGCGGCCGAGGCCGGAGCTGGCGATGAGATCGAGCAGTCGGCGTGCGGGGTGGCGGCGCTCGGAGAAGAAGTGCTTGTCGATCAGCGCGACCTTGAGCACCGGGATCTGCAGCTTGGCCAGCTCGGCACGGATCCCCGCCGAGAGTTCGGGGTCCTTGAACATGGCGTCGAACAGCATCGAGACGATGTCGATGGTGAGCGCATCGACCGGGTGTGACCAGTCGGCCATGGGGGTGGCGCGGATTCGCTGCAGTGCATCGTTTTGCGCCGGGTCGATGGGCGCTGGACCGAGCCCCGGCAGCTGGCGAACGTCGCCAGCGCCGCGTTGCAGTCCGGTGAGCGCCTGGATCAGTTCGGCGATGCCGAGTGTCTGCTGGCGAGGCTGTGACTGTGCCGCCCGAGGTGTCGGCGCCATGCCCGAGGGCAGTTGGCCGGTGTTCACGGGTCGCTGACTGGCGGCTGCCTGCAGCGCCTGGGCGAGTTGTTCGAAGACGTCGCTGTTGCCGTGCTCGCCCTGGCGCTGCGCAGCTGCCGGTGTCTGCGGCTGTTCGTCGAGCGCTGGATGAGGGTCGCCGGCGTCGAGTGGCTGGCTGCGGAGCGCGCGCTGGGGACCGGCGAGTGGGATGTTGGGGAGGATGTCGGATTCGGCGAGAAAGCGGTTGAGATCGGCGTAGATGCCGGGTAGTTCGGCCGAGGTCTGGCGCTCGAACTCCTGCAGCAGGATCAGACTGAGCTGTTCGCCGACGTCGAGTGCGCCGAGCGCGTCGAGCATCGTGGTGAAGAGCGCGCGCGGGTGCAGCGGGTTGTCGTCCTGAGTGATGCGTGACAGGTGCAGCAGTGCGGCGAAGCGTCGGTCGAGTGCGGTGAGCTGCTGCGCGCAGTTGCAGGCGGCGCGTGCCGAGAGTTTGGCGATCGCCAGGTCGCGTTCGAAGTCATCGGTCTCGATCAGGCTCAGCTCGCGCGGCTCCTGGCTCGCGCGCCCGCCTTCCACGGTGGTGCCGCGCAGGGCCGCGACCGCCGACTCGAACTGTGCGACATAGGCGCTGCGGAACTGTTGCAGCAGCAGCTGGCCATGGCCGGAGAGGAAGTCCATGGCGGCGAAATAGAGTTGCTGCTGCTCGAGGCTGGTGGCACGATCGGCCATGCCGAGGAAGTCGTCGTTGGCGCTGTCGAGATGCTGGGCGAAGACGGTGGCGAGGCCGTGCGCGATACGGTCGCGACAGGCCGCGAGCAGGCTGGCTGGATCGGCCGATGCCGTGGCCTCTGGCGGGAGGTCGCGACCGGCGAGCGGGACGACGTTCGATGAGGATCTGTCGGCCATGGTTGGTTCCAGAAGGCAAGGACGACGCAGCGCGTCCGGTCGCGCGCGCCCGAGCGCCGGGGACGAAGAAAAGGCGGTTGGCTATGGCTCAAGTTCGCGGCCTGCAGACCCGGTCCCCTCCTCCCGGGTCTGTTCCTTCTTACGCAGAGTATATGCCGACGTGATCTTGCCGCTGTCAACTCGGTCACAGCGGCGAAGGGGACATGTCTACTCGACGGTCACCGACTTGGCCAGGTTGCGTGGCTGATCGACGTCGGTGCCCTTGAGCACGGCGACATGGTAGGCGAGCAGCTGTAGCGGGATGGTGAAGATCAACGGGTCGAGCAGGTCATCGGTCTCGGGCAGGCGGATGACATTAACCCCATCGGTCTCGTCGAGCGGGACCTGGAAGTCGGCGAAGACATAGAGCTGTCCGCCGCGCGCCCGGACCTCCTCGAGGTTGGACTTGAGCTTCTCGAGCAGGGCGTTGTTGGGTGCCACCGCGACCACTGGCATCTGCTCGTCGATCAGTGCCAGCGGGCCGTGCTTGAGTTCGCCCGCGGGGTAGGCCTCGGCATGGATGTAGGAGATCTCCTTGAGCTTGAGCGCGCCCTCCATGGCGATCGGGTATTGCTCGCCACGCCCGAGAAAGAGGGTGTGCTGCTTGTCGACGAAGGACTCGGCGAGCATCGCGATCTGTTCGTCGAGCCGCAGCACCTCTTCGACCTTGAGCGGCAGCGAGCGCAGCAGCCCGACCAGCCGTGCCTCCTCGGTCTCGTCGATGTCGCGCCCGCGACCGAGCGCCAGGGTCAGCAGCAGCAGGGCGACGAGCTGGGTGGTGAAAGCCTTGGTCGAGGCCACACCGATCTCGGGACCGGCATGGGTGAGCAGTACCAGGTCGGACTCGCGCACCAGCGAGCTTTCGGGGACGTTGCAGATCGCCAGGGTGGCGCGATAGCCGCTCTGTTTCGCCTGACGCAGCGCGGCCAGGGTGTCGGCGGTCTCGCCCGACTGCGAGAGGGTGACGAACAGCGCCTGCTCGGGGACCACATGGCGGCGATAGCGGTACTCGCTGGCGACCTCGACGCTGCACGGCAGTCCGGCGAAGGCCTCGATCCAGTAACGCGCGACCTGTGCGGCGTGATAGCTGGTGCCGCAGGCGACGATGGTGACCGCCTTGATCTCGGCGAACAACGCCTCGGCCTCGTTGCCGAAGCACTCGGGGCGCAGTCGGTTGCCGCTGAGACGGTCGTCGAGGGTGTCGGCGATCGCCTGTGGTTGCTCGAAGATCTCCTTGAGCATGTAGTGGCGGTATTCGCCACGCTCGGCGGCATCGAGGGCCAGATTGGAGGTCTTGACCGGACGCTCGACCAGGTGTCCGTCGCGGTCCCAGATACGCACCCGCTCGCGGGTGAGTTCGGCGATGTCGCCCTCTTCGAGGAAGATGAAGCGATGGGTGACCGGGAGCAGGGCGAACACGTCCGAGGCGATGAAGTGCTCGCCGAAGCCGATGCCGATCACCAGTGGACTGCCCTCGCGCGCGGCCACCAGGCGCTCGGGGTCCTGGGTGTCGATCACCCCCAGGGCATAGGCGCCCTGCAGCTCTGCGGCGGTGTTGCGTACCGCCTCCAGCAGGTCGTGCCCGGCGGCGAGCTGGTCGTAGATGGCATGCACCACCACCTCGGTATCGGTCTCCGAGGTGAAGCGATGTCCGGCCTCGCGCTGCGCGGCACGCAGCTGTTCGTGGTTCTCGATGATGCCGTTGTGGACGATCGTGCAGCGGTCGCGACAGATGTGCGGATGGGCATTGTGGGTGGCCGGCTCGCCGTGGGTCGCCCAGCGGGTGTGGGCGATGCCGGTCAGTCCGGGCAGCGGATGCGCAGCGACCTCTTCGGCCAGTCGCGCGACCTTGCCGAGGGTGCGGGAGCGGTTGAGCTGGCCCGGACCCTCGAGGATGGCGATGCCCGCGGAGTCGTAGCCGCGGTATTCGAGTCGCTTCAGCCCCTCGAGCAGGATGGCCGCGACCGGGCGTTGAGCGATGGCGCCGACGATGCCGCACATAGACTGGAACTCCTTAGGGTTTCGGCTGTTTCTGGGGACGCTGCCAGCCGTTGACGCTGTGCTGGCGGGCACGCGAGAGGGTGAGTTGCTCGGCCGGCGCGGCACGGGTGATCACCGATCCGGCGCCGATGGTGGCGCCCTCGCCGATGCTCACCGGCGCCACCAGGGCGCTGTTCGAGCCGATGAAGGCGCGGTCACCGATCTCGGTGCGCGACTTGGTGGCGCCATCGTAGTTGCAGGTGATGGTGCCGGCGCCGATGTTGACCCCGGCGCCGATGGTGGCGTCCCCCAGGTAAGTCAGATGATTGGCCTTGCTGCCGGCGCCGAGTCGGGTGTTCTTGGTCTCGACGAAGTTGCCGACATGGGTGGCATCGGCCAGTTCGCTGCCCGGGCGCAATCGCGCAAAGGGACCGATGTGGGCGTCGGCGCCGACGCGGGCGCCCTCGATCACGCAATTGGCGAGGATCTCGGTGTTGGCGCCGATGGTGCAGTCGCGCAGCACGCAGTTGGGACCGATGTGGACTCCCTCGGCGATCTCGACCTCGCCCTCGATGACGACGTTGACATCGATGGTGCAGTCGCTGGCGGCGGTGAGTCTGCCGCGCAGGTCGAAGCGTGCCGGATCCCGCAGGGTGACGCCGGCGCGCATCAGCCGCTCGGCCTGCTGGCGTTGCCAGGCGCGCTCGAGCGCGGCGAGCTGGACCCGGTCGTTGACTCCGGAGACCTCGCTGAGGCTGTCGGGGCGGGCGCTGGCCACGTCCACGCCATCGGTCGCGGCCAGGGCGGTGACGTCGGTGAGGTAGTACTCGCCCTGGGCGTTGTCGTCGTCGATGCGCGAGAGCCAGTCGTCAAGACGGGCGCGATCGGCGACCAGGAAGCCCATATTCGATTCGCGGATGCGACGCTGCTGTTCGTCGGCGTCGCGCTCCTCGACGATACGCTCGATGCGCCCCTCGGCGTCGCGCAGGATACGGCCGTAGCCGGTGGGGTCGGGCAGCTCGGCGGTGAGCAGCGCTAGCGGGCTGTCATCGGCCGCGGCGATCAGCCGTTCGAGGGTCGCCGGAGAGATCAGCGGTACGTCGCCATAAAGCACCAACACGCGGTCGAGATCGGCGAGTGCGGGCATTGCCTGCATCACCGCATGCGCGGTGCCGCGCTGCTCGGCCTGCTCGACCCAGGTGCAGGAATGGCCTTCGAGGGCCGCACGTACCTGATCGCCGGCATGGCCGTGGACGACCACGATCCGTGTCGGATCGATCGTCTCCGCCGCCTCGAGGACATGCGCGAGCAGTGGCTTGCCGGCCAGTGGATGGAGGACCTTGGGGAGTCTCGAACGCATCCGCTTGCCGAGCCCGGCGGCCAGTATCACGACGCCTAACTTCATGCCTGAGTGATCCTCGCTGGAGTTATCGATAGGGTGAGACGCCCGTCATCTCGGGAGAGGGTGCGCCGCTGGGGGCGGTCACGGGCATCTCGCTCGGTGGCTATCCTAGCCGTCTGGGGCACGTGTCGCGAGCACTGCTGCGCGCGCGTCGTCTTGGTGTGTCGTCGCCATCTGGCTTACAGCGAGCATGCGCCGGGGGTTTCGTCAGCGTCAAGCGCGTCGTTGGCGAGAATAAGGCCCCTTGATCGATAAAAAAACGCCCCGGCCTTGCGGGCGGGGCGTTTTCCTCGTGCAGTGCGCCGGACGTGGCGCGAGCGAATCAACCGCGCTTGGTCTTGCGCAGCTTCTCGATCGCACGCAGCTGGGCGATCGCCTCGGCCAGTTCGGCCTGGGCCTTGGCGTACTCGAACCCGGCCTGTTGTCCGGCCAGTGCCTCCTCGGCGCGACGCTTGGCCTCCTGGGCCGCCGCCTCGTCGAGGTTCGCGGCCCGGACCGCGGTGTCGGCAAGGACCGTGACCACGTTCGGCTGGACCTCGAGCATGCCGCCGGAGACGTAGAAATGCTCCTGCTCGCCCTGCTCGTTCTCCACTCGGACGTCGCCGGGCTTGAGACGGCTGATGAAGGCGGTGTGGCGGGGCGCGATGCCCACCTCACCCACTTCCGCGCTGGCGTACACCATGGTCGCCTGCCCGGAGTGGATGGCGCCCTCTGCGCTCACGATATCGACGTGGATCGTCATTGCCATGGGTGGTCTCCGTTAGTTGGCCATCGTTTCGGCCTTGGCCACCGCTTCCTCGATGTTGCCGACCATGTAGAAGGCCTGTTCGGGCAGGTGGTCGTACTCGCCGTTGACGATGGCCTGGAAGCCGGCGATGGTGTCCTTGACCGAGACGAACTTACCGGGCGCGCCGGTGAAGACCTCGGCGACGAAGAACGGCTGCGACAGGAAGCGCTGGATCTTACGGGCACGCGCCACGGTCAGCTTGTCCTCGTCGGAGAGTTCGTCCATGCCGAGGATGGCGATGATGTCCTTGAGTTCCTTGTAGCGCTGCAGGGTGCCCTGCACCGCACGCGCGGTCTCGTAGTGTTCCTGACCGACGACGTTGGGGTCGAGGATACGGCTGGTCGAGTCGAGCGGGTCGACGGCGGGGTAGATACCCAGCTCGGCGATCTGACGCGACAGCACCAGGGTGGCGTCGAGGTGCGCGAAGGTGGTGGCCGGCGACGGGTCGGTGAGGTCGTCGGCGGGGACGTAGACGGCCTGGAAAGAGGTGATCGAGCCGGTCTTGGTGGAGGTGATGCGCTCCTGCAGGGCGCCCATCTCCGAGGCCAGGGTCGGCTGGTAGCCCACCGCCGAAGGCATGCGCCCGAGCAGTGCCGAGACCTCGGTACCGGCGAGGGTGTAACGATAGATGTTGTCGACGAACAGCAGCACGTCACGGCCTTCGTCGCGGAAGTACTCGGCCATGGTCAGGCCGGTCAGGGCGACGCGCAGACGGTTGCCGGGCGGCTCGTTCATCTGGCCGTAGACCAGGGCCACCTTGTCGAGGACGTTCGACTCCTTCATCTCGTGATAGAAGTCGTTACCCTCACGGGTACGCTCGCCGACACCCGCGAACACCGAGAAACCGGAGTGCTCGGCGGCGATGTTACGGATGAGCTCCATCAGGGTGACGGTCTTGCCGACGCCAGCGCCGCCGAACAGGCCGACCTTGCCGCCCTTGGCGATCGGCATGATCAGGTCGACGACCTTGATGCCGGTCTCGAGGATCTCGGTGGTGGTCGACTGGTCCTCGAGCTTGGGCGCGGGACGGTGGATCGACCAGGTCTCCTCGGCGCCGATGTCACCCTGCTCGTCGATGGCGTTGCCGAGCACGTCCATGATGCGGCCGAGGGTCTTCTGGCCGACCGGGACCTGGATCGGGGCGCCGGTGGCGGCGACCTCGAGGCCACGCTGCAGGCCGTCGGTCGAACCCATGGCGATGGTGCGGACGACGCCGTCGCCGAGCTGCTGCTGCACCTCGAGGGTGAGGCCGACGGACTCGATCTTCAGTGCTTCATAGACCTTGGGCATCTCGCCGCGCGGGAACTGTACGTCCACCACCGCGCCGATGATTTCCACCACGTTACCGGAACTCATAGTCTTTTCCTCTTCTGCCTTGCGGCGTCTAGCGATTCTGTCTGGGTCTGAACCCGAGCGGATTGGCCGGGCTCAGCCGGCGGTGGGTCAAACCGCCGCGGCGCCGCTCACGATCTCGGAGATTTCCTGGGTGATAGCGGCCTGGCGCGCCTTGTTGTAGACGAGCTGGAGTTCGTCGATCAGGTTGCCGGCGTTGTCCGAGGCGGCCTTCATCGCGACCATCCGCGCGGCCTGCTCGCAGGCGGCGTTCTCGACCACACCCTGATAGACCAGCGACTCGATGTAGCGGGTGAGCAGGGCATCGAGCACGGTGCGCGCGTCCGGTTCGTAGATGTAGTCCCAGTGGTAGGGCAACGCCTCCTCCGGTTTCTCGGCGGCGGCGATGGGCACCAGCTGGCGGATCTCCGGGCGCTGGGTCATGGTGTTGACGAATTCGTTGCTGGCGACGTAGATCGCGTCGATCTCGCCGGCCTCGAAGGCGTCGAGCATCACCTTGACGGTGCCGATCAGGTCCTCGATGTGCGGGGTGTCGCCGAGGTGGGTCGCCTGCGCCAGCACCTTGCCGCCGAAGCGCTTGAAGAAGCCCAGCGCCTTGCTGCCGATGGCGCAGAACACCGGCTCGACGCCAGCGGCCTGCTGCTCCTTGATCTCGGCACTCAGACGGCGGAACAGGTTACTGTTGAGGCCGCCGCACAGGCCGCGATCGGAGGAAACCACGATGTAGCCGACGCGCTTGCGCGGGCGTTCCGTGGCCATGAAGGAATGATGGTACTCGGGCGTCGCTTGCGCCAGGTGATGGATCACCTGGAGCATCTTGTCCGCGTAGGGCCGGGAGGCAGACATGCGATCCTGCGCCTTGCGCATCTTCGATGCTGCAACCATCTCCATGGCGGAAGTGATCTTCTGCGTGCTCTTGATGCTCGCAATCTTGGTGCGGATTTCTTTGGCGCCTGCCATTTGATCAAGCTCCCAGCTTTCAGCGCCCGATCCCCGACTCGAAGGTCGGTCGCGGCGCCTGTTTGATTCGGGTCGGTTGTAAGGTCTCGACAACGCCCGACCGCCGCGGGGCGGCGGTCGGGCGCATGTGGATGCGGGCGCTTACCAAGTATTGTTCGCCTTGAAATCCTTGAGCGCCGCGTGCAGACCCTGCTGGATCTCGTCGTTGAAACCGCCGGTCGAGTCGATCTTGCCGAGCAGCTCGGCCTGCTGGGACTTCATGTAGCCCTGCAGCGCCGCCTCGAAGTCGACGACCTTGGTGACTTCGACGTCGTCGAGGTAGCCCTCGTTGGCGGCGAACAGCGAGACGGCCATCTGGCCGACGCTCATCGGCGAGTACTGCGCCTGCTTCATCAGCTCGGTGACGCGCTCACCGCGCTCGAGCTGCTTGCGGGTGGTCTCGTCGAGATCGGAGGCGAACTGCGAGAAGGCCGCCAGCTCGCGATACTGCGCGAGTGCCAGACGGATACCGCCGCCGAGTTTCTTGATCGCCTTGGTCTGGGCCGCACCACCGACTCGCGACACCGACAGACCAGCGTTGATGGCTGGACGGATACCCGAGTTGAAGAGGTCGGTCTCGAGGAAGATCTGACCGTCGGTGATCGAGATCACGTTGGTCGGGACGAATGCCGAGACGTCGCCGGCCTGAGTCTCGATGATCGGCAGCGCGGTGAGCGAGCCGGTCTTGCCCTTGACGGCACCGTTGGTCGCCTTCTCCACGTAGTCGGGATTGACGCGCGCGGCGCGCTCGAGCAGACGCGAGTGCAGGTAGAAGACGTCACCGGGGTAGGCTTCACGACCCGGCGGACGACGCAGCAGCAGCGACACCTGACGGTAGGCCCAGGCCTGCTTGGTGAGGTCGTCGTAGACGATCAGCGCGTCCTCGCCCTTGTCGCGGAAGTACTCACCCATCGAGCAGCCGGCGTAGGGCGCGATGAACTGCATCGCGGCCGAGTCGGAGGCGCCGGCGGAGACGATGATGGTGTGATCCATCGCGCCGTGCTCTTCGAGCTTGCGCACCAGTGCCGCGATGGTCGAGTTCTTCTGACCGACCGCGACGTAGATGCACTTAACGCCGGTGTCCTTCTGGTTGATGATCGCGTCGATCGCCACCGCGGTCTTACCGGTCTGGCGGTCGCCGATGATCAGCTCACGCTGGCCACGACCGACCGGCACCATGGCGTCGATCGCCTTGAGACCGGTCTGCATCGGCTCGTCGACCGACTGACGGGCGATGACGCCGGGCGCGAGCTTCTCGATTGGAGAGGTGGCCGCAGCCTCGATCGGGCCCTTGCCGTCGATCGGGTTGCCGAGCGCGTCGACCACGCGGCCGAGCAGGCCCTCACCGACCGGTACCTCGAGCACGCGCCCGGTGCAGCGCACCCAGTCGCCCTCGGAGAGGTTGGTGTAGTCGCCGAGCACCACCGCGCCGACCGAGTCGCGCTCGAGGTTCAGCGCCAGGCCGTAGGTGTTGCCGGGGAACTCCAGCATCTCGTAGTACTGAGCGTCGGACAGGCCGTGAATACGCACGATGCCGTCGGTCAGGCTGACGATGGTGCCCTCGGTCCGGGCCTCGGTTTGAAGATCGTATTTCTCGATCTTCTGCTTGATGAGATCACTGATCTCGGAAGGATTCAGTTGCATGGCGGTGTCCCGTTCAGAATTGCAATGCGTTGGCGAGTCGGTCGATCTTGCCGCGGACCGTGTCGTCGATCACCAGGTCCCCGGCACGGATCTCCAGCCCACCAATCAGCGCGCTGTCGGTCTCGACCGTGAGCTCCACCTGCCCGCCAAGACGCGAGGACAGTGCGGTGGCGAGCGCCGCGCGTTGCGCCTCGTCGATCTCGAACGCACTGCGTACGGTCACGCGCCGCATGCCCTCGTCGGCGCTGCGGCTGACTTCGAACAGGCGGGCGATCTCGGGGACGGCCGCCAGGCGTGCCTTGTCGGCGAGCAACCGGAGCAGGTTGGCAGCCTCCTCCGGCAGGTTCTCGCCACAGACTTCGAGGGTGATGTCGCGGATGGTCTCGCGGGACACGTTGGGGTTGGCGATCAGCGCGACCATCTGCGGGTCGCCGGCCACCGCGGCCAACCGCCCGAGTGCGTCGGACCATGCCTCGACCTGTCCGGTTTCCTTCGCGCGCTCGAAGGCCGCCTCGGCATAAGGCCGTGCGATGGTGGTGATGTCTCCGGCCATGGGTATTCCCTAGAGCTGCTTTGCGAACGAGTCGACGATCGACTTGTGGGCGTCGACGTTGATCTCCTTCTGGAGGATCTTCTCCGCTGCCGCGACGGCGAGCGTGGAGACGCGCTCACGCAGCTCTTCGCGTGCGCGGTTGGTCTCCTGATCGATCTCGGCACGCGCCGCGGCGAGCAGTCGATCGCCCTCGGTCCGGGCGTCGCTCTTGGCCTCCTCGACGATGTCGGTGGCCCGCTTCTGGGCCTGACCGACGATCTCGGCGGCGGAGACCTTGGCCTCCTTCATCAGCTCGAGTGCGCGTTGCTCCCCGAGGGCCTGCTCCTGATGGCCACGTTCGGCGGCGGCGAGGCCTTCGGCGATCTTGGCCTTGCGCTCCGCCAACGCGTTGACGATGGGCGGCCACACATACTTCATACAGAACCCGACGAACACCGCGAAGGTGATCATCTGGGCAAACAGAGTCAGATTGATATTCATACCTATGCCTCTTGCCTGAGCCTCATGTGGGCGAGGAGTCTTCTCGGCCCGCGGGAGGGAGCAGGATGCGCGCTAGGCAGCGAACATCAGGAACAGACCCATGGCGATCGCGATGACGGGCAGTGCGTCGACCAGACCCATGACGATAAAGAACTGGGTGCGCAGCATCGGGATGAGCTCGGGCTGACGGGCAGCGCCCTCCAGGAAGCGGCCGCCGAGGACGCCGATGCCGACGCCGGCGCCGACTGCGCCCAGACCCAGCATCAGGCCAGCGCCGATGTACTTGATGACCTCTGCGAATGCTTGTGCGACTTCGAGTTCCATAGTTCTCTCCAGGATTGAAGGTCAGAGCCTTGATTGAAGGTCAGAGCCTTGAAAAACGGGGTTTAGTGATGCTCCTGGTGTGCCATGTCGAGATAGACGATGGTCAGCACCATGAAGATGAACGCCTGCAGCGTGATGATCAGGATGTGGAACACGGCCCACACGAACTGCAGAACGCCGCCGGTGGCGTTGAGCACGACGCCGCCACCGTAGAGCAAGGCGATCAGGATGAAGATCATCTCGCCGGCGTACATGTTGCCGAACAGTCGCAGGGCGAGCGAGATCGGCTTGGAGATCAGACTGATCCCTTCGAGCACCAGGTTGGCGGGCATGCCCCACTTGCCGAACGGCTGCAGGGTCAGTTCACCGAGGAAGCCACCGACGCCTTTCATCTTGACGCTGTAGTAGAGCACCATGAGGAAGACCATCAGGGCCATGCCGAAGGTGGCGTTGGGATCGGTGGTCGGCACGATCTTGAGGTAGACATGGTGCGGATCGGCGCCGAACAGGGCCATGAAGTGGCCGAACAGATAGGGCACCAGATCGACCGGCAGCAGGTCCATCAGGTTCATCAGGAAGACCCAGGCGAAGATGGTCAGCGCCAGCGGGGCGACCATCGGGTTCTTGCCACTGAAGGAACCGCGGACGTTGTCCTCGACGAAGTCGACGATCCACTCGACGAAGTTCTGCGCCGCGCCCGGTACGCCGGCGCTGACACGTTCGGCCACACCCTTGAAGAACCAGAGGAACAGGCCGCCGAGCAGGATCGAAAAGAACATGGTGTCCAGATTGATCGCCCAGAAGCCCATCTCCGCGGCCTCCGCGCTGTTGTGCGCGAGCCCCAAGCCGTGCTCGGGGTGTAGACCGAAGGTGAGGTTGGTCAGATGGTGTTGAATGTATTGTTCAGCGGTGAGCGTTTCGGTAGCAGCCATCGATCATTCTCACTTCGTGTTTCGTTTGGCCTGTTGGGCCGCGATCAGGATCGGCATCACTTGCATGAGGAGGTAGGCCCCCAGCAATGCCGGTATGTTCAGGTCGTCGAATGTTGCGAAGGCAACGACGAACAAACCCAGGACCAACGCGATCTTTGCGACTTCGGCACGATAAAAACGCCTGACCAAACGCTCGGGCGCCTGGGCGCGATAAGCGCGAAAGACCCAGGCCGCGAGCATGGCGTTGGCCAGCAGGCAGGATCCAGAACCTATGAGGACCGATAGTGCAACGGAGCGACCGAACGGCAGGGCGAGTAGCACCGACACCAGGCTGAGGATCGTCTGTATTTTCAGGACGTTCCCGGCCTGAAGCGCATCCGGCTGTTGCATCAGATCATCGTGGTTTGGTTGAGCGCGTCGCTCACCGGACGCGAAGTATAGGGGATCGCTAATATCGGGTCAATGTAACCGCGGCGTGCTCGGAGCCTTGCCCGGCGCGGGTTTCGGGCCGATGACGAAGGCCTCGGTGAACTCGCCCTCGGGGCTGGATCCCTTTGATCGAAGCGGTGTTTCGCCATCCCTCTCGAAGGCGTCGACCTGACCCGGTGCACTGCTCAGCGGATGTGGCCGAGGATGCCGTCGAGTTCGTCGAGACTGGTGTAGCTGATCACCAGCTTGCCGTTGCCACGGCTGCCGTGCTGGATCTGCACCTCGGCGCCGAGCCGGTCGGTGAGATCGTTCTGCAGTCGGCGGATGTCGGGGTCGGTCTCTCCCTTCCGCCCCGCTGTCGCCACCGGGTTCTCGCCCTGTTGCTGCCGTCGCACCAGTCGCTCGGTGTCGCGCACCGAGAGTCCGCCGGCGACCACCTGCCGGGCGAGCGCGCACTGTACCTGCTCTTTGACCCCGAGCAGGGCACGGGCATGGCCCATCTCCAAGCGGCCATGGTCGAGGTGGTCCTTGACCTCGGGTTCGAGTTCGAGCAGGCGCAGCAGGTTGGAGATGGTGGTGCGCGACTTGCCGACCGCCTCGGCCACCTCCTGATGGGTGAGTTCGAACTCCTCGACCAGACGGTGCAGCGCGGTGGCCTCTTCCAGCGGATTGAGGTCGGCGCGCTGGATGTTCTCGATCAGCGCGATGGCCAGCGCGCTGGTGGCGTCGAGTTCGCGCACCAGTGCCGGGATCTCGCTGAGACCGGCCTGCTGACAGGCGCGCCAGCGCCGCTCGCCGGCGACGATCTCGTAGCGCCCCTCGGCCAGCGGTCGCGCCAGGATCGGCTGCAGCACGCCCTGGGCGCGGATCGACTCGGCCAACTCGCGCAGCGCCTCGGGGTCGAAGTCGCGGCGTGGTTGATAGCGCCCGCGCTGCAGCTGCTCGAGCGGCAGGCGCACGATGCGATCGCCGGGCTGGGCGGTGGCGACGGCCCCGGACTGGGAGGCGGTCTCGGCACCGCCACGGGTGGCGCCGAGCAGGGCGTCGAGTCCGCGCCCCAGCCCCTTCTTCTTGTTCGATCGGGTGGTTTCCTGGTCCATGTCAGGCGGCGTTGCGGCCCTTCTGCTGGCGGCGCAGCACCTCGCTGGCCAGCGCCATGTAGGCGATCGCGCCCTTGGAGGACGGATCATAGAGCTGGGCCGGCATGCCGTGGCTGGGGGCCTCGGCGAGGCGCACGTTGCGCGGGATGATGGTGCGGTAGACCTTGTCCTTGAAGTGCGTGATGAGCTGCGTCGAGACCTGGTTGGCGAGGTTGTTGCGCGGGTCGTGCATGGTGCGCAGGATGCCCTCGACACGCAGCGTCTCGTTGCGGTTGGCACGGATCTGCTCGATGGTGTCGAGCAGCGCCGAGAGCCCCTCGAGGGCGTAGTACTCGCACTGGATCGGGATCAGCACCCCGCGCGCGGCGACCAGGGCGTTGACGGTGAGCATGTTGAGCGAGGGCGGACAGTCGACGACCACCAGCTCATAGGCTTGGGCGGCGCGTTCGAGCACCCGCGCCAGACGGTGCTCGCGGTCGGGCGAGTCGATCAGCCCGACCTCGGCGGCGGTGAGATCGGCGTTGGCCGGCAGCAGGTCGAAACCGGGCGAGGGCTCGGTGATGCGCTGCAGGCAGTCGGCGATCGGGATATCGCTGAGCAGCAGGTCGCAGCTCGAGTGCTCGAGCGCGTGCTTGTCGACGCCACAGCCCATGGTGGCGTTGCCCTGGGGGTCGAGATCGACCAGCAGCACGCGTCGCTTCATCGCCGCCAGACAGGCGGCGAGGTTGACCGCGGTCGTCGTCTTGCCGACTCCGCCCTTCTGATTGGCGATGGCGATGATGTTGACCATGCTCGACTCAGTCGTTCTCGATGGCGATCAGGTGACGCGGGCCGTCGAGGAAGGGCACCTGCAGGCGGTGCACGGTGAACGGCTCGGTCGGTAGCTCGGCGGCGTCGACCTCGGGGTGGTGCGCGCGCATCAGCAGCAGCCGGCCCGGTGTGTCCAGCAGGCCGGTCTCGCGTACACGCAGCACGTCGGTGGCGGCAACCGCACGGCTGACAATGGTACTGAATTTTTCCCCCGGCCGGTACGTCTCGATCCGCGCCTGCACCGGCTCGGCGTTGGCGAGGCCGAGTTCGAGCACCGCCTGGCGCACGAAGCGCACCTTCTTGCCGTTGCTGTCGAGCAGCCGGACCCGGCACTCGGGGACGGCGATCGCCAGCACCAGACCGGGCAGGCCGGGGCCAGTGCCGAGGTCGAGCACGCGCTCGCCGAGCAGGTGCGGCAGCACCGCCAGGCTGTCGAGCAGGTGACGCACCACCATCTCGTCGGGGTCGCGTACCGCAGTGAGGTTGTAGGCGCGGTTCCAGCGCACCAGCAACTGCAGATAGTCGATCAGCTGGTTGTGCTGGGCCGCCGTCGGCGCGATCCCCAGCGCCGCGCAGCCGGCCTGCAGCCGCTCGCCGAGGCGCTCGCGCTGGGCCGGGGTGAGATCGGTGTTCGCGCCGCTCATGCCGGGTGCCGCTTGAGATGGATCAGCAGCAGCGACACCGCCGCCGGGGTCACCCCGGGGATGCGTGCGGCCTGACCGATGGTGGCCGGACGGGTCTGACAGAGCTTCTCGCGCACCTCGGCGGAGAGACCGCGCACCGCGGCGAAATCGAAGGTCTCGGGCAAGGACTTGTCCTCCTGGGCGCGCTGACGGGCGATCTCGTCGCGCTGGCGGGCGATGTAACCGGCATAGCGGGTCTGGATCTCGACCTGCTCGGCGACCTCGGGGGCGACCGGGTGATCCGCGGTATCGATCAACACGTTGACCCCGGCGTGGTCGACGCCGGGACGGGCGAGCAGGTCGAGCGCGCGCGTCTCGCGCCGCAGCGGCTCGCCGAGCACCGCCTGCATGTGTGCCGGGTCGATCCGGTCGGGACGGACGATGGCTGCGGCGAGGCGCGCGCGCTCGCGCTCGATCGCCTCGCGCTTGGCCTCGAAGCGCGCCCAGCGTTCGTCGTCGACCAACCCGAGCGCGCGTCCGCTCTCGGTCAGGCGCAGGTCGGCGTTGTCCTCGCGCAGCATCAGCCGGTACTCGGCGCGGCTGGTGAACATGCGATAGGGCTCGTTGGTGCCGCGGGTGACCAGATCATCGACCATCACCCCGATGTAGGCCTCGTCGCGACGCGGCACCCAGGGCGACTCTTCGCGCAGCCGGCGCACCGCGTTGATGCCGGCGAGCAGCCCCTGGGCGGCGGCCTCCTCGTAGCCGGTGGTGCCGTTGATCTGACCGGCGAGGAACAGCCCCTGGAGCTGGCGCGTCTCCAGCCCCGGGGCGAGGTCGCGCGGATCGAAGAAGTCGTACTCGATGGCATAGCCGGGGCGGGTGATGTGGGCCTGCTCCAGCCCCGGGATCGAGCGTACCAGCGCCTCCTGCACGTCGTAGGGCAGGCTGGTGGAGATGCCGTTGGGATAGACCTCGTGGGTGTCGAGCCCCTCGGGCTCGAGGAACACCTGGTGCGAGTCCTTGTCGGCGAAGCGTACGATCTTGTCCTCGATCGAGGGACAGTAACGCGGGCCGATGCTGTCGATCACCCCGGTGTAGAGCGGCGAGCGCGACAGCCCGGCGCGGATGATCTCGTGGGTGTGGGCATTGGTATAGGCGATGTGACAGCTCACCTGCGGCGGGTGCTCGGCGGCGCTGCCGAGGAAGGAGAACACCGGCACCGGGTCGTCGCCGGGCTGCTCGGCGAGCCGTGTGTAGTCGATGCTGCGCGCGTCGAGACGCGGCGGCGTGCCGGTCTTGAGCCGCTCGATCCGCGGCATCAGTTCACGCAGTCGCGCGGCCAGGGCGTTGGACGGTGGATCCCCGGCGCGCCCGCCCTCATAGTTGCTGAGACCGATATGGATGCGCCCGCCGAGAAAGGTGCCGACAGTCAGCACCACCGCCCGGGCACGGAAGCGCAGTCCCATCTGGGTGCTGACCCCGGCCACCCGGTCGCCCTCGACGATGAGGTCGTCGACGGTCTGCTGGAACACCCGCAGCCCGGGCTGGGACTCGAGCGCCGCGCGCACCACGGTGCGATAGCGGATGCGGTCGGCCTGGGCGCGGGTGGCGCGCACCGCCGGACCCTTGCTGGCGTTGAGGGTGCGGAACTGGATCCCGGCGCGGTCGGTGGCGCGTGCCATCAGCCCGCCGAGGGCGTCGATCTCGCGCACCAGATGGCCCTTGCCGATACCGCCGATGGCGGGGTTGCAGCTCATGTTGCCGAGGGTGTCGACGTTCTGCGTCAGCAGCAGGGTCTGCGCGCCTGCGCGTGCCGCCGCGAGCGCCGCCTCGGTGCCCGCGTGACCGCCTCCAACCACGATGACGTCGTACTGATCGCTCGCAAACATGTCAGGGAACCCGATCCGATGAAGCCCTTCAGTTTAACCCATATCCATGCGCGCGCGGCGGCGCCGGGAGCCTCTGCATGAACCGACCCGAACCTCGCCCCGTCCCCGCGTCGCCGGTCGATCGCTGCGGCGCGGTGCTCGAGGCCGCCGCCGCGGTGATCCTCGGCAAGGAGCACGAGTTGCGCCTGGCGTTGACCTGTCTGCTCGCGCGCGGCCACCTGCTGATCGAGGACCTGCCCGGGGTCGGCAAGACCACGCTCGCACACCTGCTGGCGCGACTGCTCGGGCTGGAGTACGCGCGCATCCAGTTCACCAGCGACCTGCTCCCGGCCGACGTCATCGGGGTGGCGGTCTACGACCGCGCCAGCGAGTCCTTCCGCTTCCACCCCGGTCCGGTGTTCTCCCAGCTGGTGCTTGCCGACGAGATCAACCGCGCCACTCCCAAGGCGCAGAGCGCGCTGCTCGAGGCGATGGAGGAGCGTCAGGTCACCGTCGAGGGCGAGACTCGCACGCTGCCCGAGCCCTTCTTCGTCATCGCCACCCAGAACCCGCTCCACCAGATCGGCACCTTCCCGCTGCCCGAGTCGCAGCTCGACCGCTTCCTGATGCGCATCGAACTCGGCTATCCGGCCGCGCACCAGGAGAAGCGGCTGCTCGCCGGCGAGGACCGTCGCGCGCTGGTGGCGCGCCAGACGCCGGTGCTCGCGCCCGCCGAACTCGCCGCTCTGCAAGAGCTGGTGGTGGCGGTGCATGCCGCCCCGGCGGTGATCGACTATGTCCACGACCTCCTCGCCTTCACCCGCGCCTCGGGGCGCTTCGCCTACGGGCTCTCGCCGCGCGCCGGGCTGGGGCTGGTGCGTGCGGCCAAGGCCTGGGCGCTGCTCGGCGGACGCGACTATGTGCTCCCCGAGGACGTGCAGGCGGTGCTGCCGGCCTGTTGCGCCCATCGTCTGGTCGGCAGTGGCGAGGGCGCTGTGCTCGACGCCTCCCGGGTCGACGCCGAGATCCTTGCCCATGTCCCGATCCCCTGAACGCGCGCGCTGGCGCGGCTGGCTCGCCGCGCGCTTCGACGCCATGCTGCGCCGCGCCCGCAGCGATCCCGATGGCGTGGTGCGCATCGGCGCGCGCCAGATCTATATCCTGCCCACCCGCTTCGGGCTGGTGTTCGGCGCCGTGCTGTTGGTGATGCTGCTCGGCTCGCTCAACTACCAGAACAACCTCGGGCTGCTGTTCACCTTCTTCCTCGCCGCGGTGGCGCTGCTGGCGATGCACCACGCCTGGTTCAACCTGCTCGGGCTGGAGCTGCAGGCGCGCCCCGGGGCGGCGGTGTTCGCCGGCGAGTCGGCGCGCTTCACCCTCAGCGTGCGTGGGCGCGGTCGTCGCACGCGTGCCGACCTGCGTCTGAGTGGTGCCGAGGATGCCGCTGCGCCGCTCGCCGTCCCCGCCGGTGAGCAGAGCGGCTGCGCTCTGGTCGTCACCACCAGGCGCCGTGGCTGGCAGCCGCTCGGTGAGGTGCGGGTCGAGACCTGCCACCCGCTGGGGCTGTTCCGCGCCTGGTGTCACACCCTGCCGCGTGCCGCATCGCTGGTCTATCCGACCCCGGCGCCCCTCGCGCCGCCGCCGCCCGGCGCCGGTGCCGGTGCGCGTGCCTTGCCCCAGGGGGCGGGGGCCGGGCTCGAGGACTATGCCGGCGCGCGCGACTATCGTCACGGCGACTCGCCACGCCATCTCGACTGGAAGGCCTATGCCCGCGAACGCGGTCTGCTGACCAAGCAGTTCGAGGGCGAGCAGGGGCATGAGCTGTGGATCGACTGGGCGGCGCTCGCCACCGTCGATCCCGAGACGCGGCTCGCCGAACTCGCCCGTCAGTTGCTCGATGCCGCGGCCGCCGGGGCGCGTTTCGGACTGCGCCTGCCCGGGGTGGAGGAGCCGCTGGCCGCCGGCGAGGCGCAGCTGCAGCGCTGTCTCACCCGTCTCGCGCTGTTCGGTCTGGAGGACGGCGATGGCCACTGAGCGCGCGCACTGGCCCGAGCCCGTCCCGGACCGTCTCCAGCGGCTGTGGCTGACCCTGCTGGTGATCGCCGGCGCCCTGCCGTTGCTGCCCCGGCTCGACTGGCGCATCGGTGCCTTCGCCAGCGTGCTGTTCGCGCTGCGTCTGCTCGCGCTGCGCTGGCACGGGGTGCAGCCCGGGCGCTGGCTGCTGGTGCTGCTCACCCTCGTCGGCATCGCCAACTGTCTCCATGTCTACGGCAGTCTCAGCGGGCGTCAGGGCGGGGCGGCGCTGTTTCTCACCATGCTCGCGCTCAAGCTGCTGGAGCTGCACGCGCGGCGTGACCTGCAGATCGCGGCGATCCTGCTCGGCTTCCTGGTGGTGGTGCAGTTCCTCTTCGACCAGTCGCTCGGTCTCGCACTCTATCTGGCGTTGGTGATCGGGGCCATGCTCGCGCTGTTGGCCGACCTCAACGGCGCGACTGGGGCGGGGCGGTTGCGCCCGGCGCTGACCACGACCATGCGGTTGGCGCTGCAGGCGTTACCGCTGACCCTGGTGCTCTTTCTGCTCTTCCCGCGTCTGAGTGCGCCGCTGTGGGACCTCGGGCTCGATGCCGAGCAGGCCCGCACCGGCTTCTCCGATACCATGGAGCCGGGCGCGGTCAGCGAGCTGGTGGTCAATGGCGAGCTGGCCTTCCGGGTGCGCTTCGAGGCCACCCCGCCACCGCCCGAGCAGCGCTACTGGCGCGGTCTGGTGTTGTGGCAGACCGATGGACGGCGCTGGACGGTGGGCGAGCCGCCGCGCACTGGACCGGTCTCGCTGGCGCTCGCCGCTGCGGCCGATCGGCTCGACTACGAGGTGGTGCTGGAACCGACCGACCGGCGCTGGCTGTTCGCGCTCGATCTGCCGGTCGCGGCCGAGGGGGTGGTGCTCGCGCCCGATCATCTGTTGCGTGCCAGCCGCGCGGTGGAGAGCGCGCTGCGCTATCGGGTGCGCTCGGCGCTCGACGCTCGCACGCCCGCGCCGAGCGCGGCGCTGCGTGACTATGCCCTGCGCCTGCCGACCGCCACCATCACCCCGCGGATGCGCGCCCTGGTGGCGAGCTGGCGTGGCGAGGGCGCGGACGACCAGACCGTGGTGAGACGCGCGCTCGCCCACTTCAACCGCGAGGCCTTCCACTACACCCTGCTGCCGCCACCGCTCGGGCCGAATCCGGTCGATGCCTTCCTGTTCGAGACCCAGCGCGGTTTCTGTGAGCACTATGCCAGCAGTTTCGCCACACTGATGCGGCTGGCCGGGATCCCCTCGCGGGTGGTGCTCGGCTATCTCGGCAGCGAGCCCAATGCCATCGGCGGCTATCACATGGTGTGGCAGTCCGATGCCCATGCCTGGGTCGAGGTGCTGTTGCCCGGGCGCGGCTGGGTGCGGGTCGATCCCACCGCCGCGGTGGACCCCTCGCGGGTCGACAACCAGACCGCCTCGCGGCTGCTCGGCGCCGGCAACCCGGTGCGCTTCGAGCTGGCCCAGGATGCGTGGCTCGCCCGGCTGGCGCGCGGCGCGCGCCAGTTCGCCGACAGCATCGATGCGGCCTGGCAGCAGTGGGTGCTCGACTTCTCGGTCGAGGACCAGCTCGGACTGCTGCAGCGGCTCGGACTCGGTGGGCTGGGTGAGTACGGGCTGGCGGTGGTGATGGTCGTGACCTTCTCGCTGACCCTGGGCGCGGTGCTGCTGGGGCTGGTGCGCGCGCCGCGCGAGCCCGATCCGCTGGTCGCGCGTCATGCCCGTTTCTGTCGCCGGCTGGTGCGTATCGGGCTGGCGCCACGCCCCGGCGAGGGTCCGCAGGATCATGGTCAGCGGGTGATCGCCGCGCGTCCCGACCTCGCCGCCCCGGTCTCGCGCTTCCTCGCGCTCTATCTGCCGGCGCGTTTCGGTCCCGCGCCCGACCCCCGGGCGGTGGCGCGGCTCGATGACCTGTTGCGCGGCTTCCGTCCGCGCCGTCGTCGCTAGTCGCGCGGCGCGGGGACGCGTTCGACCAGGTCGCCAAGCAGGGCGTCGGCACTCACCCCCTCGATCTCCAGTTCAGCGCCGAGCCGCAGCCGGTGGCGCAGTACCGCCGGGAGCATGCAGCGCACGTCGTCCGGGGTGGTGAAGTCGCGCCCCTCGATGAGCGCGTGCGCCCGCGCCGCGCGCACCAGCGCGATGCTGGCGCGCGGCCCGGGACCGCTGTCGACCCCCGGCCAGTCGCGCGCGGCGCGCACCAGCGCTACCGCGTAGTCGAGCACGCGCTCATCGAGCCGGAGCCTGGTGGCGCTCAGTTGCAGGCGCTGCAGGGTTGCGGTGTCGAGCAGCGGACGCACCGCCGAGGTGTCGAGCCGGTCGCCGATGCGCCCGCTGGTGGCGGCGCGCACCGCCGCGCGCTCGGCCTCGGCGCTCGGCGGCGCCACCGCGATCTTCAGCAGGAAGCGATCGAGCTGGGCCTGGGGCAGCGGGTAGGTGCCTTCCTGCTCGATCGGGTTCTGGGTGGCGAACACCAGGAAGGGTGGCTCGAGCGCCAGCGCCTGGCCCTCGATGGTCACCTGTCCCTCCTGCATCGCCTCGAGCATCGCCGCCTGGGTCTTGGCCGGGGCGCGGTTGATCTCATCGGCGAGCAGCAGGTTGCAGAAAATAGGCCCGCGGCGGATGCGAAAGGCCTCGCGCTTGAGGTCGAACACCGCGTGCCCGGTGACGTCGCTCGGCATCAGGTCGGGGGTGAACTGGATGCGTGCGTAGCGCCCCTGCACCGCGGCGGCGAGCGCGCGAACCAGCAGCGTCTTGCCGACCCCGGGGACGCCCTCGAGCAGCGCGTGTCCGGCGGAGACCAGCGCCACCAGCAGCTCGCGGATGGCCTGGTGCTGGCCGCTGACGGCCTGGCCGATGTTCTGTTCGAGCTGGTCGAGCTGGATGACCGCCTCGGTCAGCGGCAGTGGGGTCTGGGTCATGGATCGGTGCTCTCGCGGTTGCCACCGGGCGCTCGGGCCTGCTGCTCCAGTCGCGCCAGGGTGTGGGTGAGGGTGATGAGCGCGCGGTCGTTGCGGGGTGTCTCCTCGAGCGCCTGGGCGAGTCGCGCGCGCGACTCGCCGCTGGCCGCGGCGAGTCGGCTCAGCCGCTGTTGGCGGGGCGCGCGCGCGAGTCCCGGTAGGCGCCTCGCCCACAGCCGCAGCACCTGGGCACGGCTGGCGGCGAGCAGCGCGCGGATCCGCCGGTGGCGCCAGAGGAAGCGCGCCCCGGCCTCGAGATGGACGAGCCGGTCGCGCGCCGGTGGCGGGGCCGGCGCGAGCGTCGGCCCGAGCCGCGCGCCGAGCGACCACAGCCACACCGCCACGGTCAGCGTGGCGGCGACCAGTGCCAGCGGCGCCCGCGCCCACAGCCGCGCGAGCAGTCCCGGCGGGGTCTCGGCATACAGCAGCCATACCGTGCCGCCGGGCGCGGGGGCGACCAGGCGGGCGCCGAACAGGGCGTGGTCAAGCTCGCCGATGCGCTGGCCTGTGAGGATGTCGAGGTCGGCGAGCACGCTCAGCCGGCCGGCGCCGATCTCCCGGTGCGCCAGCGGTTGCCCGCAACGCTGTTTGTCGCCATGGCTGACGCACAGGGTCCGCCCGGGGTCGAGGGCGACCTCGAGTGGTGGCGCCGCGGGTGTCGGGCGCAGCCGGAGCGGCGTCGGTGGGCCCGATTCGGTCCAGCTCTCGGGGTGGATCCCGAAGGCCTCGAGCAGCGCGTGGTGCGGCCCCGTCCCCGGCGTGGTCACCAGCCGTCCGCCAGCGGCGATCCAGTCGCGGAGCCGGTCGCGTTGGCGTGGTGACAGCGGGCCGGGTGCGCGCACCACCAGGGTGTCGCCGGGGGGCGGTGGGGCGACGAGCAGGGCATGATCGGGGCGACTCTCGACGGCGATGCCGAGCCCGATGAGGAAGCGCTCGAAGGCGAGCAGCGGGTTGGCTTGGGCTGCTGCCGAGGGACCGACTGGCACCTGTTCGACCCGGCGCTCGAAGTGGGTCAGGAACCAGCTCGCCAGCGCCGCCACGAGGACCAGCCCGGTGCCGCCGAGGGTGAGCGCGAGCAGGCGCTGTTCAGTGCGCATCGGTCCGTCCCTGCCAGCGACGCCAGTGGCTCAGCAGTCGCTCGACGTGCGCCGCGCTCGGGTCCCGGTCGCCGTAGGCCGCGTGCTGGCGCGCCGCGGCGATCGCGGCGAAGGGGACCCCGATCCGGCGTGGCAGCTGGGTGCGCGCCCGCTGTACGCAGCTCCCCTCGGTGGCCCCCGGGGGGAGCGAGAGACCGAGCCGGTCGAGTCTCTCCAGGCTGGCGCGATAGAGCGCGCCGATGGCCGCGCCCGGGTCGTCGGCAGTGAGCAGGCGACGGATCTCGGTCTCGTGATCGATGGGCGATGCGCTGTACAGCCCGGGCGCGGCCTCGTGCTCCGTCCTGGCCGACCTGGGCAGGCGTGGCGCGCGTTCGCGCCACAGCGCGCGGACGAGCACCAGCAGGGCGATCGCGGCGAGCGTCACCAGTCCCCATTGGATGGTGCCGGCGAGCCAGGGGGGCGGGGTCGCCGCCCAAGAGCCCACGGCGTCCTCGGTGCCGCGCTGTGCGTGCTCGGCCACCGGCAGCCACAGCTCGACCTCGCGGGTGGCGCCGAAGTCGGGCGAGTCGAGCACCTCGGCGATGCGTGCGCGGGCCGCCTCGGGGGTCGGCCAGGTCTCGGCCTCGGCCTCGGCCGGTGGCGGGGCGAGCAGCAGCGGCGCGAGCAGCGCCAGCGCCGGGAGCACGGCGGCCGGTGGCGGCGGGGCGCGGCGGAAGGCGAGTTCGATGTCCCAGCCCTCGAGTTCGGTGCGACGGCTGAGATAGAGCGCGAACCCGGCGCAGACATAGAAGGGCGCGATCAGCGAGCAGGCGAGCAGATAGCAGGCGCTGCTGATCCAGTAGGCCGGCGAGGCGCTGTCGTCGAGTGCGGCGATCAGGTCGATCCCTGGCAGCCCCTCGGGGATCAGCAGATAGAGCCCGAGCAGCATGCCGCCCCAGAGGATCGCCTCGAGGTGATAGCAGACCAGGGTCAGCCACCCGCTGGCGCTGCCCTCGGCGAGGATGCGCTGCCGCGCCCGTCGCGCCCGTCGCGGCAGCCCTTCGAGCAGCAGCAGCGGGAGCACGAGCGCGCGTCTCGGGCTCAGTCGGCGCCACAACAGTAGCGGCAACAGGCGCGGGCGCAGCCCGGCGCCGAGCATCCCGGGGAGGGCATCGCGTCGCGGGCGCTCGTCGAACAGCGCGCGGCTCGCCCACAGCAGCAGCGGGGCCTCGTAGACCGGCTTGCACCACCACAGCGCCAGCAGCCAGAGGTCGCTGTGAAGCCAGGCCAGCGCCAGCACTATCAGGGTCAGCGGCAGTGCGGTGCACCACCACAGCCCCCAGAGCGCCGGGAACCAGGCGCGGGCGAGGGCGAAGCCGAGATCGATCGCCTGCCAGGCGGGGCAGGGGCGCAGCCGGGCGGTGAGTCGTTCAAGACGCATCGTTGCCACGTCCGGCCAGGGCGATGTAGAGGGCGAGGAGGGTCCAGCCGGCGGCACCGACGGCGTATTTGACTGCCACCGGCGCCGCGCCGGCCGACCAGAAGGCCTCGATCAGTGCCGCGCCGAGGAGCATCAGCGCCGCACCGGCTACCAGCACCAGGGCATCGCGGGCATTGACGCGCAGCGCCGCGAGCCGCGGCAGCCGGCCCGGGGCGAACAGCGCCTTGCCGAGCAGCAGTCCGGCGCCGCCGCAGATGGCGATCGCGCTCAGTTCGAAGGGGGCGTGACCGCTGACGAAGGGCCAGAAGGTGACGCCGTGACCGATGGCGCTGAGGTGACCGGCGGCGGCGCCGATGAACAGTCCGTTGAACACCAGGATGACCACGCTGCCGATGCCGAACAGCACCCCGGCGGCGAAGCTGCGAAAGCCGATGCCGACGTTGTTGCGGACATAGAAGCCGAACATCGCCAGGTCGCTGTCGGCCGGGCGGACCTGGCCGGGGTGGTCCCGGGCGGGGTCGTAGAGTGCCTCGAGTTCGGCGAGCTGCTCGGCGTCGACCAGCGTCAGGATCAGCCCGGGGTCGTGATAGGCACCGAGCGCCATCGCCGCCATCGGTACGAACAGCAGCGCGGCGGCGAGCCACAGCGGCGCGGCGTGACGGCGCAGCGCGCGCGGGAAGTCGCGTGCCATCAGCCGCAGCGCGCGGGCGCCGAGGCGCAGCGTGGGGCGATGGAGCTGGGCGTGACCGCGCCGCACCAGCTGCTCGAGTTCGGCGACCAATCCGGGGGTGTAGCCGCGCGTCCGCGCCAGCGCATAGTGCGCGCACACTCGGCGATGCAGGCCGGGGAACTCGGCGAGTTCGGCGCCGCGGCGCCGGCGCTGTTCGAGCTGCTCGAGCAGCGTGCGATAGCGCGCCCAGTCGGCGGCGTGCTGGTGCTCGAAGCGCTGTTGTCTCATGCCGCACGTCCGTCGGGCGCGCCGCGGTCGAGCCAGGCCGCCCAGGCGGTGATCAGTGCGGGTGCGGCACCGCCGTGCACCCCGCGCGGGGCGGTCAGGACCTCGGCGAGTTCGATGCGCCGGGCGTCGGCGAGTGCGGGCGCGCGCTCGGCGAAGGCGAGGATCGCCGCCCGGGTGGTGGCGTCGAACTCGGGCGGCGGGCGCTGGCCGGTGGTCGACGCCGGGCCCCGGCGTACCGCCTGGCGCTCGTCGTGCACCACCAGGGTGGCGGCGGCGAGGTCGCCGATGCGGCGGAAGTCAGGGTCGGCGAGGCTCACCACCAGCCCCAGGGCGTAGCCGGCGGGGAGGAAGTCGACCGTCCGCAGCAGGTTGCGCAGGGTCGAGGCGGGGAGCCCGACCGGGGTGGCGTCCTCGTGCACCACACGCAGCCCGAGTGCCCGCTTGCCGGGGGTGGCGCCGCGCCAGACCTCGAACACCACCGGATAGAACCACTCGATGGCGAACACCGCGAGCAGCGCCAACCCGACCCCGAGGTCGGCGAGTGCGAGCAGCGGGAGCAGCAGCAGATAGAGCCCGAGCCGGATCAGCAGGTCGAGCGCCAGGGCGAGCGCGCGCGGCACCGGTCCGGCAACGCGCAGCCCGAGATCGATGCCCTCGGGGGTCTCGCGCAGGCGCAGGGTGTCGAGCGGCGGTGGTGGCGTGGCGATGTCCCGGCGTGGCGCGTTCATGGCACAACGATGCGGGATTCGCCCGGCGTGGGCAAGCCGGTGGGATCGGTGGCGCCCGCGCCGCGCAGGCGCGCGGCACGGGGCAGGCGGCGGTGCCCGATCAGATGCGCTGTGGCGCGCGTTCGAGTGCGGCGAGCTGGCGCAGCGAGTGTCTGACCATCTTCAGCGGGATGCCGAAGAACCAGATCGAGGCGACCAGCACCATCACCGGGTCGGCGTAGCGGGCGAGGTGCGCCATCGGGGTCAGCTCGGTGAGCTTGGCGATGATGAACCCGCACATCACCGCGCCACTGATCACGGTGTCCATCAGCCACTGTTTCTCCTCGGCGTTGATCAGCCCGGAGCCGCCCTGCTTGCGGTGCTTGGTGATGTACCACCAGCTCAGGGTACAGCCGACCACGTTGATCAGGCCGAAGAGGATGGCGAGATCGCCGTCGGTGTCGCGACCACCGTCGAGGATGGCGCGCACCGCGAGCACCAGCGACAGGGTGCAGAGCAGGATGATGACCGCACCCTTGAACAGGATCACTCGGTGCTCGATACGGGCCGCGGCCTGGGTGTTGAGCAGCCGTGACTGGCGATGGATGTAGTAGAGGGCGAGCAATGACACCAGGGTCATGAACAGGCCGATCAGGGAGTACAGGCCGTCGAAGATGACCACCATCGAGTTGATCCAGAGACCCCAGATCACTCCCATGATGGCAAAGGCGAGGGTAGACAACATCGAGAAGATCAGGATCTGACGTTCTCTCCGAGTCTGGGCGGACATGATGACCTCAACAGAAAGATGATGCGTGTTTGATAGGTGAAGCGCGCGCCGGTCTGGTCCGGGTGTGGAACCGTGCGGCACACGTCAGGGTGCGAGCCTGTGGGGCGAGCGATGCGCGGTGCTGTCTCCATGCAATGATCCGGTGGTGTTGACGGTGATGACCTCCAGCGCGATTGCGCTGGAGGTCGGTGAGGCGGCCCCGGCACCGGTTGTCCGGGGGCGCTGGATATGGTCGTCGAGCCGTATCGGCGCGCTCGGGCACGGCCCTTCCGGGCGCGCTCGACGGATGGGGGCGCTGGCGTCAGCGTTGCGGTGGCGCGGGTCGCGACCGGACGGTCGGCGATGATGATGCGGACGCACGCGGGCGACCGCTCACCCTGGGGCGGGAGACGGCATCGGTGTCAGGCACCGATGGTATCGGCGGTGTTCGGGGCGCCGATCACGGGCTGGTGTGCTGGGGGGAGCGCGTGAGAAGCACACCAGTGCTTCCCGGGGTGCGAGCCATCACCGCGTCGCGTGTCGCGCGGGCAGCTGACCGCATTGATCTGAGGCGATGTCTGTATGCTCTAGGCTGCTTGCGAGTTGGCGGGGTGGTGCGTGACCACGCCCTGACCTCCCCATCTGCGTAGCGTCGGCAGGATCATGAATGTGTATTCATTCAAACACTTGTCCAATGACTTTGCAAACGTCGCCTGGCGAGCGGCGCGCATCATCGCGACGCCCGCCACCGTGTGACGATGGGCGTGTCGGCTCAGCGATAGAGCGCGAGGGGGAAGTATTCGGTGATCAGGATCACCGGGTGGCGCTCGATGATGATGCGGTAGGTGCGGTAGACCGCGCTCGGCTCGGCGTCGTCCTCGATCAGGCCGACGTCGAGTACTTCGCGATAGCTCTCCAGACCACTGTCGCGGATCAGCACGCCGATACCGATCTCGCGATCGATCAGGCGCTTGCGGAAGTCGGCTGGGATCAGGTCGGTGCGGATCAGCGAGAAGGCCTCGGCGAAGCTGCGACCGCTGTCGTCGCCGCGCAGCCGCGCGTCGCGCAACAGACAGCGATCGCCCTCGCCGACCTCGATCCAGGGGACCGTGGCGGTGGCGTGCTCGAAGCGCTGCTCGACGGTGTCGACCGTCACCGGCTCCCAGAAGTAGGCCTCGAGGATCTTGGTGACGGTGCCGTCGGTGACCAGCAGGGCGCGCAGGAAGGGGGGCAATGCGGCGAGTGCGAAGCTGGCGCCGCTCGTCGCGCGCAGTTGGCCGTCGCGTAGGAAACCGTCGCAGCGGAAGGTCGACTGTGCCGGGCCCTGCTCGGGGAGTCCGTAATAGCGATGCATGGACGGGACCTCAGCGCGCACGCCACGGGCGGGCGGTGAGGGGGATGGGGGATGCGGACATGGATGCTTGCCTTGATCGGTTGAATGGTCTGTGGTCGCCGGCCACGGCGGTGGCGGAGAAAAATAGCAGAACTTGGTCGTGATGGGCTTGATGTTGAGTCATGCTTGACGCACTCTCAGAGCACGGCATCCGGTCGCCTCTCTGGAACGGTGGGACCGGGGCCGGCACACTGGACCTGAAGGGTCAGAGACCACTCCGTCAATTCGGCCGGCCCCGACTCCGGGACTGGCCGGTCGGCGCGCGGAGGTCAGTCCCGGGTAAATGTGTTATACCAACAAGGGCCTTGAGCCGATCAATGGAGACATTACCAATGACCAAGACCGTCAAGCTCGCTTCCCTGTCCCTCGCCGCTCTCCTTGGCGCATCGCTGCTCGGCGGTTGCGCGACCGATCAGACCGCTCGCGACATGGCGCAGCAGGCGCTCGACACCGCTAACAGCGCTCAGGCGTGCTGCAACGCCAACACCGAGCGTCTGGACCGCATGTATCAGAAGATCATGGGCAAGTAAGGCGCTTGATCTGAGTGCGTCCGGTGTCCCACGGCCCGTGGGACACCGGTGTTCTCGTCGATGGCGCGCTGCACCTCGCGCCAGTCGATCTCCACTCCCTCGGCCTCGGCGAGCGCAGCCGGGACCGCCTCGCGGGCCGTGACCCGCTTGCCCTCGCGATTGACGTGCACCTCCAGATAGAGATCGTCGCCGCGCCAGCCGAACTTGTAAGGCTGGTCGACGATGGTGACCTGGGTGCGCAGCTCGGTCAGCGAGAACAGCTCCTCGATCCCCTCCGGGTAGAGCCGGATACAGCCGGCGCTGACCTCCATCCCCAGCCCCCAGGGCTTGCTGGTGCCGTGGATTAGGTACTCCGGGTTGCTCAGGCGCATCGCGAATCGTCCCAGCGGATTGTCCGGCCCGGGCGGTACCACCGCCGGGAGGATGTCGCCATAGGCGGCGTGGGCGGCGCGTACATTGGGGCCAGGTGTCCAGCTCGGGTCGCGTTTCTTCTCGATGATGCTGAAGCCGCCCAGCGGTGTGTCCATGCCCTCGCGCCCGACGCTGATGGCATAGGAGCGGACCTCTTCGGGGTCGTTCGGGGGATAGAAATAGAGTCGCTTCTCGGGACGGTTGATGACGATGCCCTGGCGCGGCGCGTCGGGTAGCACATAGAAGGTCGGCACCATCACCTCGGTGCCCGCGCCCGGGACCCACATGTCGACCTCGGGGTTGGCGTTGCGCATGTCCTCGAAGCCCTGGTTGTTCTGGCGAGCGACGTCGAGCAGGGTGTCGTCGGCACGGGTGGCGAAATAGAAGGGGACGCCGATGACGCTGTCGCCCGGGTGTTCGAGCCGATAGGTCTCGGCGCGTCCGACCCCGGCGATGGTCAGCGCCAGGGCGCCGGCGAGACAGACCGCCAGTGTGCGACGGCCGTTGGTGATACCCCGTTTCATCAAGACCTGTGTCTGCATCTGTATCCGCCCAAAGAAACCTCGATCGACTGTTGAACACCCGGACTCGTTGGAGCCGGGGTGGCGCATCCTCTGCCAGTTCGCCCGCTCCCGCAAGCGGCATTCCGTCGCGACCGGCTCGGTCGCTGCATTCGCCTGTTCATCAACATGGATCGTCCGGGGCAGGTTTTCGAGCATGCGTTGTCTGCCGCGCCCTCGCCGGTCGCTTGATCCCTCAGATCGGTCCGTCGCGTCCAGGGTTCCTCGGAGCGGTGATATCGACGTGACTGCGGTACGGGCATGGTTCGGGTTATGCTTCGATGATCGACCAGGCTCGATTGATTCGCAGTCGCAGCCGTCCCTCGTTATCGGTTCAGACCCATCAGCCATGTCGCATACCGTATCGTCCATCCCCCTGTCCGAACTCCAGCACGACACCCCGGCGCGCATCGTCGAGATCCAGGGTGGGCGTCAGTTGACCCGTCGCCTGCTCGCACTCGGGCTGCGTCAGGGCTGCCTGCTTAGCGTGGTGCAGCGCCGCGGGCAGGGGTTGGTGCTCGCCACCGGCGGCGGCCGGATCGCCATGGGTTTCGGGGTGGCCGAGAAGGTGCGGGTGTGTGTCGACCCCGAGGTTCGCAGCGACGACCTCGACTGAACACGCGATCAACACTCCGCGAGCCCCAACACCAGGATCGAAGCGATGACGGCGACTCTTACCCCACTCGATGATCAACGTCCGGCCCCGCTGACCCTTGCCCTGGCCGGCAACCCCAACTGCGGCAAGTCGGCGCTGTTCAATGCCCTGACCGGGATCCGCCAGACCACTGGCAACTGGCCTGGGGTGACGGTCGAGCGCAAGGAGGGTGCGCTCGAACTCGATGGCCGACGACTGCGGGTGATCGACCTGCCGGGGATCTACTCGCTCGACGCCAGCTCGCTCGACGAGCGGGTCACCCGCGACTATCTGCTCGCGCGCGAGGCCGGGCTGATCGTCAACGTGATCGATGCCGCCAACCTCGAGCGTCATCTCTATCTCACCGTACAGCTCCTGGAGATGGGCGTCGACCTGGTGGTCGCGCTCAACATGATGGACGTGGCGCGCAAGCGCGGGGTGGCGGTCGACGTCGCCGCGCTCGCCGCCGCGCTCGGCTGTCCGGTGGTGCCGGTGGTGGCGGTCACCCGCGAGGGGCTCACCGAGCTGCAGGCGCGAGTGCTGGCGGTGGCCGAGGGGCGTGAGCCGGGGGGACACGCGCTCGCCCAGGGCGACTGTGTCGAGGAGGCGATCGAGCGTCTGGCGACGACCTGCGACCCGGCGCAGCCGCGCGCCAACGCCCGCTGGCTCGCGCTCAAGCTGCTCGAGTCCGACCCCGAGGCCGAGCGCGCCGCCACCCCCGAGGCGCGCGCGCTCGCGGTGCAGGCGCGCGCTGAGATCGCCGAGCGCGTCGGCGACGAGGCCGATCTGCACATTGCCGACACCCGCTTCGGTCATGCCCACGCCCTGGCGCAGCGGGTGTCGCGCGCGCGCGGTGCGGCGGCGCGCAATCTCTCCGATCGCATCGACCGGGTGGTGCTCAGCCGGCTCTTCGGTATCCCGCTGTTCCTGCTGATGATCTATCTGATGTTCATGTTCACCATGAACGTCGGGGGGGCCTTTATCGATTTCTTCGACCTCGCCGGCGGCGCACTCTTCGTCGACGGCACTGCTGCGCTGCTCGGCGCGCTCGGCGCTCCGGGCTGGCTCGAGTTGGTGCTCGCCCAGGGCATCGGCGGCGGGTTGCAGGTGGTCGGCACCTTCATCCCCATCATCGCCAGTCTCTACATCGTGCTCTCGATCCTCGAGGACTCGGGCTACATGGCGCGCGCGGCCTTCGTCATGGACCGCTTCATGCGCTCGATCGGGCTGCCGGGCAAGGCCTTCGTGCCACTGATCGTCGGCTTCGGCTGCAACGTCCCGGCGGTGATGGCGACCCGTACCCTGGAACACGAGCGCGAGCGCAAGCTCACCATCCTGATGAACCCCTTCATGTCGTGCGGTGCGCGGCTGCCGGTCTATGCGCTGTTCGCCGCCGCCTTCTTCCCGCACTCGGGGCAGAACCTGGTGTTCGCGCTCTATCTCGTCGGTATCGCCGCGGCGGTGCTCAGCGGGCTGGCGATGAAGCACAGCCTGCTGCGTGGCGAGAGCGCCGGGTTGCTGATGGAGCTGCCGCCTTACCACCTGCCGACCCTGCGCGGGGTGGCGCTGCGTACCTGGGACCGGGTGCGGCTGTTCCTGCGCGGGGCGGGCAAGGTGATCGTGCTGATGGTGCTGGCGCTCAACCTGCTCTCGAGCGTCGGCAGCGACGGCAGCCTCGGCAACGAGGACAGCGACCAGTCGGTGCTCGCCGCCGTCAGCCGCGCGGCTACTCCATTGTTCGCGCCGATGGGGATCGAAGAGGACAACTGGCCGGCGGTGCTCGGGGTGATCTCCGGGGTGCTCGCCAAGGAGGTGATCGTCGGCACCCTCGATTCGCTCTACGGCCGGCTCGCCGAGGAGGCGGGCGCGGCGCCGGTGGCCGACGATGATACGTTCGCGCTCGGTGCGCGGCTCGGCGAGGCGGTGGCCAGCGTCGGCGACAACCTCGGCGCGCTTGGCGCGCGGGTGCTCGACCCGCTCGGGCTCGACGTCGGCGAGATCGCCGACAGCGCCGAGGCGGCCGCCGCCCAGGGGGTTCGGGATGCGACCTTCGGGGCCATGATCGAACGCTTCGACGGTCAGGCCGGGGCCTTCGCCTATCTGTTGTTCGTGCTGCTCTACTTCCCCTGCGTTGCCACCATCGGCGCCATCGTGCGCGAGGCCGGAGCACGTTGGGCGGCTTTCGTCGCCGCCTGGACCACCGGCGTCGCCTATCTGGTCGCGGTGATCTTCTATCAGGCCATGACCTTCGCCCGCGATCCGCTCGGCGCCGGACTGTGGATCGGCGGTGGTCTGACGGCGCTGCTGGCGGTGTTGCTGGGGCTGCGGCGCTGGGCGCGGGGGGCGGCTGTCAGTCGGCGAGCTGACGCGGTCGGGTGAGCGCGAGCAGGCTGGCACAGCCGGGTTCGAGCCGCGCCCAGTCCGCGGGCATCTCCAACCGGACGAGTGCCGCAGTGGGCAGCAGCTTGCCGTGCTCCGGCGGTTCGAGGTCGTCGCCGGCAAGATATTGGAGCAGCAGCTCGAGGCCGGGGTTGTGGCCGACCAGCAGGACCGTGCCGGAGGCTTGCGGGCAGTGCCCAAGGACCTCGAGCAAGGCGCGGAGGTCAGCCTCGTAGAGGTTCGGCTCCCAGAGGATGCGGCGCTTGTCGAAGTCGAGCCGCTTGCAGACCATGATCGCGGTCTGACGGGCGCGCTCGGCCGGTGAGCTGATGACCTGATCGGGGACCAGGCCCTCGCGATAGAGCCAGGCGCCGATCCGTGGCGCGTCGCGGCGCCCGCGCTTGGCCAGTGGACGGGCGAAGTCGGTAGCGGCGCCGGCATCCCAGTCGGACTTGGCGTGACGCAGGATCAGCAACTCGCGTGGGGTACGGAAGGAGTCTTGAAAGTTCAAGCCGGGGTCCAGGCCAGACTGCAGTGACTTGGCCGCACTTTTAACACAGTCGTCATCTCGACGACAGAGGGTGTGCGCAAGCGTCGTCCGTTCAGCCCAGCTCGGCGAGCAGCTGCTCGATCATCCCCTGAGCCTGCTGGCGATAACCGCCGCCGAACAGGTTGAGGTGGTTGAGCACGTGATAGAGGTTGTAGAGGGTCTTGCGTATCGCGTAGCCCGGCGCCAGCGGCCAGGCCTCGCGATAGGCGGCGTGGAACGCCGGGCCGAAGCCACCGAACAGCTCGGTCATCGCCAGATCGGTCTCGCGGTCGCCGTGGTAGACGGCGGGGTCGAAGATCACCGGGGTGCCGTCGGTGGTGGCGCCGATGTTGCCGCCCCAGAGGTCGCCGTGCAGCAGCGAGGGTGTCGGTGCGTGATCGAGCAGGGCGTCGACCCCGAGCAGCAGGCGTTCGCCGGCGCGCTGTAGGGTGCCGCAGTGTCCCTGGGCGGCGGCCAGCTCGAGCTGCGGACGCAGCCGTCGCTCGCGCCAGAACTCGGTCCAGTCGGCGCAGGGTGCGTTGTGCTGCGGGGTCGAGCCGATGGTGTTGTCGCGATGCCAGCCGTGGTGCTCGGCGCTGGTGCGGTGCAGTGCCGCCAGCCCGTGGGCGGCGCGCACCGGATCGAGGCGACCGTCGAGCGCGAGGTACTCCATCGCCAGGAAGCTGTGCCCCTCGGCCAGGCCGCAGCAGATCGGCCGCGGCACGCGGATCGCCGCGGCTCCGGCCAGGGTCTCGAGCCCCTCGGCCTCGGCCTCGAACATCGTCAGTCGCTCCGGGCTGTTGAGCTTGACGAAATAGCCGCGTGCGCCGGACTCGAGTACCAGCGCATGATTGATGCAGCCGCCGTGCAGGGTGCGCCGGCGCTCGGGGTGGAAGGGCTGGCCGCTGGCCGCGCCGATGCGCGCGGCCAGCGCCTGCTCCAGGCTCAGGCTCACTGCGTCCCTCGCGTGAGGATACGTCGGTGCAGCGGGCTGGTGCGTGGGAAGTGGGCGCGCAGGAACTCCATCTGATCGGCGAGGACGTGACGGCCCATCAGATAGATGTACTCGGCATGATTGGGGGTGAAGGGCACCGCCAGCAGCTCCATGCCGGCGTCCTCGGGCGAGCGCCCGGCCTTGATGTTGTTGCAGCGCATGCAGGCGGTGACGACGTTGTTCCAGTGGTCCTCGCCACCCTTGCTGGTCGGGCGCACATGGTCGCGCGAGAGATGGCGTGTCGAGAAGCGCTGGCCGCAGTAGAGACAGATGTGGTCGTCGCGCTGGAACAGGGTGCGATTGGAGAGCGGCGGCACATAGTCGTCCTGCTGCTTGACCATCGCCTGATGATTGCCGTAGGTGGCGATGATCGAGTGGATCACCAATTGACTGCGCAACCGGGTATGCGCATTGACCCCGCCGTAGAGCCGGAACAGGGTGTGACCGCAGGCATAGGCGACCTGCCCGAGATAATAGAGCCGGGCGGCGACGCGATAGTCGACCCACTCGAGTGGCATGCCTGCCAGATCCGTTCGCAGTACCTGTTGATTCAATGACAACATAGCGGGAATGCGGCTCGGAATTTGCCTGCATGATACAGACTTGATCGTCCTGCGCAAGTCATTGCGCGCAGACCATTATCCTTTCTGTAAGCAAGGTTTTACCTCTTCCTGGGTAGATCGCCGGCTGGATCCAGAAGACGAGCCGACAGACGGTCATCTTCAATGACCTCTGGATGACCGAATGGTTGCCGACGCCAAGCATCCGTTGATCCACGGCGGACGAATGATTCGGGCGCGCTCGAGCGTTGTGCGCACTCATTGAAACGTCTGTCGTGGTGAGGATGAATGGCGCCACCGAAGTTGCTCAATGAGTGTGTCATGGGATGCTCTCCGACCCATCGCGGCGGCTCACTAGCGCCGCTAGGAGAAGACTTCATTCACAGAGCGACGGGCTGGTGTCGGTCTTGATGATATGGTTGAGTTCATTTCCGGTAAAATTCACGAATGATTTTTAACTCAATGATTTTTAAGGCCGTTTTTTTGATGGTCAAAATCTGTTCACAACCCTCGGGTCACCGTGGTGATGCTGTTTGATAGGCGCTCGTCGCCGTCTGTCCCCAGACTTATCCACAGGTGCTGGGGTTGCGGAGCGACGCGGATCGATGAGCGTGACGAATCGGTCGATGAGGTCGTGTCGTGACCGAGGCGAGGATCGCGCGGGTGGCGTTGCCCGGTCCGCTCGACGAACTGTTCGACTATCTGCCCGGCGTGATGGGGCAGCCCGAGCCGGGGACCCGGGTGCTGGTGCCCTTCGGTCGTTCACGTCGAGTCGGCATCCTGGTCGAGTACGCCGCCGAGTGTGGCTGTGACCCGAGTCGGCTCAAGCCCGTCGAGCGAGCGCTCGACCCGCGACCGCTGTTCGGGCCAACCGATCTGACGCTGATCCGCTGGGCCGCCCGTTATTATCGTCACCCGCTCGGCGATGCCCTGTTCACCGCGCTGCCGGTGCGGTTGCGTGAGTCCGGTCCGCTGCTCGCGAGTGGTGTCGCCGGTATCCGCCTGACTGCCGCTGGCGCGGCCCTGACACCCGCCGAGCTGGCACGGGCGCCGCGTCAGCAGGCGCTACTTGCGCGCCTGCTCGAGTCACCCGAGGGCCTCGCGCAGCGCAACCTGGCCGACGAACTCGGCGGCATCACCAGCGCGCTGCGCGCACTGCGCGCCAAGGGGTTGGTCGAGTCCTGTCGGCTGGAGCCGGGTGCGGTGGCATCGGCGGACTCGTCTGCGGTGCTGGCGGCCCCCGAGCTCAACCCCGAACAGGCCGCGGCGCTGGCGGCGGTGAGCGAGGCGCTCGGCGGTTTCCGCCCCTTCCTGCTCGACGGCATCACCGGCAGCGGCAAGACCGAGGTCTATATCCGCGCCATCGCCGAGGTGGTGGCCGCCGGCGGTCAGGCGCTGGTGATGGTCCCCGAGATCGGACTCACGCCGCAGCTGCGCGAGCGCTTCCGTACGCGTCTGCCGGGGCCCCTGGCGGTGTTGCACTCGGCGCTCGCCGCCGGCGAGCGCGAGCGCGCCTGGCACCAGGCGGCCAGCGGCGAGGCGCCGGTGGTGCTCGGTACCCGCTCGGCGGTGTTCGTGCCGCTGCCGCGGCTGGCGCTGATCGTGGTCGACGAGGAGCACGACCCCTCGCTCAAGCAGCAGGAGGGGTTTCGCTACTCGGCGCGCGATCTGGCGGTGCGCCGCGCCCAGCTCGTCGGCTGTCCGGTGGTGCTCGGCACCGCCACGCCGGCGCTCGAGACCCTGCACAACGTCACCGCCGGTCGCTACCATCGTCTGGCGCTGCCGCGCCGCGCCGGCGGTGCGCGACCGCCCACCATCAACCTGCTCGACATCCGCAACCAGCCCTTGCGCGCCGGGCTCTCGCCGGTGCTGCGTGAGCGCATGCACGCAGCCCTGGCGACGGGCGGTCAGGTGTTGCTGCTGCTCAACCGCCGCGGTTATGCCCCGGTGCTGACCTGTCACAGCTGTGGTTGGGTCGGTGTCTGCCCGGATTGCGACGCGCGCATGACCCTGCATCTGGGCGAGCGGCGGCTGTGGTGTCATCACTGTGGTCGGATCGAATCGGTACCGCGCGACTGTCCGCAGTGCGGGGGGCCGGACCTGCGCATGCTCGGGCGCGGCACCGAGCGGCTCGAGGAGGGGCTGACCGAGCTCTTCCCCGGCGTGCGGATCGCGCGCATCGACCGCGACAGCACCAGACGCAAGGGCGAGCTGACGCGGTTGCTCGCCGCGGTGCATCGCGGCGAGGTGCAGATCCTGCTCGGCACCCAGATGCTGGCCAAGGGGCACGACTTCCCCGGGGTGACCCTGGCCGGGGTGATCGATCTCGATCACGCCCTCTATGCCAGCGATTTTCGTGCCCCGGAGCGCACCGCCCAGCTGATCGTCCAGGTCGCCGGTCGCGCCGGGCGGGCCGAGCGCGCCGGCGAGGTGGTGCTGCAGACCCGCCATCCCGAGCACCCGCTGTTGCAGTCGCTGTTGCGCGAGGGCTATGGCGGCTTCGCCCGTGCCGCGCTTGCCGAACGCGAGGCGGCGCAATTGCCGCCCTTCACCTATCTGGCGCTGTTGCGCGCCGAGGCCCCGGAGCAGGAGGCCGCGCTCGCCTTCCTCGCCGCGGCGCGCGCGCACGCCGAGCCCTTGTGCTCGCCCGAGGTGGAACTGCTCGGCCCGGTGCCGGCGCCACTGTCGCGTCGCGCCGGACGCCATCGCGCCCAGCTGCTGGTCCAGTGCGCGCAGCGTCCGGCGCTGCAGCACTTCCTCGCCCACTGGACCCCGACGCTGCGTGCCCTGCGTCGCATCAAGGGGGTGCGCTGGTCGCTCGACGTCGACCCGCAGGAGATGGTCTAGGAGGCGGCTGTCAGGTTTCAAGGGTTCTTGAACCGCCAAGACACAAAGATCGCTAAGGAAGGGGGCGAACAGTCGGCTTGTCAGTTCTTGTGGAGACGGTCGTTTGTCTCCGATCGCGGTGGTTGCAGGCGCCGACTGCAGGCTGCCCGATTCAAGCTAATCGCTTCCTTTGTGCTCTTTGTGTCTTTGCGGTTCGGATCCGTGATCCAGCTGGTCGCTGGATCGCGGCGACTCAGGGCAGGGTGGGGCGGTTCATGCATTCGAGCACCGGGCCGTTGGCGCCGTGGCGGATGCGGGTGATCCCGGCGTAGTCGGTCTTGGTGCGATACCAGTCGTGCGGACCGAGTCCGAGTACCTCGCCGAGGATGGCGCGGGTGGTCCCCGAATGGCAGACGATCAGCAGGTGCTCGCCGGGGTGGCGTTCGAGCCGGGCGCGATAGGCACCGACGACCCGGTCGAGGAAGGCCTCCAGGGGTTCGGCGCCCTTGGGGCGGCAGCCGACCGGATCGTTGCGGTAGGCGCGATGACGCTCGGGCTCGCTGACGGCGATCTCGCCATGGGCGCGTCCCTCCCATTCACCCATGCCGACCTCGGCGAACTCGGGGATGATCTCCAGCGGCAGGTGATGATGCTCGGCGAGTTCGCGGGCGAAGGCCTGGCAGCGTTGCAGCGGTGAACTCAGTACGCGCGTCCAGGGCGCGGCGTCGCCGACGGCGTGGCGCATCTGCTGCCAGCCGGTTTCGGACAAGGGGTCGTCGACGCCACGGCCACGGTAGCGCCGTCCGCCCACGGGCTCGCCGTGGCGGATCAGGTCGATAAGGGTTGCGGACACGCTTGGGGATTCCTCGGGAACGGACGGGCGCGCCGCTGGTGAACGGGCGCGCGGGAAAACCTTTAATTCTAGCTTGACTCCATGGCGATGGCATCAGGGGCGAAGGCTTGTGGCTCGGCACCTATCAGCGACCAGCTGACTGAGCCGCTAAGCGCGCGAAGGTGAAGAAAGGCTTCCAGCCGCCAGCCTTCAGTCGCCAGTCGCCAGTCGCCAGTCGCCAGCGGGCGTTTTTCCTCACCGTCGCCACGAACACCAGGCGTCATCGACGTAGGATGGGCAAAGCGCAGCGTGCCCATCGTGGGATTGGCGATCAGCGCCTAGCCTTCAGCCGCCAGCTGCCAGCCTCCAGTGAGGGGGCTGGGTTGTTTCGTTGCGTCGCGGTTGACCGCACACCGACACTGGAGGCTGTTTGCTGAAGGCTGGTCGCTTTCTTCGCGTCCTTTGTGTCTTGGCGGTTCAATCTCCCGGCGGCTGGCGGCTGGCGGCTGGCGGCTGGCGGCTGGCGGCTGGCGGCTGGCGGCCCTTTGCGGTTCAATCGTCGCTGACCACCGATTCTCAATCTAGCAAGGGATCACGCCATGACTGCCAAACGCTATGCCGGTATCCACAACGAACTCCAGGGTGGGATGACGCCGACGGCCAACATTATCCGCGACGCCTGGGTGTTCGGTCTGATCCCCGAGGAGGAGACCTGCGAGGGCTGGACGGTGCAGGGGATCGACGACCTCTATGACAAGGTCAGCGCGGCCTGGGCACCTTATGGGCATCTGGCCTCCAACCTGCCCTCGGAGCTACGCGAGCGCCATGCCCGGATCTATGAGGCCGCAGTGACCCGGGCGCGTGCCACCGGCTGGGACCCGGACCGGCTCGAGGAGGATTGAGGTGGCCGGTTCCGGGCCTGGCTTCATCTTTTATCGGCCCGGAATCGTGATCGCGCGTGAATCGACGACCCTGTCCGCGCCGTTGCACAACGCCTTGCAGCTGCGCCGCATGCGCAGTGGTGTGGAGCGGGTATTGCTGCCGATCCGCGCGATGCAGTATCTCGCTCTGATCGAGCGTGCCGAGATCGCCTTCGTCGATGTCCAAAGCAGCTACGACGAGGGCAACGGGACTGGTGGCCATCCGATCCGGGTCGCCTGGCGACCACTGGCTGGCCGTTGTTCGCTCACGGAACCCGTTGGCTACGAAATTATCTATTATTGTAAGGACATGGCGCAGACCCAGCGCCGTCTGATCACAGAGCTGGGAAAGCTGCTCCTGGCCGGAGGAACCGGGAGAGGCCACGCGGCCCGTTGTCCCGTATTCCCCTTCCCCGGTGCATGAGGTTGGTGCCATGCCAGGCTCATCACGTCAATCAAGAGTCTCGTACAGGGACCATGCTCGAATCGCCTCGTAGTCCAGTTCGTGGTCTATGCGCCATCGTCGGCGCGCATCTGGTCAAGGGTATGGCGATCGCACAGTGCCGCTCGGGCGCCGGCGGTGCGCCCGCAATCATGACGAGACGAGAGGCTCTTATGTCCAAGCTGCCCAGGTGGCGAGAGGAGTGGTCGCTGAACATCGACGTCATCGATCAGGAGCATCGTGCGCTGATCGAACGCCTCGCCGACCTCTGCCTGAGGTTCTGTCCCGAGGTCACGCCGACACGCAGTGGCGAGGCCAATGCCTTGATCGAGGCACTCGCCGAACTCGGCGAGCAGGCGCGCGCCCACTTCCTGCACGAGGAGCGGTTCATGCGCGCGATCGGTTTTGACGAGCTGCCCGAGCACCAGCGCGAGCACGCTCTGATGATGGCCGAATACACCGCGTTGCTGCGCGAGTGGCGTGCCGAGGGGGTGGAGGTGTTCACGCCTTCGATCCAGGAGACGGTGCGCGAGTGGTTGCTGGCGCACATCCTCGGCACCGATCGCGAGTTCGCCCGCGCTTATTTTCAACTCTGCGGCGGTGACGATCCGCTCGCCCCCAGCCCGCCGCGAGATCTGCATCTGGGGTGAGCGCGGCACGGGTGCCGGAGCGGGTCAGGACGACCCGAACAGATCCTTTAGCGCCTGGATCGAGGTCTGGCGTCCGAGTTCACCGATCGCAGTGGTCAGCGGGATCGCCTTGGGACAGACTCGCACGCAGTTCTGTGCGTTGCCGCAGTCGCTCAGCCCGCCCTCGGCCATGATCGCATGCAGTCGCTCGGCCTTGTCGTGGCGTCCGGTGGGGTGGGCGTTCATCAGCCGCACCTGTGCCAGCGGCGCCGGGCCGACGAACTCCGAGCCGCCGCCGAACTGCGGACAGGCGGCCATGCAGCAGCCGCAGCTCATGCAGCGGCTGTAGAGATAGTCGGCCGCCCATTGTTGCGGGGCGATGCGCGGTGGGGGCTCGTGGGTGTCCCAGGCGCCGTCGATCTCGATCCAGGCGCGGACCTTGACGAGTCCGGCGTCGATGGTGCTGCGGTCGACGAGCAGGTCGCGCACCACCGGGAACTTGGGTAGCGGTTCGAGCACGATCGGCTGTTCGAGCTGATCGATCAGCGCCGAGCAGGCCGGGCGCGGTACCCCGTTGATCAGCATTGCGCACGAGCCGCACACCTCCTCCATGCAATTGTGATCCCAGCACACCGGGTCGACGCGGCGCCCGTCGCGGGTGAGCGGGTGCTCGCGTAGTGCCATCAGCACCGAGACCACGTTGTGGTCGGGCGCATGGGGCAGTGCGAACTCCTCCCAGTAGGGCGCCGTATCGGGACCGTCCTGACGACGGATACGCAGCTCGATGGTGGAGGGTGTTTCGCGCATGACGGGGACTCTCAGCGGTAGTCGCGCGGCTCGCTCGGCGGGCAGACGCTGAGGTCGACCGCCTGGTAGTGGATGCGCGGGCGCAGCGCGGCGTACTCGGCCAGGGTCGTCTTGAGCCAGCGCGTGTTGTTCTCGCGCCAGCGGGCGCGATAGTCCTCGAACTCGGGGTCACCCGGGAAGCTGCCCTCGGGGATGGGGAGTTCGAAGGCCGGTTTGTGATGGGCGCCGCGACACTCGTCGCGGGCCAGGGCGCTGGCCGCCACCGCCTTGGCCAGCACGATCATGTCGGCGAGCTGGCGGGTGAAGACCAGGGTCTGGTTGGCCCAGCGGCTCGACTCGCCGAGCCCGACCTGCGCCAATCGCGCCTCGAGCCGGTCGAGTTCGTCGAGGGCCTGCTCCAGCCCGGCGTTGTCGCGCACCACCCCGACCCGTTCGGTCATCAGCGCCCCCAGCGCCTGGTGCAGGGTGTAGGGGTTCTCCTCGCCGTCGGCGCTCAGCAGGCGCTGGTTGATCGCCTCCTGGCGGCGACGCTCGGCGGCGATCACCGTTTCGGCCAGCGCCGGGCGCGCCGGGTCGAGCCCACGCAGATAGTTGGCCGCCGCCTCGCCCGCGACCCGCCCGGAGAAGCTCGCCGAGAGCAGTGAGTTGGCGCCGAGCCGGTTGGCGCCGTGATAGGCGTAGTCGCACTCGCCGCAGGCATAGAGCCCGGGGATGTTGGTGGCGTGGTTGCGCGCGCTGCCCGGGCGCATGCCGCCGTCGGCATCGCGCTCGAAGTCGACCCACAGCCCGCCCATGCCGTAGTGGGCGGCGGGGAAGATCTCCATCGGGGTGTCGAGCGGGTCGCTGCCGGCGAACTTGCGATAGATCTCGAGGATGGCGCCGAGCCGGGTGGCGACGAAGCGCCGATCGAGATGGGTGAGGTCGAGATAGACCCGGTCACCGCCGCCGATGCCCAGCCCGAGTTCGCGGGTGACGCGCCAGATCGCGCGCGAGGCCTCGTCGCGCGCCACGGTGTTGCCGTAGGCGGGGAAGAACTCCTCGAGGAAGTAGAAACGCTCGCGCTCGGGGATGCGGGTCGGGTCGCGGCGGTCGCCCGGGTCGCGCGGCACCCACACCCGACCGCCCTCGCCACGGGCCGCCTCGCTCATCAGCCGGGTCTTGTCGTGACCGAGCATCGCCGTCGGGTGGAACTGGAAGAACTCGCCGTTGGCGAACCAGGCGCCCTGCTGGTAGACGCGGCTGGCGGCGGCGCCGGTGGAGTTGGTCGAGGTGGTGGTCTTGGGCGCGTAGAGCTGGCCGAAGCCGCCGCTGGCGAGCACCACGGTCTCGGCGGGAAAGGCGCGCACCTCGAGGCTGCGCAGGTCCATCGCGAGGATGCCGCGACAGCGCCCGTCGGCGTCGATGAGCAGCGACAGGAACTCCCACCACTCGAACTTCTCCACCCGTCCCTGACTCTCGAGCCGGCGCACCTGCTGGTCGACGCCGTAGAGCAGCTGCTGGCCGGTACTGGCGCCGGCGAAGCAGGTACGCCGATGCTTGACGCCGCCGAACAGACGCAGGTCGAGCCCGCCCTCTGGAGTGCGCGAAAAGGTCACGCCCATGCGCGCGAAGGTACGGATCAGCCCCGGCGCCTGCTCACACAGGCTCTTGATCGGCGGCTGATTGGCGAGGTACTCGCCGCCCTTGATGGTGTCGAGGATGTGCTGTTCGATCGAGTCGCGCTCACCCTTGGTGTCGAGCACCGCGTTGATCCCGCCCTGGGCGCACACCGAGTGGCTGCGCTTGACCTCGAACAGCGAGAACAGCCGTACCGGGAAGCCGGCCTCGGCCAGACGCAGGCTCGCCCACAGCCCGCCGAGCCCGCCGCCGACGACGATCGCCCCCGGCGCGTTCATGACAGGAAACCCAGCATGCCGTGCACCCCGAGCGCGGCGAGCAGCACCCCGAACCCGGCGCAGGCCCAGGCGAAGCGCCGCTGCGCCGCCGCCGAAGTGGTCAGTCCCCAGACGATGGCCATGGTCGACAGGCCGTTGGCGAGGTGGAACACCGAGGCGATCAGCCCGACGAGATAGAGGGCGAAGAACCCGGGGTTGGAGAGCAGGGTCTGCATATGGCCATAGAGATCGTCGCGGATCGCCGACGTCCACAGCCCCTGGATGCGGGTCATGCCGACATGGAGGAGGAGGAAGAGGAGGATCGCCACCCCGGAGAGACGCTGCAGCCAATAGGCCCAGTTGCGCGCATAGCGGTAGCGGATGGGCTCGGCGCACATCTCGCGGGTGATCGCCAGCCCGATCACCGCGTGCAGCAGCAGTGGCAGGGCGATCACCAGGAGTTCGATCGGCACCAGATAGTTCAGCCCCTGAAGCGCCTCGACCACCTCGTGGTTGTAGTGTTCGGCGCCGAAGCGCGACTGCGAGTTCTCCCACAGATGGAAGATCAGGAAGGCGCCCACTGGGAGCAGCCCCAGCAGCGAGTGCAGCCGGCGCAGCACGAAATGGCGGTTTCCGATGGAGGCGGTCATCGCGCGGCCCGTGATTGGCATCCGAACCCTGAAGATAGCGCGATGCGTGAGCGTCGGGGTTGACCCGGCGCAGTCGCGCGGCCCGTCGACGGGCGCGCGCGGTCGGTCTCAGCGTTGCTCGTCCTGGTCGCTTCGCTCGTCCCGCGGGGGGTGGTCGTCGCGCTTGCGCTTGCCGAACTGCGCGTACATCAACCAGCCGAACAGTCCGAGAAACAGCGCTAGTTCGAGCGCAGCGATCGAGCTACCTTCCATCTTCTGTCTCCTGTGTCACGAGGGGGAGCCGGCCGTCGACCGGCTGGCCACAGATGGCGGTGTCGGCGGTGAATAGCAACCGCAGAGGGGCTCGTGCGTTGCTCGACGCGCCGGATCTGTTACAGTTCCGTACCCATTCTTGCTGTGCTGTACCATGTCTCGTCGTCACGCATCCAGGTCCCGCTCCCGTACCCGCTCGTCCGCTCCCTGGTCCTCGATCCTTTCCCGGTTCAGACGTCTCGGTGGTCGTGCGCGGACGCTGTTGCTCGCCACGACTCTGGTGTTCGCCGTCTCGTTGCTGCCCCAGCCCTGGGTCGAGCGGTTGCCCGAACACGCCCGTGAGGCGGTGGCGATCACCGTCGACATCCGCGAACTCGCCGTCGGTCTGGTCGCCGACACCGGCAGCTGGGCCGGCGGACTGGTGGCGGTGGTCGCCGGCTCGACCGCCGATCAGCTGCTCGCCCTCATCGATCGTCTGCCGGTGGAGCCGCCGGCCTGGTGGCCGGAGTCGGCGGCGGTGCTCGCGCCGCCGGCGCTCGACAGCCTACCGCAGGTCGCCGGCAGCTTCTCGACCGCCAAGCGCTGGCTCTACGAGGACATCTATGCCGGTCATCGCGAGACCTTCTACTGCGGCTGTCGCTATGACGCCGAGGCCCAGGTCGAACTCGGCAGTTGCGGGCTCGATGCCCTGGCCAGCAGTCGCCGGGCGCGTCGGGTCGAGGCCGAGCACGTCTTCCCGGCCGCGCAGTTCGGCAACTTCCGCCAGTGCTGGCGCGAGCCCGAGCGCTTCGCCGAGTGTCGTACCCGCAGTGGCCGCCAGCTCTCCGGGCGGGCCTGCTGCGAGCGCGTCGATCCGGTGTTTGAGGCCGCGCACAACGACCTCTACAACCTCTACCCGGCGGTGGGCCAGATCAACGGCGAGCGTTCGGACTTCAACTGGGGGATGGTCAGTGGCGGGGAGCGTTACGGCGCCTGCGAGATCCGCATCGATGCCGAGCATCGGCGGGTGGAGCCGCCGGCGCGAGTGCGCGGCGACATCGCGCGCACCATGTTCTACATGCGCGATACCTACGGGTTGCGGTTGAGTCGCCAGGACGAGCAGCTCTACACCGCCTGGAACAACGCCGACCCGCCGGATGTCTGGGAACGTGAGCGCTCGCGCCGCATCGCACGCATCCAGGGGCGCGAGAACCGCTATATCGCCGACTATCGGCGGCTCTGATTCAGGCGCACTCGACGCGGTCGCGCCCGTTGCCCTTGGCGCGATAGAGCGCCTCGTCGGCGCGCGCGAGAATGCTGTCGGGATCGGCGTCGTCGCGGCGGATCTGGGTGCAGCCGACGCTCACCCGCACGACGATGTGCGCGTCCTTGTGCTCCACTCGCAACGCGGCGATGTGGCGTCTGAGTCGCTCGGCGAAGCGACAGGCCGCGGTGAGATCACTGCCCGGCACCAGCACGGCGAACTCCTCGCCGCCGAGCCGCCCCGCGCAGTCGGTGCTGCGCAGCTCGGCGCGTAACACCTCGGTGAAGGCGCGCAGCACCGCATCGCCGCCGCCGTGTCCGTGGTTGTCGTTGATGCGCTTGAAGTGATCGAGATCGAGCATCAGGACCGCTGCCGGGGTTTGGTGGCGGCGGATGCGGTCGAGTTCACGCTGCAGCTCGGCGAAGAAGCGACGGCGGTTGGGCAGGCCGGTGAGGTCGTCGGTCTCGGCGAGTTCGCGCAGTCGTTGCTCGAGGCGCTTGCGTTCGGTCAGGTCGGTGTTGGCACCGGCGACCCGGATCGGATCCCCGCTGGCATCGCGCTGGATGAAACCGCGCGAGAGCACGGGGACATAGTGGCCATCGCGATGCAGTAGCCTGAACTCGATCGAGTAGGCGTTGGTGGTGCCGTTGAACGCCTGATCGAAGACCTCTCGGACACGCTGCTGGTCCTCGGGATGGATCAGCCGCTGCCACAGATCGCGGTTGGTCTCCAGCGCCCCCTCGTCATAGCCGAGCATCGTCCACCAGCGAGCCGAGTAGGACACCCGGTCGCGGCTCAGGTCCCAGTCCCACCAGCCGTCCTCGGTGCCGCGCAGCACCAGTGACAGACGCTCCTCGCTGATACGTAGCGCCTCGCTGGCGCGGGTGCGCTCGATGGCGATGCTGGCGAGGTTGGCGGCCAGCTCGATGCGTTCCAGGTCGTCTCTGTCAGGCCCCTGCGGATGGTCGTGATAGATGGCGAAGGTGCCGAGGATGTGCCCGTCCGAGGCGCGGATCGGCTCCGACCAACAGGCGGCGATTCCCGCCTGTCGCGCCAGCGCGCGGAATGACCGCCAGTAGGGGTGGGTGGCAATGTCCTCGACCACCACCCGCTGGCCGGTCGCTGCGGCGCTGCCGCAGGAGCCGATTCCAGGACCGATCGCGAGTCCGTCGATCGCCTGATTGTAAGCGGGAGGCAGGCTCGGTGCCGCGGCGGTATGGAGTCGTTCGCTGTCACGGTCGAGTTCGAGGATGCTGCAGCGCCCGGAACTCTCCTGCTCGAAGCCCTCGACGATGATCTTGAGCACCTCGCCCAGCGGGGCGCCGGCGACGAGCTGCTCGAGTACCTGGTTGCGCAGCCGCTCGCGTCGTTCGAGACGTCGCTGCTCGGTCATGTCGCGTCCGACCGACTGGATCTCGATCAGCTCTCCGTCAGCGTCGAAGATGGCCTGGTCGACCCATTGTACCCAGCGCCGCTCACCGTCGGCGCGCACGACCCAGTGCTCGCTGATTATCGCCGGGTTGTCGGCGTTGCAGCGGCTCATCATCGAGTCGACGAGGGCGTGTTCCTCCTGCGGCACCAGAGCCATGAAGTTTCTGCCGGTCAGCTCGGCACGGCTGTGTCCGAAGAAGGTGCAGTAGGCCTCGTTGGCGAAGGTGATGCTGTTGTCCGGGAGGAAGCGACAGACCAGGTCGCTCTGCAGCCCGACGATGGCGCGATAACGGGTCTCGCTCAGCCGGAGTCGTTGCTCGCGCGCCTTGAGGTCGGTGATCTCGGTGATGGAGAGGTCCCAGTCGTCGCCGTTGGCGCTGGGGTGGCCGTTGAGACGGATCCAGCGCAGCTCGCCGGCGCTGTCGCGGATACGGCAATCGTGCTGCCAGGGCTGGCGATCGTCGCCGGTTCCGGCGAGCCGCTGCAGCAGTGCGTCGCGATCCTCGGCGAGCACCGTCTCGATCCAGTGCGCATCGGCATCCCGGAGCGGGGGGCTGGTGCCCGGTGGTGGCAGCCGGTAGAGCGTCCAACGTCCGTCGGCGTCGACCGAGAGCCTCAGCCAGGCGCCTGCCGGCTGCATGCGCTGAGCCTCGAGACGGTTGCTGCTGTCCGTGGCGGTGGGGCCGTGGCTGGTGCTGTCCGGTTCGCGGTTGTGGCCTGGGCGACGGGGCATGATGATCGCCTGGCGAGGGGCGCGTCGCTCGTTCGTCGCATCTCTGGGTGACGGAGGGCGGCGCGTCTCGCGCATGACTGGGACGAGGTGGATAGATGCTCTCAGGTTAGCCGGTCGCGATGGCGATTCAAGCGACGCTGGTCGTCTCGGCGAAGCAGCGTCCGACCAGCGCTTCGATGTCTTCGGCCTGGCGCTCGAGGTCGGCGACCAGGGCGAACTGGACGCGCGCCTTGTGCAGATTGTCGCCATGTCGGGCGACACGGAAGTAGCGATCGCCCTGGAGGTGATCGGTGAGGAAGCGTATCCCCAGCTCGAAGGGGACCAACCGGAGCGCCTGTGGGATCAGTGCACGTTCCTCGGCATCGAGCAGTCCGTCGGTCGCGGCGGCATAGCCGCCGAGGATGGCGGCGCCGAGGCCGAGGTCGAAGCGGGCGCTCGCGCCGCGCTCGCCGGCGCGGTTGCAGCACGAGCGCAGACAGTCGCCGAGGTCGTGGTGGATCAGCCCGGGCTGGACGGTATCGAGGTCGATCAGCGCCACCACGCGGCTCGCGTCGGTCGAGAACAGCAGGTTGTCGAGCTTGGGGTCGCCGTGGACGACGCGCTCGCCGATCCGCCCCTCGGCGCGGGCGGTGGCGAGCGTCGCGGCCAGCGGGGCGCGCCGTGCGACGAAGTCGAGGCACTCGGCGAGCGTCGGGTCGTGCCGCGCCGCCGGGGTGTCGAGTCGCCGCAACCCGGCGAGATAGGCCGGGGTGTCGTGGAAACCGGGCAGGGCAACCTGCAGCGGCAGCGGGGCATGCCGGGCGAGGGTGCGATGGAAGCGCCCGAGCGCCTCGCCCACCGCCCTGGCCTGGGCGGGGCGATCGAGCCGGGCGAGACCGCGGCTGGGGGCGATGAAGCGGGTCAGCCGCCAGCACGCGCCGCTGTCGTCGTGGCGGGCGAAGCCGCCGTCACGAGTTGGCAGGGGGGCCGGGATGTCGAGTCCGGGGGTGTCCCAGACCGCGGCGAGCGCGACCTGGTTGGCGATCACCCGCGCCGGGTCGGGGAAGACCTGGGCATTGATCCGTTGCAACACGTAACGCTGCTCACCGAGCCGCACCGCGAAGCTGTCGTTGATCAGGCCGCCGCCGAGCGGGGCGATCGCGGCGCGCTCGGGGTCGCCGGCGAGCGCGAAACCGGCAAGCAGTGCATGCAGCTGCGCCGGTTCAATCGGCACGCCGCACCTCGAGCACGTCGGGGAGCTGACGCAACCTGACCAGCACCCGGCCGAGCTGGTCCTGGTCGCGGACCTCGATGGTGAAGCGCATCGAGGCGGTGTCGGTGGTGCGCTCGGAATGGGTCTCGACGCCGAGCACGTCGAGGTCGTCATCGACGAACACCGAGGAGACGTCGCGCAACAGCCCCTTGCGATCGGCAGCGATCACCAGCAGGTCGACCGGGTAGCTGGCCTCGACCGGGGCATCGGCCCAGCGCACCGAGATCAGCCGTTCAGCCTCATCCGGGGGCAGGTGGCGGACGTTGCTGCAGTCGCGCCGGTGGATGGTGACGCCGCGCCCGCGGGTGACGAAGCCGATGATCGGATCGTGCGGGACCGGTTTGCAGCACTGCGCCATCTGGGTCATCAGGTCATCGACGCCCTCGACGACGACCGCGCTGCTCGGTTCGCTGCGCTGGCGCTGGGGGTGATGACGCGGCTTGTGCTCGGGCTCCCTGGTGTGCTCGGCGCGCGGCTCGCCGACCTGGCGCGCGACCTGGCCGACCGGCACGTCGCCACGACCGATGGCGGCCAGCAGATCCTCGCCGCGCTTGAAGTTGAAGCGCTCGGCGAGCGCCTCGAGCTGGGGCTTCTCGACGATCCCCAGACGGGCGATCTCGCGCTCGAGCAGGCCCCGGCCCTCGTGGGCGTGCTGCTCCAGGTCCTGTTGCTTGAACCACTGGCGCACCCGGTTGCGCGCGCGCGCCGTGGTCAGGTAGCCGTGGTGGGGGCTGAGCCAGTCGCGGCTGGGGGTGGCGTTCTTCTGGGTGAGGATCTCGACGGTGTCGCCGCTCTCGAGCCGCTGGTGCAGTGGCACGATGCGAGCGTTGACGCGCGCCCCCCGGCAGCGGTTGCCGACCTCGGAGTGGATGGCGTAGGCGAAGTCGAGCGGTGTCGCCCCCTTGGGCAGCTCGATGACCTTGGCGTGCGGCGTGAGCACATAGATGTGCACCGGCTCGAACTCCTGACGGAAGCGTTCGAGCACCTCGCCGGGGTCCTCCAGCTCGCCCTTGAGTTCGAGCCAGTTGCGCATCCATACCAGGCGACGCTGGAAGGCCGCATCGTGGCCCTTGGCCTCCTTGTAGGCCCAGTGCGCGGCGACGCCGAACTCGGCGTGGCGATGCATCTCGTAGGTGCGGATCTGCACCTCCAGCGACTTGTCGCCGGGACCGATCACCGCGGTGTGCAGCGACTGGTACATGTTGCCCTTGGGGGTGGCGATGTAGTCGTCGAACTCCTTGGGGATGTGGCGCCACAAGCCATGGACGATACCGAGCGCGGCATAACAGTCGGCGACGCTCTCGACCATGATGCGCACCGCGCGCAGGTCGAAGATCTCCTCGATGTCGACGCCCTTGCGGCGCATCTTCTTCCAGATGCTGTAGATGTGCTTGGGCCGACCGGTGATCTCGGCGCTGATGCCGCTGCTGGCGAACTTCTCGTTGAGGATCTCCATCACCGAGGCGATGTAGTGCTCGCGCTCCTCGCGCCGCTCGGCCAGCAGCCGGGCGATGCGCTTGTACTCCTCGGGCTGGAGATAGCGCAGGCTGAGATCCTCGAGTTCCCACTTGAGCTGCCACACCCCGAGACGGTTGGCCAGCGGCGCATAGACCCGCTCGGTATCGCGCGCGATGCGAGTGCGACGACGGATCTCGAGGTCCTTGATCGCGCGCATCAGGTGCACCCGCTCGGCGAGCACCACCAGCACCACGCGTACGTCCTCGGCGATACCGAGCAGCAGGCGGCGCAGGTTCTCCTCGTGCTGTGACTGGTCCTTGGCGGCGATGATGGCGTCGACATTGGCCAGCTGTCCGATCCGCGACAGGTCGTCGACCATGCGCGCGACATTGGCGCCGAAGCGCTGCTCGATGTCGGCGAGGCTGGTGGCCTGCGCCTCCAGGCTGCCGTTGAGCAGCGCCGCCACCAGGGTCTCGTCGTCCATCTCCAAGCCAGCCAGGATGTCGGCGGTGGAGAGCAGGTGACGCACCCGGGTCTCGCCGGTCTCGATGCGCTGGTCGCCGTGGATACGGGTGAGCATCGCGCAGGCGCCGGCGATGGCCTCGAGGCCGGCGGGCTGATAGCGCCCCTCGAGGCTCTCGAGCCAGTGGCGGATCGCGTGTTCGTCGTCGCCGCGGTCGGCGGGCAGGTTGTAGGTGGGTCTGACCATCGTCTTCGGTTGTCGTCTTCCGTCGTCTTGCAGTGTCAGTCCAGGACGTGGCTCACCAGTCCGTCGGCGAGCTTGGGTTCGAACCAGGTGGACTTGGGCGGCATCACCGCGCCGGCGTCGGCGACGGCGAGCAGCGATGCCATGGGGGTGGGGTGGAGGGCGAGCGCGAGCGCCATCTCGCCGCTGTCGACGCGTTGCTGCAGCCCGTCGAGTCCGCGGATGCCGCCGACGAAGTCGATGCGCGAGTCGCGGCGCGGGTCGTCGATGCCGAGCAGTGGCTCGATCAGGTGTTGCTGGAGCAGGCTGACATCGAGGCTGGCGACCGGGTCGTCGGCGGGGATCCGGTCGGGGGCGAGCGTCAATCGGTACCAGTGCCCGGCGAGATAGAGCCCGAACTCGCCGGGGCGCGCGGGCGCGACCGGGGTGTCCGCCGGGTCGACGGTGAAGCGCTCGGCGATGGCCGCGAGCAGCGTCTCCGGGCTGTGGCCGTTGAGATCGCGCACCACCCGGTTGTAGTCGAGGATGCGCAGCTGATCGTGGGGGAAGATCACCGCGAGGAAGGATTCGTGCGCACCGCCCGGCGCGGCGCCGGCCTCACGGCGGGCGGCGGCCACCCGCGAGGCGGCCGCCGAGCGGTGATGGCCGTCGGCGACATAGAGCGTGTCGATCGCGGCGAAGGCGGCGTCGATTGCGGCCACCTGCGCTGGTTCGCCGAGCCGCCACAGCTCGTGGCGTACGCCGTCGGCTGCGGTGACGTCGACCTCGGGTGGCTGCTCGGTGGTCGCGACGAGCAGGTCGTCGACCGCAGCCTGGGCGCGGTAGGCGAGGAACACCGGGCCGGTCTGGGCGTCGAGTGCCTCGATCTGGCGCACTCGGTCGTCCTCCTTGGCCGGGCGGGTGAACTCGTGGCGCTTGATCCGTCCGCTGTCATAGGCCGCCACCGAGGCGGCGGCGACCAATCCGGTTTGGCGGTGTCCGTCCATGGTCAGCCGATAGATGTAGTAGCTCGGGGTCGGGTCGCGTCGCAGCACGCCGGCCTCGAGCATGTGCTCGAGGTTGGCGCGAGCCCGGGCATAGACGCTCGGGTCATGGGGATCGGTGCCCTCCGGCAGGTCGACCTCGGCGCGCGAGATGTGCAGGAAGCTCCAGGGGCGCTCGTCCACCAGCGCGCGTGCCTCTGCGACGTTGATGACGTCATAGGGCGGGGCGATGACGGCCTCGGCGCGACCGGGTGCCGGGCGCAGGCCGGTGAAGGGCTTGATCAGGGACATGGGGTCTCTCGCTGTTGAGTGGTCCAGGGAATGATGGCCTCGTGGGCGAATCTCGTCAGCGGCTCGGCGGTGCGTAGAGGATGCCGCCGTCGCGCCAGAGCGCGTTGAGGCCGCGCCTGATCCCGAGCGGCGAGAGCGCGCCAAGGTTGCGCTCGAACAGCTCGGCATAGTTGCCGACCTGGGCAATGATGCGCTGGCGCCAGCCTGGTGTCAGGCCGAGTCGGGCGCTGATCCGGGCATCGTCATCCGAGAGTACCGGAGTGCCGTCCGTCATGGACATGCTGAGGCTGTAGCTGTCGATGCCTTGCTCCTCGGCATCGATCAGCACGAACAGCGTCCAGCGCACGATGTCGAACCAGCGTCGGTCGTCGTCGCGTACCGCCGGCGAGAGCGGCTCCTTGGAGATCACCTCGGGGAGGATACGGTGCCTGGTGTCGCTCCGCGGCAGCATCGAGCGTATCGCGAACAGCTGTGACTGGTCGGTGCTCAATGTCTCGCACTGATGATCCAGGTAGGCCTGGGTGGCGCTGCGGATATCGGCGCTGATGACGAGCCGTGCGCGCATCCGGTGGCGCGCGAGATAGTCAGTGACATTGTCCGGCCCCGTACCCCCGGCGATCACGCAGATCGACTGGTCGTCGAGTTCGAGCGCGCTTTGAATGATGCTGTCGTCATGGACCATGAAGCCCTGACCATCGTGATAGAGGACGCCGACGAAGGTGATGCCGGGCTCGGTATCGCGCGTCAGGGTCCAGGTGGTGTTGCGTGCCAACAGATCGAATTCGCCGTCGCGCAGTCGTGCGAGACGATCTTTCGGGGATGTGGTGATGAAGCGTACGCGCCGGGCATCGCCGAGCGTGGCGGCGGCCACCGCGCGACAGAAGTCGACATCGAATCCGTGCCAGTGGCCGTCGGCGTCGCGGTGCGACAGCCCGGGTACGTCCTGATTGACCCCACAGCGTAGCTCGCCGCGCGCGCGGACCTCGTCGAGAGTGTCGGCGTTGCCCGAGGCGAGGGTGGTGGCGAGGATCAGGCCGATGAGCCATTGCTGTCGAGTCCGCATCGCAAGTCTCCGCTGGACGGTCGCTCGAGGGAAAGGTCTTCAGCGCCGCGGCCGACGGTCGCCTGGGCGTCCGGAGCGGGTCGCTGCATCCGCTTGCGGTGAGCCTGGCGGCGCTGGCCGTTGTCGATGTGACGCCGGACATGCCCGAGGTGTCGTCGAGCAGGCCATCTCCGCCGGGCGCGAGTCCTCTGGTGGCGGAGCGTGGTCGTGGACGGCGATCTTCGGGCGGAGGTCGGCGATCATCGGGCAGGGCGGTGCGGATCGGTCCATGTCTTCAGGAAGCGACCACACCGATGCCATGAGCTGGAGGTCTCTCGTTGTCTGGCATCCGCATCCCTTCTCCGGTCTGGATGTAACCAACTATCTTTTCAGTATCGTCCTCGCGGCGCAATGCTCCGACCTGGCCCGAGATTGTCGGCGCCATAGCGACGGAAGAGCCGCTGTTCAGGTTTTGTCCAACTCTCGGAGACCTTCTCGACACTCGCTCATCTCTCGGTGGAGATGCCCGGAATGATCTTGAGTGATTTTTTAACTAACTGTTTTTTTGAATAAAAAAACAGTTATCAGCTTCGCCTATGGTTGTTATCGAAAGATACGATCCCTGATTAACCGCTCGGATCTTGTTCCTATGCCGATGCTTGCCTAGAGTCTGATTGAACTTTTGTCGTGCTCCAGCCTCAAAATCCGCGGCAAAAGTGCTGGCATATTCCTTAGCGCACTGCTAGGATAATTATCCAAGCTTACAACTCAGGTGTTGGACTATGGCGAAGGATCTCACTCTCGTGCCTACGGGCACCATCGATGCCTACATCAGCGCCGCGTACCAGATCCCAGTCCTGACTGCAGAGGAAGAGCGCTCCCTGGCCGTGCAGCTGCGCGATCATGGAGATGCCCATGCGGCCAAGCGGTTGGTGACCTCGCACCTGCGCTTCGTGATCCGCATCGCTCGCGGCTATCTCGGCTACGGTTTGCCGTTACCCGACCTGATCCAGGAAGGCACCGTGGGCCTGATGAAGGCGGTGCGTCGCTTCGAGCCCGACATGGGCGTGCGTCTGGTCTCCTTCGCGGTGCACTGGATCCGCGCCGAGATCCACGAGTACATCCTGCGCAACTGGCGCATCGTCAAGGTCGCCACCACCAAGGCCCAGCGCAAGCTGTTCTTCAACCTGCGTAGTGCCAAGAAGCGTCTGGGCTGGTTCACCCGTCAGGAGGTCGAGGACGTGGCCGCCGATCTCGGGGTCAAGCCGGAGACGGTGTTGCAGATGGAGTCGCGTCTGGCCAACCAGGACCTGTCGTTCGACGGTCTCGACGACGATGACGACGACGCCCCCTCGGCGCCCTCGACCTATCTGCCCGACAACAGCATGGAGCCGGGCCGGTTGCTCGAACGCGAGGACTCCGAGCGCAATCAACGCGAGCGTCTCTATGCCGCACTCCAGGGGCTCGATGAGCGCAGCAAGACCATCCTGCGCGAGCGCTGGCTTTCTGAGCGCAAGCAGACCCTGCACGAGTTGGCCGAACAGTTCGGCGTCTCGGCCGAGCGCATCCGCCAGATCGAGAAGAACGCGATGAAGAAGCTGCGCCTGCAGTTGGAGATATGATGAGCCCGGGCGCGCTGGATGCGCGCAGCCCTCACCGAGGCCCGCCATGTGCGGGCCTTTTTTGTGATCCCGAGACAAAGAAAAAGGCCCGTCGATGACATCGACGGGCCTTTTCATGATGGTGCCCAGGGACAGAATCGAACTGCCGACACGGGGATTTTCAATCCCCTGCTCTACCAACTGAGCTACCTGGGCAGGTAGTTCATGTGCAAGCGTGCTGCTTGGCTTGAGCGCAGTATTAAACCAACCGAATTTTGGTCCGTCAAGTCTTTTTTCAAGCTCTCAGTCGCCAGTCGCCAGTCGCCAGTCGCCAGCCGCCAGTCGCCAGCCGCTTGAACCGCAAAGCCGCGAAGAAGGAAAGAGCTTCCGGCGATCAGCCTCCAGCTGCCAGTGGCTGTCTGCCTTCGAGTGTTGGCACGCCACCCGGTGTGCCGACAGTGAATGGAGCGTGGCGCTATCGTCGAGGGCGTCCCTCCACTGGCGGCTGGCCGCTGGTGGCTGGCAGCTTGAATCACTTTGCGCCCTTCGCGCCTTTGCGGTTCAATTCGCTGGTCGCTGGTCGCTGGTCGCTGGTCGCTGGTCGCTGGTCGCTGGTCGCTGGTCGCTCAACTGCCTGGTGGCACATAGCCCTCGGGCAGTTCGGCGCCCTCGCCGAAGAAGAAGTGTTCCATCTGGGTCTCGAGGAAGCGGCGGGCCTTGGGGTCCATCGGACTCAGGCGGTTCTCGTTGATCAGCATGGTCTGGTGACGCAGCCATTCCTGCCAGGCCTGTTTCGAGACCTGCTCGAAGATGCGTGCGCCCAGCGGGCCAGGGTAGGGTTGGCGGTCGAGTCCCTCGGCCTCCAGGCCGAGCTTCACGCAGTGCACGGTACGGCTCATGCTCCGACTCCTGTTGGGCGTGACGGTCACGGAGATCGAGGGGTCAGAGCCGTTGGAGGATATCCGCCACCGGCGCCGGCAGACCGATCGCGGTGCGCTCCCCGGGTGGGCTCCAGCGCCATCCGTCCTCGCCCACGTCGGCCTCGGGGGCGGTCAGCCCGAGCGCTACGACCTCGATCTCCAGTATGAAGTGGGTAAAGGTGTGACGGCGTCCGGGCAGGGTTTCAACCGTATCCGGAGCGCGGTTGAAGCGGTCCAGGCACCAGCTGCTCGGGTCGCTGTCGGGGGGAATCTCGGGCAGGCTCCAGAGCCCGCCCCAGATACCGCTCGCGGGACGGCGCTCGAGCAGGACGGCGCCGGTGTCGTCGCGGACCAGCAGCATCCGGGTGCGGCGTTCGGGTAGTGTGCGCCGCGGACGCGGTGCCGGCAGCTCGCGCTGGCGTCCCTGGTGCAGGGCCTGGCAGCGCGCGGCGAGCGGACAGTGCGCGCAGTCCGGGGTGGCACGGGTACAGCGGGTGGCGCCGAGATCCATCATCGCCTGGTTGTAGGCGCCGGTGCGTTGGTGCGGGGTGCAGCGCTCGCTGAGTTGCCACAGCCGTTTGAGCACCGCGCTCTGTCCCGGCCAGCCGTCGATGGCGAAGCAGCGCGCCAGCACCCGCTTGACGTTGCCGTCGAGGATCGGGTGGGGCTGGCCGTCGGCGAGCGAGAGGATGGCGCCGGCGGTGGAGCGACCGATGCCGGGGAGTGCCTCGACCGCTGTCAGGGTGTCGGGGAAGCGCCCGCCGTGGCTCTCGACGACGGTACGCGCGGCGCGGTGCAGGTTGCGCGCGCGGGCGTAGTAGCCGAGCCCGGACCACAGCGACAGCACCTCGTCGAGCGGGGCTGCGGCCAGGCTCGCCAAGTCCGGAAAGCGCGTCATGAAGCGCGCGAAGTAGGGGATCACTACCGCCACCTGGGTCTGCTGCAGCATGATCTCCGAGACCCACACCCGGTAGCGGGTCGGCTCATGCTGCCAGGGCAGGTCCTTGCGTCCGTGCCGGTCGAACCAGTCGAGCACGGCGGCGGCGAAATCGGTCGATGGCCAGGGGGCAGGCGGCTCGCTGGCGAAGAGGTCGGGTGTGCTCATTCGGGGTAGGAGGTCGCGCAATTCCAACACAGGGCGAATCCGGCCTCGACCTGCTCACCGCAGTGCGGGCAGGTCCAGGCCGGGGTCGGGTGGCCGCCGAGCCCCTCGCGCAGGAAACTCGCGAGCACGGCCTCGGCACGCTCACGATCGTCGTCGTCGATGAGCCAGAGGGTCGGATGGATGTCGAGCGGCAGCTCGCCCGCGGCACCGGCAAGAGCGTCGCCGAGGATGACGGTACGGATCAGATGGCGATCGAGCAGATCGTGGAGGAGCTGTGCCTCGATGCGGTCGCCTGCTTGATAGAGTGGACGCATAGAGGACTGGGGAGTGGAGCGGGTGATGGGAATCGAACCCACGTCATCAGCTTGGGAAGCTGAGGTTCTACCATTGAACTACACCCGCATTCGTCCCCGATTGTATGCGTTCAGCCCCGCTCAGGCAAGCTCCGAGTCCTTGTACATGTGCTCGATGGCCGTCTGGTAGCGCTCGATCACCTTGTTGCGCTTGACCTTGAGGGTCGGGGTCAGCAACCCGTTCTCGATGGTCCAGGGTTCCAGGGTGAGAGTGACGCGGCGGATCTTGGCGTAGCCCGGGAAGTCGCGCAGCGCCATGCGGGTGCGCTTGACCGCCTCCTTGTGCAGCCGAGCGTTGGCGAGGCTCGTCGGGTCCTCGGGCTCGAGTCCGAGTTCGAGCGCGAGCCCCGGCCAGAGATCGGGGTTGAGTACCAGCAGCGCGCTGAGATAGGACTGCCCCTCGCCGAGTACCACCACCTGATCGAACAGCGGGTCGAGTGCGATGGCCAGCTCCATGTCGCCGGGTGGGACTTTCTCGCCGTTGGAGAGCACCAGGATGTCCTTGATGCGCCCGGTGATGTAGATGTGGTTGTCCTCGATGCGCGCCTGGTCGCCGGTGTGCAGCCAGCCGTCCTGGGCGAGCATCTTGGCGGTGGCGGCGTGGTTGTTCCAGTAACCGAGCATGGTGTTGTCGCCACGCACCAGCAGCTCGCTCTCCGGGCCGATGCGCACCTGCAGCCCGCGCAGCGGCACGCCGACGCTCGCCGGAATGTTCGACTGCAGGGTGTTGAAGCTGATCACCGGGCTGGTCTCGGTGAGGCCGTAGCCCTGCAGCAGCGGCACGCCGAGACCGATGAAGGTGCGCGCGACCTCGGTCGACAGCGGCGCCCCGCCGCTGACGGTGGCGCGCAGGCGTCCGCCGAGTCGTTGCTGGACCGGGAGCGCGACCTTGCGCCGCAGCAGCGGCCAGACGAGCAGCCAGGGATGCCAGCCGGCGCGGCCCTGTTCGCGCTCGAAGGTGCGCCAACCGGCGGCCACCGCAGCGTTGAACAGCCAGCGTGCTGGCTTGGGTCGCTTGTCGAGTTGATCGAGGATGCGCTGGTAGACGCGCTCGAACACTCGCGGCACGGCGATCATCGCCGTCGGGCGGATGGTCTGCAGGTCCTCGGCGAGCTGGCCGATCGAGCGCGCATAGGCCACGCGCGAGCCGGCCATCATTGGCAGATAGTAGCTGCCGGTGCGCTCGAGCATGTGCGAGAGCGGCAGGAAGGAGAGGAAGACGTCCTCGCCGTAGACATCGATCTGGGTCAGCGCGCCGTGGGCGTTGCTGAGGATGTTGCGGTGGCTGAGCATCACCCCCTTGGGGCGACCCGTGGTGCCCGAGGTGTAGACGATGGTCGCCAGCGCGTCGGGATCTCCCTCGCGCGAGGTCGACGCCGGGGCCGTGGCCGGCAGCCAGTCCTCGGCGACCACCACCCGGGGGTCGGTCGCGGCGCAGGCGCGCGAGGCCTCGCTCGCCTCCAGCAACACCACCCGCAGCGGCCAGGGCGAGTCGCCGATGGCCTCGGCCAGACGACGCCAGCGACCGAGATCCTGCACCAGCAGCACCTTCACCGCGGCATCGTTGAGGATGTAGGCGGCGTTGTCGGCGCGGTCGTCGGTGTAGAGCGGGACCGTCACCAGACCGAGCCCGAGCGCGGCCTGGTCGAACATCACCCACTCGGGACAGTTGCGCAGCAGGATCGCGACCCGGTCACCGGGCTCGAGCTGCTCGTCGGCGAGCGCCTGACGCCAGCGCGCCGTCGCCTCACCGACCTCGGCCCAGGTCAGATCCCTCCACCCGCTGCCGCGCTCGAAATGGGTGTAGGCGATGCGCTGTGGCGAGCGTGCCACCCGTTGCAGGAAGAGCCCGTCCAGGGTTCTTGCTCGGTCGATCGGGATCAAATCCTCGGACCATCGGCTCACGAAACTGCCCTCTCCGCCGTGTTGCTGTCTGGACCGGACGGTCTGGCGTCGACCGTCCGTCTGGATGCGCTCGAGCCCCGTGGACCGATCGGTGCGTGCGAGCGGTCGGTATCGCCGCCGCCCCATGGGGCGGCGCTGCTCGACCCGAGCCGGGCTACGGTATAAAGGCCGTCACCGATTTGCAATCTTTCCGCACCCCCGATCGTCCCGTTTTCTCGCCCGATGGCGCCATACTGGGGGCGGACCGCGGTGCAGTGATGTGTTGGGAGTTGTTGAAAGGTCAACTGCGCCGCAAATATAATAAAATTCTAATATTTTGACGACTCTGACTCCCATGCGTACCATCCGATTGATTGCGGCGCTCGCCGCACTCGCCCCCGGCCTGCTCCAGGCCGCCGATAGCCCCGCTCTCGAGACCGCGGTCGCCGAATACCGCACGCTGCCGCGCGAGTACCGCCTCGACGGCATCGTCGAGGCGGTCAACCGCACCACGGTCTCGGCTCAGACCCAGGGTCGGGTCGAGGAGATCACCTTCGACGTCGACGATTACGTCGAGCAGAACACCGTGGTCGCCCGCATCAAGGATACCGAGCACCGTGCCAAGGTCGCCCAGGCCGCGGCCGACCTCAAGTCCGCCTCGGCGCGATTGCTGCAGGCGCGCGAGGAGTTCGAGCGCATCAAGGGCCTCTATGCGCGCAAGAACGTCTCCGACTCGGCGATGGACAAGGCCACCGCCGATCTCGCCGCCGCCCAGGCCGAGCTGGACTCGGCCACCGCGCGGCTCGAGCAGGCCCAGGAGCAGCTCGACTACACTCAGATCCGTGCCCCCTATTCGGGCATCGTCACCCACCGTCATGTCGAGGTCGGCGAGACCCTGTCGCCGGGGCAGCCGGTGATGACCGGCATCTCGCTCGATCAGTTGCGGGTGATCGTCGACGTGCCGCAGAGCGCGATCGCCTCGGTGCGTCGCGAGCCGCAGGCCCGCGTTTATCTGCCCGACGGTGAGCGGGTCGAGACCGATCGCATCACCGTCTTCCCCTTTGCCGATCTCGGCTCCAACACCTTCAAGGTGCGCGTCGAGCTGCCCGAGGGCACGCCGTCGCTGTTCCCTGGCATGTTCGTCAAGACCGGCTTCGTGGTCGGGGTGAAGGACGAGCTGGTGGTGCCGCGCGCGGCGGTGGCGCGTCGTTCCGAGGTCACCGGGGTCTATGTGCTGACCGACGAGGGCCACCTGATCCTGCGCCAGGTGCGTCTCGGGCGTGAGCTGGATGACGTGGTGGTGGTGCTCGCCGGGCTGAACGCCGGCGAGCGCGTCGCCCTCGATCCGATTGCCGCCGGGGTGGCGATCAAGACCCAGGCCGAGGCCCGGCGCGCGGCAGCGGAGAACGGTCATGACTGAGCCGGCGCAACAGGGGCTCGCGGGCGCCATCGCCGCGCGCTTCCAGAACAGCGAGATCACCCCGCTGCTCGCGCTGCTCGGGCTGTTGCTCGGGCTGTTCGCGATCCTGGTGACCCCGCGCGAGGAAGAGCCGCAGATCGACGTCACCTTCGCCGACGTCTTCATCCCCTATCCCGGGGCCTCGGCCAGCGAGATCGAGCACCTGGTCTCGGGTCCGGCCGAGCAGGTGCTCGCCGAGATCCAGGGCATCGAGCACATCTACTCGGTCTCGCGCCCCGGCATGGCGGTGCTCACCGTCCAGTACGAGGTCGGCGAGGACAACACCGACGCGGTGGTGCGGTTGTTCAGCAAGGTGCTGTCGAATCAGGACTGGCTGCCGCAGAACCTCGGCGTCGGCAGCGCGATCGTCAAGCCCAAGGGCATCGACGACGTGCCCATCCTCACCGCCACCCTGTGGTCGGACGATCCCGCCGTTGGCGCCTTTGAACTCGGGCAGGTGGCGCATGCCATCGAGCAGGAGATCAAGCGCGTCCCCGGCACCCGTGACGTCTACACCGTCGGTGCCGCCGACCAGGTGGTGCGGGTGCTGCTCGACCCGCAGGCGCTGGCCGGGTACGACATCGATCTCGACGACCTGCGCCGCTCGCTACAGGCCGGCAATGCCACCAGGGACAACCTGTCGGTGACCGCTGACAACCGCGAGTTGCTGGTGCAGGCCGGCACCTTCCTCACCAGCCCGCAGGAGATCGCCGATCTGGTGGTCGGGCTGCACGCCGGGCGTCCGGTCTATCTGCGTGACGTCGCCCGGGTCGAACTCGGGCCGCAGCAGCCGACCACCTCGGTGCGCATGGGCGCCGGGCTCGGCGCCACGCACACCGGGCTGGAGCTGGCCGGCAGCGTGCCGGCGGTGACCATCGCGGTGGCCAAGCTCCCCGGCATCAATGCCGTCGACGTCGCCGGGCGGGTGACCGAGCGGCTCGAGCAGCTGCGCGGCATCTTCATCCCCGACGGGGTGGAGTTCACCATCACCCGCGACTACGGCCAGACCGCCGACTACAAGGCCAAGAAGCTGATCACCAAGCTGATCTTCGCCACCAGCTCGGTGATCCTGCTGGTGTGGCTGACCATCGGCTGGCGCGAGGCGGTGATCGTCGGCGCGGCGGTGATCGTCACTCTGGCGCTGACCCTGTTCGCCTCGCTCGCCTGGGGCTTCACCCTCAACCGGGTGTCGCTGTTCGCGCTGATCTTCTCGATCGGCATCCTCGTCGACGACGCCATCGTGGTGGTCGAGAACATCCACCGTCACATGGCGCTGCACGCCAGCGGCGCGCGCCGTCGCCTGCTCGAGCTGATCCCGGGCGCGGTCGACGAGGTCGGCGGGCCGACCATCCTTGCCACCTTCACGGTGATCGCGGCGCTGCTGCCGATGGCCTTCGTCAGCGGTCTGATGGGCCCCTACATGAGCCCGATCCCGATCAACGCCTCGATGGGCATGCTGATCTCGCTGGTGGTGGCCTTCGTCTTCACCCCGTGGATGACCAACGCCATGCTCGCGCGCCACTACGACGCCGACCCACGGGCCGCGGCCGGTCACCAGGAAGAGGATGCCGCCGGTGGCCGACTGGCCCGCTTCTTCGTCTGGATCATGACCCCCTTCCTTGAGGGGCGACGCGGCTGGCGTAACCGCTGGTTCCTGCTGTTCGGCATCTTCGCGCTGATCGCCGCCTCGGTGAGCCTCGCGGTCAACCGCACCGTGATCCTCAAGATGCTGCCCTTCGACAACAAGAGCGAGTTCCAGGTGGTGCTCGACATGCCCGAGGGCACCAGTCTCGAGCACACCGCCCAGGTGCTCGCCGAGATGGGCGACTATCTCTCCGGGGTCGAGGAAGTCACCGACTTCCAGTCCTACGCCGGCACCGCCGCGCCGATCAACTTCAACGGTCTGGTGCGTCAGTACTATCTGCGCGAGGGCGCACACCTCGGTGACCTGCAGGTCAACCTGGTCGATGTGCATCATCGTGATCGCCAGAGCCACGAGATCGCGCTGGCGTTGCGCGCGCCGCTGCAGGAGATCGCCGAGCGTCACGGTGCGGTGGCCAAGATCGTCGAGATCCCGCCCGGTCCGCCGGTGCTCTCGCCGCTGGTCGCCGAGGTCTACGGTCTGGACTACAGCGGTCAGATCGAGACCGCGCGGGCGGTGCGGGCGCTGTTCGAGTCGACCCCGGGCGTCGTCGACGTCGACGACTCGGTCGAATACCCGGCCACCAAGTTGGTGGTGGTGGTCGATCGCGCCAAGGCCGCGCGGCTCGGGGTGGCGCAGTCGAGCATCGCCCAGGCGCTGGCGAGCGTGCTCGACGGCGACGACATGAGCTATCTGCACGGCGCCGGGGTCAAGTACGCGGTGCCGATCCGCGTCGAGTACAGCGAGGCCGACAAGGCCGACGTCGAGCAGGTGCTGGCGCTGCGGGTGCGCGCCGAGGGTGGTGCTCTGGTGCCGCTCTCGGAGATCGTCGAGGTGGTCGAGACCGAGCGCGAGCACAGCGTCTACCACAAGGATCTGCTGCCCGTGGTCTATGTCACCTCGGACGTCGCCGGGGATACCGACAGCCCGCTCTACGGTATGTTCGCCATCTCCGCCGCGCTCGACGAGCGCATCGGGTTCGATCAGTGGTTCCTGCAGCAGCCGGACAACCCCTATGAGTACAGCCTCAAGTGGGACGGCGAGTGGCAGATCACCTACGAGACCTTCCGCGACATGGGTGCTGCCTATGGGGTCGGACTGATCCTGATCTATCTGCTGGTGGTGGCGCAGTTCCGCAGCTATCTGGTGCCGTTGGTGATCATGGCGCCGATCCCGCTGACCATCATCGGGATCATGCCCGGGCACGCCCTGCTCGGCGCCCAGTTCACCGCCACCTCGATGATCGGCATGATCGCCCTGGCCGGCATCATCGTGCGCAACTCCATCCTGCTGGTCGACTTCATCAACCAGCAGGTGCGCGAGGGCAAGGCGTTCGCCTCGGCGGTGATCGACTCGGCGGTAGTCCGAGCCCGACCGATCGCGCTCACCGCGGTCGCGGCGATGGCCGGTGCGGCCTTCATCCTCGACGACCCGATTTTCTCCGGGCTCGGGGTGTCGCTGCTGTTCGGTCTGTTCGTCTCCACCGTCCTCACCCTGGTGGTGATCCCGGTGGTCTACTACGGCGTGATGCACAAGCGCGTCGAGTGGATCCGCCGCGCCACCGGCTGATCGTCCCGCCAATCGCCGGTACGTTGGTTGGGTTGCCAGGACGGCAACCCAACCCTCGTCGGCGCAGAAGACCGAACAGCTAAAGACTGAACCGCAAAGGCGCCAAGCGCGCAAAGTTTTTGCCGGTTGGGTTGCCCGTGCGTCTATTGTTCTATCGCTGTCCGGTGTTGGGTTGCCGATGGCAACCCAACCTACGTCCGGACCTGAGTTGTCAGCTCCCAGCCGCCAGCTCCGGTGGCTGACGGCTGGAGGCACTCCTCTCCTTCGCGTCCTTAGCGCCTTCGCGGTTCATCTTCGCGGTTCATCTCCCCGACGCGCTACCCCCCCGTCACCGGTGGGAAGAGCCCGATCTCGTCGCCGTCGCTGATCTCGGTCTCGGCGCGGGCGAGGGTCTGGTTGCGCGCCATCATCAGCCGAGGGGTGGCTGCGAGGGCCTCGCGCCAGGGGGCGCCGCGCGCGCTCAGGTGCGTGACCAGCGCGCCCAGGGTGTCGACCCCGGCGGGGAGTTCGATGTGCTCCTCGTCGTGACCAATGCGCTCGCGCAGGCTGGCGAAGTAGCGGACGTGGATCATCGCGCTCTCAGTGCAGCAGCTCGGTGAAGGGGATGAACTCGACCGGGTCGCCCGGGGCGATCGTCACCCCGGGGGCGAGGTCGACCAGCCCGTCGGCCCACACCAGCGAGCGCAGCGAGGCCGAGGAGCGGCTGGCGAAGACCTCGACCCGGGGCTGTCCGCTGTCGTCCTCGACCAGCCGGGCGCGGTGGAATTCGCGGCGCTTGTCCGGGCGCGGCCAGGCGAAGGCGGCGGGCAGCCTGAGCCGACGCGGCGCGAGGTCGCCGCCGACGCCCTGCATCCGCAGCACCAGCGGGCGCACCAGCAGCGCACAGGTGACGAACAGCGAGACCGGGTTGCCGGGGCTGCCGAAAAACGGGGTGTCGCCGACCCGCCCGAAGGCCACCGGCTTGCCCGGGCGGATCGCCACCTGGTGCAGCGCGAGTGTGCCGATGCGCTCGACGGCCGGGCGTACATGATCCTCCTCGCCGACCGAGACCCCGCCGCTGGCGATCACCAGATCGGCCGCGTCGGCGCCGCGGGCGAGGGTCGCGCAGGTCGCCTCCAGGTCATCGGGGATGCGCCCGAGATCGATCACCTCGCAGCCGAGCGCGCTGAGCATCGCCCCCAGGGTGAGACGGTTGGAGTCGTAGATTTGGCCGGGGCCGAGCGGTGCGCCGGGCGCGACCAGCTCGTCGCCGCTGGCACCGATCGCCACCCGCAGCCGGGGGCGCACCATGAGTTCGGCCAGCCCCAGGCTGGCGGCGAGCCCGAGGTGCTGGGGGCCGAGCCGGGTGCCGGCGGCGATCACCTCGGTGCCGGCGGCGAAGTCCTCGCCGGCGTGGCGGATGTTGCCGCCCGCCTTGCACTCGGGCGGGATGCGTACCCGTTCGCCGTCGCGCTCGCACTGCTCCTGCATCACCACGGTGTCGGCGCCCTCGGGCACCGGGGCACCGGTGAAGATCCGCGCCGCGCTGCCCGGCGCGAGCGGCGTGCCGACCGTGCCGGCGGTGATGCGCTGGCCGATCGGCAGCCAGCCGTCGGCGGCGGCGAGGTCGGCATGGCGCAGCGCATAGCCGTCCATCGCGCTGTGGTCCCAGTGCGGGACCGCCAGCGGGCTGCGCAGCGGTGCGGCGAGCACCCGACCGAGCGCGGCGGCGAGCGCCACCGGTTCGCTGGTGCTGGGTGTCGGCGCCTGTTCGAGCAGCCGCGCGAGCGCGGCCTCGAGTGACAGGGCGCGGGGAGAGGCGGGACAACTGGCGGACATCGCGGACCTCAACGTTCGTGGAGACGGGGCAGCAGCTGGGCGAAGTTGCAGGGGCGGGTGCGGCGGTCGAGCTGGGGGGCGAGGATGCGCTCCCAGGCGGTGCGACAGGCCCCGGTCGAGCCCGGCAGGCAGAACAGGAAGGTGGCGTTGGCCAGCCCGGCGAAGGCGCGCGACTGCAGCGTGGAGGGGCCGATCTCGGCGAGCGAGTAGTGTCGGAACAGCTCGCCGAAGCCCTCGATCTCCTTGTCGAGCAGCGGGCGCAGCGCCTCCGGGGTGCTATCGCGGCCGGTCACCCCGGTGCCGCCGGTGCTGATCACGACATCGACGGCGGGGTCGGCGATCCACTGCGAGACCTGGGCGCGCAGTCGGTAGATGTCGTCGGCGACGACACAGCGCGTCACCACCTGGTGCCCGGCCGTGCGCGCGGCCTCCTCGAGCAGCGCCCCCGAGGTGTCGCTGGCGAGGTCGCGACTGTCGGAGACGGTCATCAGCGCGATGCGCAGTGGCAGGAACTCGGGCGATCCGGTCGTCTGGGACATGCGGCAAGACTCCCTGCTGGCTCAGTGATCCGAGACGGGCGTGTACACGCCACGCGTCGGGTCATCATCGCCGCCCGCTGCGGGGCTGGCAAGGGGGAGGGTAGCTCCCAGCGGCCAGCTATCAGCCGCCAGTCGCCAGTCGCCAGCCGCCAGCCGCCAGCCGCCAGCCGCCAGCCGCCAGTCGCCGGGGCTGATGGCTGGACGCTGACTCGAACCGCAAAGACGCCAAGCGCGCGAAGCAAGGATGTTTCGGTTGGATGGCCGCTGCAGGCAGTCGAGCGTCGTTTGCGCCAGCCGTCAGCCGTCAGCCGTCAGCCGTCAGCCACCAGCCGCCAGTCGTCAGCCACCAGTCGCCAGTCGTCAGCCGCCGGGGCTGATGGCTGGACGCTGATTCGAACCGCAAAGACGCCAAGCGCGCGAAGCAAGGATGTTTCGGTTGGGTGGTCGCTCCAGGCGATCGAGCGCCGTTTGCGCCAGCCGCCAGTCGTCAGTCACCAGCCACCAGCCGCCAGTGAGGCGCGGCGGTCCGCTGCCGCTCATGATCGCTACCCGCGGACGCCCGCTGGGGAGCGTCGCTTGAATCATCCGTCAGCCGCCAGCCACCAGCCACCGGGACTGGTGGCCGGGGCTGACGGCTGGCGGCTGGTAGCCGGCCGCTGCGGTCAAAAGAGCTTGGGCACCAGCAGCAGGGCCCAGATCACCACGCACAGGGTGATGCTGGAGAACACCGCCGCCGAGGCGATGTCCTTGGCGCGCCCCGAGAGTTCGTGGCGCTCCGTGCCGATGCGATCGACGTTGGCCTCGATCGCCGAGTTGAGCAGCTCGACGATCGGTACCACCAGCAGGCTGCCGACGAGCAGGGCGCGCTCGACCGGGGTCTCGCCGAGCCACAGCCCGAGCGGGACCAGCGGGATCAGCAGGAACAGCTCCTGGCGGAACGCCTCCTCCAGCTCGTAGCAGGCGCGGAAGCCCTTCATCGAGTAGCCGAAGGCGCGCACCACCCGGCGCCAGCCCTGATTGCCGCCGTTATTGGCCATCGCCGCCCCCGTCGGCCTGCTGTGGGGTCCAGGCGAGGTCGAGGTGGCGCGCCGCGCGCACGTCGTCGAGACGGCGCCGCGGCATGGTGTAGGGCGCGCCCTTGAGCTTCTCGGGGTCCTCCTGGGCCTCGCGACGGATCGCGATCATCGCCTCGACGAAGCCGTCGAGCGACTCCTGGGTCTCGGTCTCGGTCGGCTCGATCAGCAGGCACTCGGGCACCAGCAGCGGGAAGTAGGTGGTCGGGGCGTGGAAGCCATGGTCGAGCAGCCGTTTGGCGAAGTCCATCGCGGTGACGCCGTACTCCTTGGCCTCACGCTTGAGGGTGACGATGAACTCGTGGCTGGCGCGCCGCTCCGGGTAGGCCAGCTCGAAGCCCGCCGCCTGCAGCCGCGCCATCAGATAGTTGGCGTTGAGGGTGGCGAAGTCGGCCACCCGCGCCATGCCCTCGCGTCCGAGCATCCGCGCGTAGACATAGGCGCGCAGCAGGATGCCCATGTTGCCGCCGAAGGCGGTCATGCGACCGATGGTCTCGGGGCGGTCGGCCTCGGTCAGCCAGCGGTAGTCGTCGCCCTCGCGTTCGACCAGCGGCACCGGCAGATAGGGCGCGACCCGCGCCGAGACGCCCACCGGACCCGCGCCCGGACCACCGCCGCCGTGCGGGGTGGAGAAGGTCTTGTGCAGGTTCATGTGGATGACGTCGAAGCCCATGTCGCCCGGACGCACCTTGCCGAGGATGGCGTTGAGGTTGGCGCCGTCGTAGTAGAGCAGGCCGCCGGCGTCGTGGACGATGCGGGCGATCTCCTCGATGTTGCGATCGAACACCCCGACGGTGCTCGGGTTGGTGAGCATGATGCCCGCCGTCTGCGGCCCCACCGCTGCCTTCAGCGCCTCGACGTCGACGTCGCCGTCGGGACCGGTGGGGATCTCGCGCGCCTGGTAGCCGCACATCACCGCCGAGGCCGGGTTGGTGCCGTGGGCGGCGTCGGGGATCAGCATCTCGGTGCGGGCGTGATCGCCGCGCGCGAGGTGATAGGCGCGGATCATCGCCACTCCGGTCAGCTCACCCTGGGCGCCGGCGGCAGGCGCCAGCGACACCGCGCTCATCCCGGTCACCGCCTTGAGGATCTCCTGCAGGTCGTGGAGACAGGCCATCACCCCCTGACCGTGCTCGACCGGCGCCAGCGGGTGACGCTCGGCGAAGCCGGGCAGCGCGGCCAGGCTGTTGCACACCCGCGGGTTGTATTTCATCGTGCAGGAGCCGAGCGGGTAGAAGTGGGTGTCGATCGAGAAATTCTGCTGCGACAGCCGGGTGTAGTGACGCACCACCTGCAGCTCTGAGACCTCGGGCAGCCGCGGACGCGCGCGGCGGCGCAGCGCCTGCGGGATGTCGCTCGGCTCTGGGGTGTGGCTCGGGGCCAGGACGTTGGCGCGGCGTCCGGGGCGGGATTGGTCGTGGATCAGCATGGCGATAGGGTCCGTCGGGTGGTGCGGCCCGCGTCGGCGGGCCCGGGAGCTGGGGCCGCGCCGCACCTCGGGGCGCGGCGCGGGTCGGTTCAGAGCGCGGCGAGGGCGGCCGCGTAGTCGGGTTCCTCGGTGATCTCGGGGACCAGCTGGCAGTGGATCACCCGGTCCTCGGCGTCGAGCACCACCACGGCGCGGGCGCAGATGCCGGCCAGCGGACCGTCGGCGATCAGCACCCCGTAGTCACGCGCGAACGCCTGCGAGCGCATCAGCGACAGCGGGATCAAGTTGTCGATGCCCTCGGCGCCGCAGAAGCGGCCCATGGCGAACGGCAGGTCGGCCGAGATCACCAGCGCCACGGCGTCGTCGCGCTCGGCCATGGCGGCGTTGAAGCGCTGGGTGGAGAGCGCACACACCGGGGTGTCGAGGCTGGGGACGATGTTGAGCAGCTTCTTCTTCCCGGCGAAGTCGGCCAGGGTACGGTCGTTGAGGTCCTTGTCGACCAGGGTGAAGTCGGGGGCCTGCTGCCCGACGGCGGGCAGGGTGCCGGTGAGGGTGACGGGCGAGCCTTGCAGTGCGGTCTGTACCATGGGTGATGTCTCCGCTGCGATGGGGAAGCCGTGGCCGGGCGTTCAGCCGGCCTCGAGGATCTCGGCGAGGGCGCTGGCGTAGCGGCGCATCTCCTCCTCGCTGCGCTGCTCGGTGGCGCACACCAGCAGCGCGTCGTCGAGTTCGGGATAGTCGGCGCCGAGGGCGAAGCCGCCGAGCACGTCGGCCTCGGCGGCGAGCCGGTCGAGCACCTCGCGCGGCGCGCGCGGCAGGCGCAGCGCCTGTTCGTGGAAGATTGCGCCGGTGAATGCCGGCTCGACCCCGGGGAGGGCGCAGAGCCGCTCGACGAGCCCCAGGGTGTTGGCATGACAGGCGCGCGCGACCTGCTCCAGCCCCTCGGCGCCGAGCAGCGCCAGGTGGATGGTCGCGGCGGTCACCATCAGCCCCTGGTTGGTGCAGATGTTGGAGGTCGCCTTGCTGCGGCGGATGTGTTGCTCGCGCGCCTGCAGGGTGAGGGTGAAACCGGGCTTGCCGTCGGCATCGAGGGTGCGCCCGACGATACGCCCCGGCAGCTGGCGCACCAGCGCCTGCTTGCAGCAGAGGAAACCGGCGTAGGGGCCACCCGAGGACAGCGGCATGCCGAACGGCTGGGCCTCGCCGCAGGCGATGTCGGCGCCCGCCGCGCCCCATTCGCCGGGGGGCGTGAGCAGCGCCAGGGCCAGCGGGTTGACCACCGCCACGGCCAGCGCGCCCTGCTCGTGGGCCCAGTCGGTGAGGGCGTCGACCGTCTCGAGCACGCCGAAGAAGTTGGGCTGGTTGATCATCACCGCCGCCACGCCCTGGTCGCCGGCGAGCGCGGCGCAGCGCTCCACCGGGGTCTGGCCGCTGGCGGCGTCGAAGTCGACCTCGACCAGCTCCAGCCCCTGCGGCTCGACGATGGTGCGTACCGTGCTCCGGTACAGCGGGTGCAGCGCGCGCGGCATCAGCACGCGCCTGGACTTGCAGCGACGGTTGGCGCGCACCGCCATCAGCAGCGCCTCGGCGAGCGCGGTGGCGCCGTCGTAGAGCGAGGTGTTGGAGGCGTCCAGCGCGGTGAGCGCGGTCATCATCGACTGGAATTCGTAGAGCACCTGCAGCGTGCCCTGGCTGGCCTCGGCCTGGTAGGGGGTGTAGGCGCTGTAGTACTCGCCACGGGTGGCGATCTGCCACACCGCCGCCGGGATGTAGTGATCATAGGCGCCGGCGCCGATGAAGCAGGCCGGCTGCTCGTCGGTCTGGGCGCGCAGGCGCATCAGTCGGGTGATCTCCTGCTCCGAGAGCGCGGGCGGGATCTCGGCGCGCTCGCCGCTGCGCAGCGCGGCGGGGATCTCGTCGAACAGCGCCTCGATCGAGGGGGCCCCGATGGCCTGGAGCATCGCGGCGACGTCGTCGTCGGTGTGTGGGATGAAGGGCATGGTCTGGATTCCGGGGCCCGCGGCGCGGGCGCGTCTGCCTTGAACGGGACCAGCGCGCGCCGCGCGCGCCGGGCGAGGTGCCGGCCCCGATCGGGGCCGGTGGCTGGGCTCAGTCCTCTTCCTCGAGCACCTTGGCGTAGGCCGCGGCGTCGAGCAGGGCGTCGAGCGCAGCGGCGTCGCTCGGCGCGAGACGGAAGATCCAGCCCTCGGCGTGCGCGCTGGCGTTGATCAGCTCGGGGGCGTCGCCGAGCGCCTCGTTGGCCTCGACCACCTCGCCGGCGAGCGGGGCGTAGATGTCGGAGGCGGCCTTCACCGACTCGACCACGGCGCAGGCCTCGGCGGCGGCGACCTGGCGTCCGGTCTCCGGGACCTCGACGAAGACGATGTCGCCGAGCGCCTCCTGGGCGTGATCGGTGATGCCGACGGTGACGGTACCGTCGCCGTTGTCGCGCACCCACTCGTGGCTCTTGGTGTATTTCAGATCGGCGGGGATGTCGCTCATTGGGGGTTCTCCGTTGCGGTCTGCGCGCAGACGCTCGATGTCATGGCTGCCGGGAGAGACCCGGCAGGTTCGGATAGGGGTCGGGGTTCAGGCGAGGTCGATCAATGCTTTGCCGTGACGCGCGAAGGGCGGTTTGACCACGCGCGCGGGCACGGCCTTGTCGCGGATCAGCACCGCGCAGCGTTCGCCGATCGTCGGGGCGACGCGCGCCAGCGCGATCGAGCCGCCGAGGGTCGGGGCGAAGCCGCCGGAGGTGATCTCGCCGGCGACCTCGCCGTCGATCAGCACCTGTTGGTGACCGCGCAGCACGCCGCGCCCCTCCAGCACCAGACCGACGAAGCGGCGCAGTCCGCCGCGTTCGCGCTGCGCGGCGAGCGCGGCGCGACCGATGAAGTCACGCTCGGCCGGTTCCCAGGCGAGGGTCCAGCCGAGCCCGGCCTCGAGCGGGCTGGTCTCCTCGTCCATGTCCTGACCGTAGAGGTTCATGCCCGCCTCGAGGCGCAGGGTGTCGCGCGCGCCCAGGCCGCAGGGCTGTACCCCGGCCTGCTCCAGCGCCTGCCACAACGTGGCGGCCTCGGTGGCCGGAAGCATGATCTCGAAGCCGTCCTCGCCGGTATAGCCGGTGCGCCCGACGAACCAGTCCTCGTGCTCGGTGGCGAAGAAGGGGGCGAGCGCCTGTGCCCGTTCAGCCAGCGGCGCGGCGAGCAGCGGGAGGGTCTTGGCGCGGGCCTCGGGGCCCTGCACGGCGATCATCGCCAGGTCCTCGCGCGGTTGGATGTCGACCGCAAAGCCGGCGCGCTGTTGCGCCATCCAGTCGAGGTCCTTGGCGGCGGTGGCGGCGTTGACCACCAGACGATAGCGCTCGGGGCCGCGCAGATAGACGATGAGGTCGTCGATCACCCCGCCCTCGGGGTTGAGCATGCAGCTGTAGAGGGCCTTGCCGGGCTGGGTGAGACGGGCGACGTCATTGGCGAGCAGGTGGCGGAGGAAGTCGCGCGCCTGCGCACCCTCGATGTCGACCGGACGCATGTGGGAGACGTCGAACATGCCCGCGGCGCGGCGCACCGTGTGGTGTTCCTCGAGCTGGGAGCCGTAGTGCAGCGGCATGTCCCAGCCGCCGAAGGGGACGATGCGCGCGCCCAGACGCACGTGCTCTGCAAACAGGGGGGTACGTGATCCCATTCGACTCTCCGCTAGACTGTTCGGGATGCCGCGCGCGCGGCCAGATAACGACGTCGCGGATCGTTCGATCCGCGGCATCGCCCCTCTGTCTTAGACCTGAGAGTTTGCTGGTGGTGACCGGGTGGTTCCACCGCTGCCCCGTCGGTGGGCCGCGCCTGTGGCGGCCACTCTCCAGAGTCGGTCCTCGTTCCCGCAGTCCTTTTGCCTGAGCGATTCCGGGCGATGTTGCGCCTTCGGCGCCGGCGAAGCTGCCGGTCTCTCCCGCGGGACATGACACGAGCGGCCACTATAAGCGTGCCCCCGGTCGATTTCCAGCCCCGCGCGCGGGCTCGCACCCGCGCGCGCTGGATGGCTCAGCCCTGTTGGTCCTCGCGCCCGACCGGATTGCGGCGGAAGCTGGTGGCGCCGCACTCGGCGCAGGGCGGGATGCGACCGGCCTTGACGAAGTGGGTCTCGGCGCCGCACTTGTCGCACACCAGGGTGCCGGGTCCGGTGATCTCGCCGGCCTGGTAGAGGCTCATCCGCCGCGCCGTCTCGGCGATCTGGGCGAGCTGCAGCCGGGTCTGGTCGGCGACCTGGCTGAAGGCCTCGAACAGCCGTCGCTCCATCAGCTCCAGATCGAAGCGCCACCAGTCGCGGATGTCCTGGCCGGTCTCGGCGACGAAGCCGGCGGCGTCCTCGATGTCGCGACGGATGTAGTCGGCGACGCGCTGCGCCTCCTCGCGGCTGAGTTCGCCGAGTTCGACCAGGTTGTCGCGGGTCTTGTCGAGCACCTCGCGCAACCGCGGTGCCGTCTCGTTCTGCGCCTGCTCGATCGCCTCGTGGGCGTCCTCGAGCATGCGCTCGTAGGCGCGCACCAGCCGGTCGTCTTTCGGGTTCCTGTCTTGATCGCTCATGATCTGTCTCTCCAGTGGTCCACTGGACCATCTTGGGCCGGCATCGGCCCGGGGCGAAGACAGCGGGCATCGGGCGACACCCGGTGTGGATCGCGTCGACTCCAGCATAGCAAAAGGGCGCTAGCGGGACTCGGCGGCTAGGATTTTGAACCGCAAAGACACCGGGGGCTTGAACCGCAAAGGCGCTAAGAGCGCGAAGATGAAGAAAGGCTTCCAGCTGCCAGCCTCCAGTGAGGGGGCTGGCTTGTCTCGTCGCGTCGCGGTTGACCGCACACCGATACTGGAGGCTGTTCGCTGAAGGCTGTCGCTCTCTTCGCGTCCTTTGGGTCTTTGCGGTTCAATCTCTCGATCGCCGGCCACCGACGGCTGCCTCCCCCCCGGTCGCCGTGCATCATCGAGCTGGGTTATGCTTTCGTCATCATTCCAACCCCAGTTGTCACAAGACCGAAGACCCATGCAGACCGATTACGATCCGTGCGCCGTCGAGGCCGCGGCCCAACGCTATTGGGAAGAGCACCAGTCCTTCAAGGCCGTCGAGGACAGCTCGCGCGAGAAGTTCTACTGCCTGTCGATGTTCCCCTATCCCTCGGGGCGGCTGCACATGGGGCACGTGCGCAACTACACCATCGGCGACGTGATCGCACGCTACCAGCGCATGCTCGGCAAGAACGTGCTCCAGCCGATGGGCTGGGACGCCTTCGGCCTGCCGGCGGAGAACGCCGCGATCACCCACGGCATTCCGCCGTCGCAGTGGACGCGCTCGAACATCGCCTACATGAAGGACCAGCTCAAGAAGCTCGGCTTCGGCTACGACTGGGATCGTGAGCTGGCCACCTGCGACCCCGACTACTATCGCTGGGAGCAGTGGCTGTTCACCCGGCTGATCGACAAGGGCCTGGCCTATCGTGCCAAGGCGATGGTCAACTGGGACCCGATCGACCAGACCGTGCTCGCCAACGAGCAGGTGATCGACGGGCGCGGCTGGCGCTCCGGTGCGCCGATCGAGAAGCGCGAGATCACCCAGTGGTGCGTGCGCATCACCGACTACGCCGAGGAGCTGCTCACCGCGCTCGACGGTCTCGACGGCTGGCCGGAGCGGGTGCGCACCATGCAGCGCAACTGGATCGGCCGTTCCGAGGGCGTGCACATGACCTTCGGCGTGGCCGACAGCGACGAGACGCTGGGCATCTACACCACCCGCCCGGACACCGTGATGGGCGTGACCTATGTCGCCGTCGCCGCCGAGCACCCGCTGGCGCGTCGCGCCGCCGAGACCGATCCGGCGCTCGCCGCCTTCATCGAGGAATGTCGCCAGGGCGGGATCTCCGAGGCCGAGATCGAGACCATGGAGAAGAAGGGTCATCCCCTCGGCATCGACGCCATCCACCCGATCACCGGCGAGCCGGTGCCGATCTATGCCGCCAACTTCGTGCTCATCGGCTACGGCACCGGCGCGGTGATGGCCGTCCCCGCGCACGACCAGCGCGACTGGGAGTTCGCCGAGCGCTACGGCATCGCCAAGCGCGCGGTGATCCGCCCGGCCGATGCCGAGAGCTGCGACATCAGCGCCGCGGCCCTCACCGACAAGGGCGTGCTGTTCAACTCCGGCGAGTTCGACGGTCTGACCTCCGAGCAGGCCTTCGACGCCATCGCCACCTGGCTCGGCGAGCAGGGCAAGGGCGAGCGCACCGTCAACTTCCGCCTGCGCGACTGGGGCGTGTCGCGCCAGCGCTACTGGGGCTGTCCGCTGCCGGTGGTCAATACCGCCGACGGCGAGGCGCGTCCCGAGACCGAGCTGCCGGTGCGTCTGCCCGAGGACGTGGTGGTCGACGGCTCCGGCTCGCCGCTCAAGCGCATGCCCGAGTTCTCCGAGCTCGGTAACGGCGAGACCCGCGAGACCGACACCTTCGATACCTTCTTCGAGTCGAGCTGGTACTACGCCCGTTACTGCTCGCCGGACTGCGACACCGCCATGCTCGACGAGCGCGCCAAGTACTGGCTGCCGGTCGATCAGTACATCGGCGGCATCGAGCACGCGGTGCTGCACCTGCTCTATGCCCGTTTCTTCCACAAGCTGATGCGCGACGAGGGCCTGGTCGACTGCGACGAGCCCTTCACCAAGCTGCTCACCCAGGGCATGGTGGTGGCCGAGACCTGGTATCGCGAGGACGCCGACGGGCGCAAGCAGTGGTTCAATCCCGCCGAGGTCGTGCCGGTGCGCGACGACAAGGGGCGGGTGGTCTCGGCGGTGCTCGAGGCCGACGGCGAGCCGGTGACCTACGGCGGCATCGAGAAGATGTCGAAATCGAAGAACAACGGTGTCGATCCGCAGACGCTCACCGAGCGCTACGGCGCCGACACGGTGCGGCTCTACACCATGTTCACCTCGCCGCCGGACCAGTCGCTGGAGTGGAACGACGAGGGTGTCGAGGGTGCCTTCCGCTTCATCAAGCGGCTGTGGGCGTTGGCCGCCGCTGAGGCCGAGACGATCCGCGCCGGTGCCGCGCCGGCCGACCTCGACGAGGCGGCCAAGGCCGCGCGTCTGGAGATCCACGGCGCACTCAAGAAGGCCCTGTTCGACTATCAGCGCAACCAGTTCAACACCGTGGTGTCGGGCTGCATGAGCATGGTCAACACCCTCTATCGGCTGGAGTCGGCGGCGCGCGCGCAGGTGCTGCGCGAGGGCGTGAGCATCGTGCTGCGGCTGCTCGGCCCGATCGCGCCGCACGTCACCCACCATCTGTGGCGCGACCTCGGCTTCGGCGACGACATCCTCGCCGCGCCCTGGCCCGAGGTCGACGAGTCGGCGCTGGTGCAGGACTGCATCGAATACGTGGTGCAGGTCAACGGCAAGGTGCGCGCCAAGATCAAGGTCGCGGCCGACGCCGACAAGGTGGCGATCGAGGCCGCCGCGCTGGCCGACGAGCACGCACGCAAGTTCATCGGCGACAAGACCGTGCGCAAGGTGATCGTGGTACCGAAGAAGCTGGTCAACATCGTCGCCTGAGGTGCGCCCCTCCTCGGGGCCGCTCCCGGCGAGGGGTGTCGCGAGACGCGAGAGACGGAGTGAGCAACGAATGAGCCGATCGATGCCCGGTGGCCGGGGTCCGTGGATGGTGCTGCTGACGGCGGTGCTGCTGGCGCTCGCCGGCTGTGGCTTCCAGCTGCGCGGCAGCGTCGAGATCCCGCCGACGCTCAACCCGCTCTATATCCAGGCCGATGCCGGCTCGCCGGTGCGGCGCGCCCTGCTCGATCTGCTCGCGGGCAGCGACGTCGAGGTGACCCGCAACGCCACCGAGGCGCGGATGGTGTTGCGCATCCTCGCCGAGACCAGCTCCTCGCGGGTCGCCGCGGTCGATATCAACGGCAAGACCCTGGCCTACGAGCTGCACTACATGGTGCAGTTCGACGCCCTCGGCGAGGCTGGGGTGCAGCTGGTCGCGCCGCAGGGTCTGGATCTGGTGCGCACCTTCGACAACCCCGACGTCGAAGTCCTCGGCAAGCGGCTCGAGCAGGACTTGATCTTCGAGGACTTCGCCACCGAGGCCGCCGATCGTATCCTCACCCGGTTGCGCGTGGCGCTGCGCTGAGCGCCGCTGGCGCGGCGGCATCACCCGGCCCGCCGGTCGCGTCGGTGCCGACCTTGCGTGCTCCCCGGCGCGCGCCCTGCCTTGACGCCGGCGCGCGCTGCTCCCTTGTTCGGACCCCTGGTACATCATGCGTCTGCGTTTCAATCAACTCCAGGCCCAGCTCGCGCGCGGACTCGCGCCGGTCTATCTGCTCTGCGGCGAGGAGCCCTTCCAGCTCGACGAGGCCGCGCGGCTGATCCGTGCCGCGGCGCGCAAGGCCGGGTTCGCCGAGCGCGAGGTGCTCGACCAGGACGGCGGCTTCGACTGGAACGCGCTCGGCGCGGCGGCCGATGCGCTGTCGCTGTTCTCCACCCGCAAGCTCATCGAGCTGCGCCTGGGTGGGGCGCGCATCGGCAAGGAAGGCGGCGCGGCGGTGCGTGAGTACTGCGCCCGGCCCTGTGCCGACAACCTGTTGCTGATCCTCGCCCCCGGGCTCGAGCGCAAGGAGCTGAAGGCGCGCTGGGTCGGCGCGGTCGAGGAATGCGGCGCGGTGCTGCAGGTGTGGCCGCTGAAGGGGCGCGAGCTGGAGCAGTGGGTCGAGCAACGGCTGCGCGGGGTCGGCTTCGCGCCCGCCGACGGGGTCGCCGCGCTGCTCGCCGAGCGCGCCGAGGGCAACCTGCTGGCCGCCTCCCAGGAGATCGAGAAGCTGCGCCTGCTCGGCGAGCCGGGCCCGCTCGGGCTCGACGACCTGCTCGGCACCCTTGCCGACAGCGCCCGTTTCGATCTCTTCGCCCTCACCGACGCCGCGCTCGTCGGCGATCGCGCCCGGGTGCAGCGGATCATCGCGGTGCTGCGCGCCGAGGGCAGCGCCGAGAGCCTGGTACTCTGGGTGCTCGCGCGCGAGCTGCGAATGCTCGCCGAGGCCGCCGAGGCCGTCGCCCGGCAACAGTCCCCGGCGAAGGTGCTGGCCGCCCACCGGGTGCCCAGGCCACGGATGCCGGTGGTCGAGCGCGCGTTGCGTGGACGCTCGTCGGGTCAGCTCCACGGTCTGTTGCGGCGCTGCGCCGAGGCCGATCTGGCGATCAAGGGGCTTGCTCCGGGCGATCCCTGGCAGCGCCTGGCCGCGATCGCCGACGATCTCGCTCGGGGCGACGCGCACTGAACGCCTTTTCCATCCATCGAAGGTCATCGACATGAGCGAATCCAGCATCCACGACATCGACGCCTACATGAGTGATCTCGGCGTGCGCGCCCGCGCCGCCGCCCGCGCCCTGGCGCGTGCCACCACCGCCGAGAAGAACCGCGCCCTGCTCGCCATCGCCACGCGGCTCGATGCCGCGCGCGACCAGCTCGCCGCGGCCAACGGTCGCGACCTCGAGGCCGGCGCCGCCAAGGGGCTCGATGCCGCGCTGCTCGATCGGCTCGAACTGACCCCGGCGCGGATCGACGCGATGATCGAGGGGCTGCGCCAGATCGCCGCGCTGCCCGATCCGATCGGTGCCATCACCGATCTCGACTATCGTCCCTCCGGCATCCAGGTCGGGCGCATGCGGGTGCCGCTCGGCGTCGTCGGCATCATCTACGAGTCGCGTCCCAACGTCACCGCCGACGCCGCCGCGCTCTGTCTCAAGTCGGGCAATGCCACGGTGTTGCGCGGCGGCTCCGAGGCCTTCGCCTCCAACCAGGCGATCGCCGGCTGCATCCACGCCGGGCTGGAGGAGGTCGGGCTGCCGGCCGACGCGGTGCAGGTGATCGCCACCACCGACCGCGCCGCGGTCGGGGCGATGATCACCATGCCCGAGTCGATCGACGTCATCATCCCGCGCGGTGGCCGCGGGCTGATCGAGCGCATCAGCCGCGAGGCGCGGGTGCCGGTGATCAAACACCTCGACGGCATCTGTCACGTCTACATCGACGCCCACGCCGATCTCGACAAGGCCTTCGCCATCGCGCTCAACGCCAAGACCCAGCGCTACGGCACCTGCAACACCATGGAGACCCTGCTGGTCGACACCGCCGTCGCCGGGCAGATCCTGCCGCGCCTGGGCGCGGCCTTCGCCGAGCGCGGGGTGGAGCTGCGCGGCTGCGCGCGCACCCGCGAGCAGCTGCCCGCGGCGCTGCCCGCCAGCGAGGCCGACTGGGATACCGAATATCTGGCGCCGATCCTCTCGATCCGGGTGGTCGACGGTCTCGACGCGGCGATGGACCACATCGCCCGGCACAGCTCGGCGCACACCGAGTCGATCGTCACCGAGGACTATGGTCGCGCGCGTCGCTTCCTCCGCGAGGTCGACTCCAGCTCGGTGATGGTCAACGCCTCGACGCGCTTTGCCGACGGCTTCGAGTACGGGCTCGGTGCCGAGATCGGCATCAGCACCGACAAGTTCCACGCCCGTGGCCCGGTCGGGCTGGAGGGGCTGACCTCGCTCAAGTTCGTGGTGCTTGGCGACGGTCAGGTGCGCGGCTGAACGGCGTGACCCGGTCGCGCGGCGCGACCGGGCGATCGATCGGCTGAGCGGACACGACGCGGCCGCCCCGGTGGACCGGGGCGGCCGCGTGTCGTCAGGGCCTCAGTTGTAGGGGTTGGCCCGGTTGATGAAGTCCTGATAGGCCTCGGTGTCGTAGGTATGGGGCGGCAGCTGGGTGGCGAACCAGGTGAAGTTGTAGGGGCTGGTGTAGGCCCCTTCGGGGGTCTCGACCACGCCGCCGAAGACCGAGCAGCCGCAGAGCGCGGTGGTCTTGTAGTAGGAGCCGGAGGCGCCGTCCAGGACGCACCCGGTCTCGATGCCGGGGACACACTCGTCGACCGTCTCGTTGCGACAGGTCAGGCCAGCGCTGCAGCTTGCGCTGTCGACCGGGACGTAGCAGCTGTTGCCGTTGCTCGGGTCGCATGGACCACAAGTATCGCCATGTCCTCCCGGCATATTGTCGGAGACGAAGTTGTAGTTTTCACAAGGTGCGGTGAACAGTCGTTTGTGACTGACCCGGACGAAGTAATAGCCCGGCTGGTCGAGCCCGAGCAGGAAGGTCTCGGGGTCGACGGCATCGCCGTCCGAGTCGGTGTTCTTGGTGTTGAACGACAGCAACGGGACCACCGAGGTCCGCGGGACGCCGTTCACGATCTGGGTGGCGGTGGCCATGTTATAGACCTCCATCTGCCAGTCGCCGAGACCGCAGCCCTCGCGCTCGCAGAAGGTCACCGAGATCAGCTCGTTGCCCTGGCTGTAATAGACGAACCAGTCCTCCTCCCCCTGGCCCCAGGTGTAGGTGGCGTCCGGGTCTTCCCCATCGCTCGGTGGGACGGTGTCGTTGAAGCTCAGGTTGACCACGCCGTACATGGTGACGCTGGTCGCCAGCGGATCGGAGATGTTCGGGAAGTCGTTGGGCTCGGTCTCGACGTCGTGGAAGCCGACGACGTAGTTGGGGGTGCCGAGGCCCGAGTCCTGCAGCGAGACGGCGAGCTGGTAGGCGCTGTAGACCTTGGCGCTGTCGTAGGGTTGCACCACCACGTAGTAGCTGCCGACCAGCCCGAGGGTGGCGCGGTAGACGATGGTGTCTCCGGCGACGCCGCCGGAGCCGACCACCCCGGTGTCGAACTCGGCGAAGACGTTGCCGGCGGCGTCGCGGATGGTCACCTTCCAGCCCGAGGGGTCGGGTGAGCCGGGGGTGGAGAAGTTGACGATGATGTTCTGGTTGGGGCTGGTGGTCTGGGTGTAGTACCAGTCCTGGTCCTGCGGGCCGTAGCTTTGGCCCCAGAAATTGGCGTTGAGCAGCAGCGGGTCGGCGCTCACCAGGTTGTCGTTGGGCTCGGTCTCACCGAAGCTCGGCGCGGGCAGGCAGGAGGAGAGGCTGATGCCGCAACTGCCAGGGTCCGAGTAGCAGGACGAGACGCCGGCCTCGAAGCCGCTGCCGTAGGCCTCGTCGCTTGCCGTGCCGCAGTTGTCCGGATAGCCGCCGAGCGAGTCGGCGACGACGTGCAACGGTGCCAGCAGGCCGAGTGCCAGCAGGGAGGAGTGGATGGCTTTCATGACATATGGTCTTCCTGGTGACGCGGGTCGGGGATGCAGCGGGCCGCCGGCCGTCGACATCCGGGTGGGCTCGATCCTCGATGGAGTGTAGCCGAACGACCCTCGGCGGCAAAAGTCGTGCCCTGGCGTGTGCGCTCGGCAGGGTCGAAGATGGCGACAAAGGCCGCGCTTTCTGCTAGCGTTCGATCCATGTATCGATCACCCACCGATCTGGACAGGAGACCTTGCAACAGGCCCGTTTCGCCGCTCGCCATCGTCCGTCAGTGACCGCCCCGGTCCATGCGCGCGCCCCGCTCGGGGTCGGTCGCGTCCGCCCCCGAGTCATCGTCGTCGCCCTGGCGTCAGGACCGCGGCAGCGATGATCGGCATCTTCGGTGGTACCTTCGATCCGGTCCACTTCGGCCATCTTCGACCCGCACTGGAGTGTCTGCAGGGACTGGATCTGGAGCAGCTGCGCTTCATCCCGCTCAAGGTTCCGGTGCATCGACCCCAGCCCTGTGCCTCACCGGCCGCCCGCTTGGCGATGCTGGAGGCGGCCATTGCCGACGAGCCGAGGTTCATGGTCGATGCGCGCGAGCTCGAGCGTCCCGGACGCTCCTATTCCTACGACACCCTGGCCTCGCTGCGCGCCGAGCTCGGCGCGCAGCGGCCGTTGTGTCTGCTGGTCGGCGCCGATGCCTTCGCCGCCTTCCTGCGCTGGCACCGGCCACAGGAGATCCTGGAGCTGGCGCATCTGGTGGTGATGCGTCGTCCCGGTCACCGGGCGCTGGTCGATCCCGAGCTGGAGGCGCTGTACGCGCGTCGCGGCAGCGACACGCGCGCCGAACTCGCGCGCGCGCCGGGTGGGCGCATCCTCTTCCAGGAGGTCACCCAGATCGATATCTCGGCGACCCGCATCCGGCGGTTGCTCGCCACCGGGCAGAGCCCGCGCTACCTGCTGCCCGAGCCGGTGCGCGCCTATATCGCGCGCACCGGCGTCTATGACGGTTGCGGCATGGGCGAGCTGCCCGCCTGAGTCAGTCTTTTTCCGCGGGATGGGGCGTTCCCCGTCCGACAAGGCCGTGCCAGGGATGGCGCGGCGCCGGCGATCACGCTTGCAACGTCGTCGACCGGCCAGGGCCAGGAGGGCAGGCGTCGCGATGATCGCGACCTGTCGTGACCGGTGCACAGGCACCCCAAACACTCTCAAAGCAGAGGAGATCGCATGCAGCTCGAGCAACTTCGGGAACTGGTCGTGGAGACCCTGAACGACATGAAGGCCAATGACATCGAGGTCATCGACGTGCGCGGCAAGACCGCCGTCACCGACTTCATGATCATCGCCTCCGGCACCTCGGATCGTCACGTCAAGGCGATCGCCGAGACCGTTGCCTTCCGCGCCAAGGACGCCGGCGAGGCGCCGCTCGGCACCGAGGGCGTGGCCGAGGGCGAGTGGGCCCTGGTCGACCTCAACGGCATCGTGCTCCACGTCATGCTGCCAAAGGTCCGCGACTTCTACAGCCTCGAGCGGCTGTGGTCGGCCCCCGCCGTGGTTCCCCAGACCGCCGCCCAGCACTCCTGAGCGGGCGCGGTCGTGTGCGTTCCCCGTCTCCCCGCCCGTGCCCGACGCATGGGCGGGGGCTGAGGCCTCAGCCGCGCAGCTGTTCGAGGAACTTGCGCATCAGCACCACCAGCTCGTCGGCCTCGGCGCGCCTCTCCCACATCGCCAGCAGCTGCTTGCGCCTGGCCTCCATCACCTCCGGTGGGTTGGACAGATAGCCCATCGACCACCCCTGGAACATCCGCTGCTTGATCGGGGCGACGCCGATCAGCAAGCTGTCGTAGTGACGACGATCGTCGAGGATACGGCCATAGAGCCGGAACACCGCCTCCTGCGGTCCTTCCAGCACCTGGATGAAGTGGCCGCCACCGGCGCAGAGGATGCCGGAGATCCTCTGCTCCTTGTTGTGCCGATTCGACTGTTCGAGGATCTGTTTGAGCTCGGCCTCGCCGACCCCCTGGCTGGTACGGCTGACATAGAGGATGCGTGAGAGATGCTCCATCGTGCCTGTCCTTGCGGGCTAGGTGCCCTGCGATCTGTGCGGATGACCATCATGGGCGATGCCCATGGTTATGGCATGGGTTGGGGCGAGGCGGGGTGCTGCCAAGCGGGCTGGCGGAGCGATGGGAGACGTCGTAGCGGCCCCCGGGCGCGGCGATCGATGGCCGCGCCTGGGGTCTCCGGGGTGGCGGATGATTATTCCTCGCGCATCGAACGCGCCAGGGCATCATTGAGCGGGCGCAGCCGGTCGGCGAGCGCACCGCCGCGAGATCCTCCTCGACCTCGGCCTGATCACGTTCGAGCGCGAGCAAGGCGCAGAGTTCGCTGTGCACCGATTGCTGTGGCTGCGTCAACTGTGCGACGAGGCCTATGTCGAGATCAGGCTCGACGACCTCGGCGACTGAGATGCGGTGATAGCGATTGGGCCACGGGGCCAACTTTGCCATCGCCTCGTGGCCCCAGTACCGACGCCTTGCTGGGTTGCCAAACGGCGACCCAGCCGACGAAGTCATGGATTGAAGATCGGTGGGGGCAGTCCAACTCATCTGAACGGATGATCGGCAAAGTAGGCGAAAAATGTCGTGACATCTCTTTCCACGCCCGTGATGAAGATGTAGTCGGGCCGGAATGCCTCAACCAGCGCATCCAGCTTGGCGGGCGTCATGGCGGAATAATGAACCTGCAAAACCTCACGAAAGGATCGCGCGACATAGGGTGAGAGCGCTGTCCCGAAGGAATCCCTCAGCCATATCACCTTCAAATCGTTTTCGGCATCACTGGAAACGACCAGCAACGGTTCGAGCTGGAAGAACACGGGAGGATTCCCTGCCGCCGACTTGACCGCCTTGGTTTGAAAATCGATTTGCTTGGCATCGATCTGCTTTTCCGGTTCGACCTGAAGCACGGGGGAAAAGTCTTCAAGCACATCACTCATTCTTAAAAAGAGTGAAAGATCCCCACCGGGAATGGTCTTTTGATCGCTTACGGAACCCGTCAAGGCATATTTGATCTCAGAGTGCCTGGACGACACATCGGTCATGAAAAAGTCGTAAGCCAGCCAAGCCCCGTGGTTGTTCCAGTGGGTGTCTGTCTTGTAGTAAAGAAGACGATCTTCCTGACGGGATCTTTCTGCGATGAATCCGCGAAGATCGATACAGGCATCGCTCGACATCGAGCCGACAAAGACATCGGCCAGCGTCACCGGGGCCGGACGCATCCACTCAGGCAAGTAATCGCGATAGATGGTCGACTTGTCGGGCGCGAGCATCAGCACGACATCCTTCACTCCCGTCGCCAACAGGTGAGTCCGCCACAACTCCAGGGTAGCGCCAGAGACCCTTGCACGTTCGGTGTGCTCTGACTCGGCTCCAACCCTTTTTTTCGTGATTGCCTCTGAGTACTTGTCGCCCAGAAAGAGCCAGCCATCCTTGCCGATGACGACCTGGGAAGGGAACAGGCTGATCCCAAAGCGACTCATCATCGCACTCAGGTCAGGCAGTATGGGATCTAGACGATAGAGTAACTTGCTCTTGATCTCCTGATCGGAACGCAGCAGATAAACCACGTTGGTCACGGGAAGAATCGCCAATAGCAATGCCGCCAACGACAAGAAAACGATGACTTTTTTCTTCATCTTGATCAGAAATTGAAGTACAGGAAGACGTTGCTGACGCTGTTCACCATCACCATGACGGCAATGGAGAAAAACAACGATGCCAACGAGATCCGGGTCATGGTTAAGCGTTCTCGGGCAAGTTGGATCGTATTGCGCTGGAAGATCAGCGCCAACGCCAGAACGCTGGCGAAGAGTGGGATGGCATTGGTCAGCAATATCAGCTGAGTACCGCTCAGGGCATCTGGGATGGTTCCGAGCCAGGCTAACTGTGCGGTGGTGAAGTGCTCATAACCGACCCCACCGAAACCGTTCAGACCGAACATGCCGGAGATGACATTGGTCGCTGTCGCTAGGTCCGGCGCCCTGAAGAATATCCAGGCAAGATTGACGAAGTTGAAGGTCACCAGCCACGCAGCCAGAGCCGGTAAGGACAGCCCCAGCCGTTTCCAAAAGCGGTGGATGATCAGCGCCATCCCGTGGAGCGCCCCCCACAACACAAACATCCAGCTCGCACCATGCCACAGCCCCGCGAGCAGGAAGGTCATCAACAGGTTGATGTAAGTCCGCGTCTTGCCCTTGCGGTTGCCACCGAGCGGGATGTAGATATAGTCCTTGAGGAAACGACCGAGGGTGATGTGCCAGCGTCTCCAGAAATCCTGAATATCAAGGGATTTGTAAGGCGAGTTGAAATTGATCGGCAGGCGAATATTGAAGAGCAGGGCAGCACCGATGGCCATATCGGTATAACCACTGAAGTCGAAATAGAGCTGAAAGGTGTAGCTCAGACTGGTGGTCCAGGCCTCGACAAAGACCAGCGGTACCGCAGAAGAGAACCCGGCATCGGCCCAGACCGCGAAAGAATCGGCGATCACGACCTTCTTGAACAACCCGAGCGAAAAGATGAAAAGTCCCAGGGCAATGTTCTTGTGGTTTATCACCAGCAGACGCGTCGATGCGAACTGCGGCATCATCTCCTTGTGGTGAACGATCGGTCCGGCGATCAACTGCGGGAAGAAGGTCACGAACAGCGCATAGTTGATGAAGCGATATTCCTGCGTCTCGCCACGGAAGCTGTCGACGAGATAAGCGATCTGCTGGAAGGTGAAGAAGCTGATCGCCAGCGGCAGCGCGATCCCGAGCAGATCGAGATCGGCACCGAGATGATTGAGGTTGGAGATAAAGAAATCCGCGTACTTGAAGTATCCCAGTACCGAGAGGTTGAAAGCGACGCCGATACCGAGAATGACCTGCTTCCTGCGGGCAGCCGAGAAAGGCCGAAGCAACACGAAATCGTTTCTCTTTCCTGGCTTGAGCGCGCCTCCCAGGAAATAGTTGACCGCCATCGAAGCGAGGATCAACGGCAAGTAGATGGGATTCCAGTAGGAGTAAAAGAAAAGACTGCAGAAGACTAGCCAGAACCGTCCTGCTGCCACCCAGCGCCTACTGTTGAGTGCGAAATAGACGAAGAAGGCGATCGGCAGAAAGACAAAAATGAACGCAGATGAATTGAAAAGCATCTCGGCAAATACATGGATGTTGTTTTTATCTGTTGGTGGGAATCCGGGCAGGTGTCATGGCATCGTCCGGCGCAACGAGAACACGGATTTCGAAGCGGCACAATGCCACCGGTGGTCACCACTGGCGGACAAGGTCACATCCCGATGCCAGCAATCGGCCCCAGACCTTGATCGCGCACCCTCGGCGAGGAGGAAAAAACGGTAGTGCCCTGACCGATAGGATTTTGAATCGTTCGGCATGTTCGGCTCACCCATAATAAATCACACGCACATCGTGGCGTTGTAATGATGAATGAAGTTCCAGAGTGCACCTAGATGGTTTTCCTGGTTCTTCGAGAACGCGAGCGACTTTCTCACCAGGCGGGAGATACGCTGCTGGAGTGTACCGTTGAACCGTTCGATGTGCTTGGTTTCCCCTTGGGACTTCGCACTGGGGTAATGTCGGTGTGCTGGGATGATCCGCGCATAGGCGCTCCAGAAATCTGTGTAGACGGGAGCGAAAGTCTGATATTGCGCTGGGATGGAATCCCACAGAAGCCGGGCATTGGAGACCTTCACCGCACGGGCAATTCCGGCCAGGGAGATTTTTCCAGTAGCAACCGATCGATCAGTTCGCGGGTTTCCTGAGAAACCGGTTCCTTGGCAGGATGGAGAACGAACTGACAACCGCAATCTTGACACTTGTACAACTGCTTGTTCAGCCGGTTGAATCCATTTTTGGTCACATGGTTGGAGTGACACCGCGGACATGTCAGATACATCTTCTTCATCCTTAAAGCAAGTGAAGTTGCCCTGTTTTTTCGTCCCCCAAGGGGTTGTTCTCATGCGACCGTCTGGTCGCGGCGCTGTCTCGCCTCCCACTGTTGCATGAACTCGACGGGTGAGCGATAGCCGAGTGTCGAGTGCAGTCGCTTGCGGTTGTAGAAGACCTCGATGTACTCGAAGGCCGTGGCGCGCATCGCCTCGCGGGTCGGGAAGCGCTCGCCGAAGACGCGCTCGTGCTTGAAGCTGTTGAACCAGCTCTCGGTCGGGGCATTGTCCCAGCAGTTGCCGCGCCGGCTCATCGAGCAACGCATGGCGTAGCGACGCAGGCGTTGCTCGAAGGCGTGGCTGGCGTACTGGCTGCCCCGGTCGGAGTGGTGCAGCAGCCCTGGTGGCGGCCGGCGCCGGGCATGGGCCATGTCGAGGGCGCTGATGACCAGCTCGGCGTCCATGCGGGCGCGCATCGACCAGCCGACGACCTCGCGGTTGAACAGGTCGAGGACGACGGCCAGATAGAGCCAGCCCTCGTCGGTCCAGAGGTAGGTGATATCGGCGCTCCATACCTGATTCGGGGCGCTGGGCCGGAAGTCCCGGGCGAGCAGATTCTCGGCGACGGGGAGGCGGTGGCTCGAGTCGGTCGTGACGCGATAGCGACGCCGATGACGCCCGCGTAGGCCGTGCGCACGCATCAGCCGCTCCACACGCGCCTTGCTCGCGCTCAGGCCGCGGGCGCGCAGCGCTCGCACCATCCGCGGACTGCCATAGGCGCCACCGGTCTCGGCGTGAATGGCCTGCAGCAGCAACGTCAGCTGCGCATCATTCAGCCCCTGGCGCTGGCCGCCGCGCTGCCAGGCCCCATAACCGCTGGCACTGACGCCCAGCAGCGCACACAGCCGACGCAGGCCGTGCGCGCCGCGATGCGCATCGATCCAGGCGGACTTCACAGCGCATCCTTCGCGAAGTACGCCGTCGCTTTTCGCAGGATCGTGTTCTCCTCGCGAAGCTCGGCAACCTCGGCGCGCAGCCGCGATAGCTCCATCCCCTCGGGCGTCACCGCCTGGCCCGCGCTCGCCACCAGCTTCCCCGCCTCGCTGCGCCGCACCCAGTTGCGTACCGTCTGCTCCACTAGGCCCATCTCGCGCGCCATCGGGCGATACTGCGCCCCGACTGCACTCGCTTGACCGCCTGCTCCTTGAACTCCTGCGTGTACACCCGCTTCGGGATCTTCTGCATCGTGCTCTCCAAGCGTTGATCGTCAATCCTTGGGGGACGAAATTCGGGGGGAACCTCGCAAGAGATTCTGATCTTATCGAAACGTATCGGTCAGGGCACTATCGAAAAAACGACTGCCACGCCAGTCGGCACGGCCATACAGCGATCGCGAGCAGCCCCGAGTCGAGCGCACCGTGATGATGGCCTTCACAAGAGGATGGCGATACTCAAAAGGCAGGAACAGCGGCCTGAGCGGGCCTTATCCTGTCGCGGGCACGAGGATGCTCGAGACGGGATCGACCACCGGCGCCGCGGCCCGCGGTCGGTTCCCCTGCGGGTCACTCCTCGCGCATCGAACGCGCCAGGGCATCCTTGAGCGGGCGCAGCAGATAGTCGAGGAAGGTGCGCTCGCCGGTGACGATCATCGCCTCGGCGGGCATGCCCGGCAGCAGCTTGAGGTCGCCGAGACGCTGGCTCTGGTCCTCGGGGATCTCGATGCGGGCGAGGAAGTAGGGATGGCCGTTCTGCTCGTCGATCAGGCGGTCCCCCGAGACCGTGACCACCTGCCCGGTGAGGGTCGGGGTGGTGCGGAAGTTGAAGGCGGTGAAGCGCACCTGTGCCTCCAGCCCCGGGAACACCTTGTCGATGTCCTGCGGCGTGACCTGGGCGTCGATCACCAGCAGGTCATTGTCGGGGACGATGTCCATCACCCGCTCGCCGGGCGAGATCACCGCGCCGAGGGTGTGCACCTGCAGCCCCACCACCTTGCCCGAGACCGGCGCGCGGATCTGGGTGCGGCGCACCCGGTCGGCGAGCGCACGGTGGCGCTGCTGGGCGTCGAACAGGCGCTCCTGCGCCGAGCTCAGCTCGGTGACCACGTCGCGCAGGAACTCGCGCCACGCCTGGTCGATCTGCAGCTGGGTCTCGTCGATCTGCAGCGTGGCGCTGGCGCGCTGCGAGCGCACCGCGGCGAGATCGCCCTCGACCTCGGCCTGATCGCGCTCGAGCGCGAGCATCCGCACCTTGTCGCCCATGCCGTCCTTGTAGAGTGCGCGCAGCCCCTTGAGCTCGTCCTCGTAGAGCGCCATGCGCTTCTCGAACTTGCGTTCCTGCTCGGAGAACCCGTTGACCTGCTCGCGCAGCTGCTCGATGCGCTGCTCCATCACCCCGACGCGGCCTTCGAGGTCGTCGCGGCGGGCGATGAAGACCTGATGCTGGGTCTCCATGAACTCCTGCAGCCGGGAGTCGTGCTCGGCCTGCTCGATCAGCTCTTCGGGGAAGGCGATCGCCTCGTTGCGATCGCGCTCGGCCTGCAGTCGCGCCTCGAGCGCGAGCAGGGCGCCGAGCTCGCTGCGTACCGCTTCGAGCTGGGAGGAGAACTGGGTGTCGTCGAGCCGCACCAGCAGGTCGCCGGCCTCGACCAGATCGCCCTCGGTGATCAGCAGTTCGCTGACGATGCCGCCCTCGAGGTGCTGCACCGCCTGACGGTAGGACTCCACCGTCACCACGCCCGGCGCCACCGCGGCGCTGTCGAGCATCGCCATCGCCGACCAGCTCCCGAAGCCGCCGAACATCACGAGGATGACACTGATACCGAACCAGCGTATGCGCTGATCCTGGATGCTGGCCTGCGGGGCCTGGGTGGTCGAATCGGATGCTTGCGACACGTCGGGTCACCTGTCAGTGGGAGGGTGGGGTAGAGCGGGGTATGGCGCGGGCCGCTGCCCGCGCCGGTCGTTTCTCGGGTCAGGCGCTGGCGCTGGAGGCCGCGTCCAGCGACGCGGGCTGGACCGAGCGAGGCTTGAGCACGCGTGAGAGCACCTCCTGGCGCGGACCGTAGGCCTCGATGCGGCCGTCCTTGATCACCAGCACCTTGTCGACCGCCTTGAGCACGCTCGGGCGATGCGAGATCAGCACCACGGTGGCGTGGGTGGCGCGCAGGTTGTCGATCGCCTCGAGCAGCGCCGCCTCGCCGCGGTCGTCGAGGTTGGAGTTGGGCTCGTCGAGGATCACCAGCTTGGGGTTCTTGTAGAGCGCGCGGGCGAGCCCGATGCGCTGGCGCTGACCGCCGGAGAGCATCACGCCGCCGCCGCCGAGCCGGGTGTCGTAGCCGTTGGGCAGCTGGCCGATCAGCTCGTGCACCCCGGCGCGCTGCGCCGCGGCCACCACCTCGGCGTCCTCGATCTCGCCGAAGCGGGCGATGTTCTCGGCCACGGTGCCGTCGAACAGCTCGACGTCCTGCGGCAGATAGCCGATGTGCGGGCCGAGCTCGTCACGGTTGTAGAGCGCCAGATCGGCGCCGTCGAGCCGCACCGCGCCCGAGGCCAGGGGCCAGATGCCGAGCATCACCCGCGCCAGGGTCGACTTGCCCGCCGCCGAGGGGCCGATCATGCCGACCACGTCGCCGGCGGCGATCTCCAGCGAGATCCCGCGCAGCACCGGCTTGCGCGCGCCGGGGGGCGCGGCCACCACGCCCTCGAGCTGGAGCGCGCCGGTCGGTGCCGGCAGGCTGATGTGACGGCTGCCCGGCGGGATCTCGGTGAGCAGCTTCTGCAGCCGGCCATAGCTGGCGCGGGCGTTCACGAAGCCCTTCCAGGAGCCGATCATCTGGTCGACCGGGGCCAGCGCGCGGCCCATCATGATCGAGGCGGCGATCATCACGCCGGGGGTGATCGACTGCTGGATCGCCAGCCAGGCGCCGGCGCCGAGGATCAGCGACTGCAGGAACATGCGGAAGGACTTGCTGGTGGCCATCAGCAGCGCCGCCTCCTCGCTCGCGCGCGCCTGCCAGCCGATGGTCTCGGCGTGGTGGTCGTGCCAGCGCTGCTGGATCTGCGGACGCATCCCCAGCGCCTCGATCACCTCGACGTTGCGCAGCTTGGCGTTGAGCACGTGCTGCTCGCGGATCGCCTGGTTGGAGGCGGCCATCAGCGGCTTGCGGGTGCGGAACTCGTTGAGGAAGGCCAGCGCGATGAGGATCAGCGCGCCGCCGAGCGCGATCACCCCGAGCAGCGGGTGGAACATGAAGATGACCACCATGTAGACCGGGATCCAGGGCGCGTCGAAGAAGCCGAACAGCCCGTTGCCGGTCATGAACTGGCGAAAGCCGCCGAGATCGCTGATCGGCTGCGCGCTGCCCTGGCCGGGCTGACGCGCGGCGACATCCATGGTGGCGTCGAACACCCGCTGGCTGAGCACCCCGTCGAGTCGGGCGCCGACGCGGATCAGCACCAGCGAGCGCACCCATTCGAGCAGCCCCATGGTGAGCATCAGGAAGGCGACCAGCACGGTCAGCGCCATCAGCGTCGAGACGCTCGACGAGGCCAGCACCCGGTCGTAGATCTGCAGCATGTACAGCGGCGGGACCAGCATCAGCAAGTTGATGAACAGGCTGAAGAAACCGGCACCGTAGAAGGAGCTGCGGCAGATCGCCATTGCTTCCTTGAGGGTCTTCGCGGGCTGCAGTTCGGCCATGGGGATTCCTCGATTGATCAACGGGCAATTTTAGCACAGGGCGTGCCTCGTCCGTGTCCGCGCCACCGCGGCGGGGATCTGCCGGGCGGCGCGCGATCTTCTTGTCGGGTCAAGCGGTTGGCGGTGTCGGGCTCAGCGTGTCAGCGCGTCCCAGTCGAACTCGAAGCTCTCCTCCTCGGGCTGGTCGAGCATCGCCCGCGCCTGCTTGGCCGCGGCCTCGTCGTGTTGGGCGTGGGCCTTGGCGAGCAGGCCGAGCCGTTGCAGGTGCTGCATCGAGAGCAGCTGGCAGTAGGCCATCGACAGCGCGCCACTGGCGCGCAGCCCGGCGAGGGTCTCGGCGTCGAGCTGATTGAGCGCGGCCTCGTCGATACGCAACAGCCCCTCGATCTCGCGCTCACCCTCGTCGCCCTGGACCTTGATCGGCCAGGGCGCGATCACCCCGGCCTCGGCCAGCGCGGCGCAGGCACGTGCGGTGACCTGGCGGTTGGTCTCGACCTGCTGGAGGAACTCGAGCACCTTGGTGATCGCCGCCGAGGGCTTGCCCTCATCGTCGAACAGCGCCTCGTCCTCGGGGTCGTCGGTGAGCAGGCCGCTGTCCTCGTCGATGCACAGCACCAGCTGGTCGCCCTCGGTGCGCACCAGGCGGAAGGGATAGCCGCGCAGCGCCGCCGGGATGTAGCCGCCGCCGACCCAGCGGCCCTCCTGGGTCACGCACAGGTTGCGGCCGGGGGCGAGCCCCAGCACCGCGCTCAGCGCGAAGCCCTCGCCCTGACGGACGAAGGCCAGCGGCAGGCTCATGGTCGCCTTGGGCAGCTCGGCGGCCACCACATCAACCAGCGCCGCGCCCCGGGCGAAGGCATAGGAGTCATAGCGTTTCCAGCGCCGAGCGGCGTGGCGCTCGCGTGACAAGGCAGCGATCTTGGGCATGGATTCGACCTCGGATGAAGATGGGGGCAGGGTGGCGCGTGGCCGAGGGCGCGGCTGGAGCGGGGATCGGACGCGCCGATCCCGGGCGTCGCCGACCGGCGCGTCGGTCCTGGCGCACGGGCGTTCGAGTCAGGCGATCATGATAACGCGGATGGCGCGATCGCTGCAGGTCGGCGCGGCGGCGCGGCCTCAGCCCCACCAGTCGTCGTCAACGATGATGCGCGTGGCGCTCAGCTGGGTGACGCCGGCGCCGAAGTCGGCGCCGACCGGATTGAAGACATCGAGATAGAAGGTCTCGGCCTCTTCCGGGATGGTGTCGCCGATCACCTCGACGGCGATCACCGCCTGATCCTCGCCGGGATAGAGCACCAGGGTCTCGCTCACCGGCAGATAGTCCTGGCCGGCGACCGCGGTGCCGTCACGGGTGGCGTAGTCGACGCTCAGCCAGGCCTCGGGGCCGCTGCGGGTGCCGTTGAACTCCAGCAGGAAGTAGGCGTGACTGGTGCCGCTGTCGCCCTCCTGGACCATCGGCGAGACCTCGGTCGCGTTGCTCGGCGCGTCGGTGTAATTGGCGCGCAGGCTCAGGTCGATCCATTGCTGATAGTGGCTCACCCGCTGCCAGGAGGCGATCTCGCCGAAGCTGCTGTTGACCTGGTTGTCGACATCGGGCTGGGTGAGCCAGGTGTTGATGCTGGCGGTATAGCTGGCGATCCCGGCGACGCGCCCGTCGACGAAGGCCGGTCCGCCGCTGTCACCGGGCGAGATCAGCCCCTCGTTCACGCCGATGCCGAGATGGTCGAGATCGAGCAGTTGGCCAAGCGCGTCGCGCCGTGCTGTGCCGTCGTCGAAGTCGGCGATCAGCTGGGTGCCGGTGGCCGGGTCCCAGGTGAGGATGCGACCGAAGCGCGCGTCCAGGGTCTCGATCCCGGCATCGAAGGTGTTGAACGCCATCAGTCGCAACGACTCGCCGGAATAGGAATCGATGGTCCCGTTCGCGCCGGTGCCGGGGGTGCCGTAGCCGACCAGGGTCAACACCTGCCCGATCTCGTCGGGGCTGCGATAGAGCCCGTAGCGCTCGGCGGTGACCGGGGCCGACTGGTCGAGCCAGACCAGCGCCAGATCGTGGTTGCCGTTGACCGGGTCGTAGTCGGGGTGGAGCGTCACCCGGCTCGCCGTCAGCGTCTCGCTGCCGGCGGTGGTCTCGAAGGTGACGCTGGCCGAGGTCACGCCGGGATCGAACAGGTGCGCGGCGGTGAGCACCGCCTGCCCGTCGGATAACAGTACGCCGGTGCCGTAATAGCCGCCGGCGCTGACCTTGACCACGCCGTCGTAGCCGAGGCCGGGGACGGCTCGATGAGTGGAATCGTTCGCGCGAGTGACGGTGCTGACCATGGCGGGGCTTCGCTACGGGGATGAATGGACGATATGACCACGCGCGCTTGCGCCTGGTTCATCTCGGCAGTGTAGCTCGGTCGCCGTCTTCGGTGGCCGGATCGTGCGCGACGCCCCGCAGCTCGGGGCGCCGTCGCGGGCGCGGGCTGTCGTCAGATGACGTGGAAGTTGTAGGCGGTCAGGTTGGCGACGTCGGCCTGGGTGATGTCGACCACGCCCAGCAGGGTGACCTCGGCGCCGCTGCCGTCGTTGGCGCCATCGCTGTCGAAGTACAGCTCCGTCTGGGTGGTGTTGGTGTTGTAGGCGACCACCACGGCGCCACCGGTGACCCCGCTCTGGTTGGCCAGCATGGTCTCGATGTCGCTGGCCGCGGTGATCGCGTTGGTGGCGACGATGACATTGCCCGTCACCTGATCGGCGTTGCTGATGTCGCCCTTGTCGAAGGTCTCGCTGGCCGTGCCGCTGAGGTCGAGATTGGCGTTGTCTTTGAAGGCCAGCACATCGCCGCCGTCACCGACATCGAACCCGGTGATGGAGTTGCCGCCGGTGCCATCAGCGGTGTGGTCGAACAGTACGGAGAAGGTGCCGGTGCCGAAGGCTATGGTGTCGGTGCCGGTCGAGGCGTCAACGACCACGCTCGCGTCCGTCGTGGTGACGTTGGTCAGCGTGATGGTGTCGTCGCCCGAGGTCGTGCCCAGCTGCAGATAGTCGGTGGTGGTGTTGGTGCCGGTCAGCGAGAAGCTCCGGCCGCTGATGTCGGCCGCCTGCCCCTGCCCCTGAATCTGGTGTGTGGTGTCGATGGTGAGGGCGTTGATCTTGGCGAGACCCTGAGCGACCGCGGTCAGCTCCGCGGATGTCATCCCGCTGTCGCTGTCGCTGTCGCTGTCGCTGTCGCTGGCGGTGTTGACGTTGACCGTGGCAGCGTCGGCCGTCTTGGCGCCGAGCAGGTTGCTGATAGCGGTTTCGTCGAGCCCGGTGGTGGAGAGCGCCAGGGTGCCGGTGATGCCGTTGTTGGCGACATTGCCGATGTTGGTGGATACCGCCGCGAGGTCGGTGCCGTCCATGTTGGTGGCGGTGACCTGCGCGTCCGTGGCCTTGCCGAGCAGGTTGCCGATCGCGGCGGCGCTCTGGGTGTCGGTCAGGGTGAGGTTGGAGATGGCGTCGACCTTGACGATGCCGGTGTTGACGGCGCCGAGTTCGGCATCGGTCATGCTGGCGGCATCGACGTTGACCGTGGCGGCGGTCGCCGTCTGGGTGCCGAGCAGGTTGCCGATGTCGGTCTCGTCGAGCCCGGTGGTGGAGAGCGCCAGGGTGCCGGTGATGCCGTCGGTGACGACCTTGGCGATGTTGGTGGATACCGCCGCGAGGTCGGTGCCGTCCATGTTGGTGGCGGTGACCTGCGCGTCCGTGGCCTTGCCGAGCAGGTTGCCGATCTCGGTGGTGCTCTGGGTGTTGGTCAGGGTCAGGTTGCTGAGTCCGTCGGCCGCCAGCTTGGCTGCATTGCTCGACAGCGCAGTGAGCTGCGCCGCGGTGGCGCCGCTGGCGTCGACCTTGGTGGCGCCAGCGGCGAGTTTGGCCGCCAGGCCGGTCACGGCGAAGGTGGCCGCGCTCATCGTCAGCGGCCCCGGGATGCCGGCGTCGTCGAGGTCGGTGAGGTCGGGCTTGGTGCTGGCCTCGTGACCATCGCGGGTGAAGGTCAGTGCGCCTGCGTTCTCGGTGACGGTGATGTCACCGGTCGCCGATCCCGCGAAGGTCAGAGTGATGTTGGGCGAGGTGCCGCTCTCGGTGACGCTGAACGTCGGGGTCGATGGCGTGCCGCCACCGCTGCCCGACTCGTCTGGCGTTTCCGACGAGCCGGGTTGTTCGAAGGTGTCGGGCAGCTCGATGTCGTCCGGGACCTCGACGCCCTGGGGGATCTGTAGTCTGACGCCCTCGGTGGGGATGAAGTCGACCGGGATCGAGGCGTCGGCGGCAGGTGTCCAGCCCTCGGGCGGGGTGAACGCGGGCAGGAAGGGCGCGACCTCGTTGACCCGTGCGAGCGCGGCGGCGGCATTGCCGGAGGCCACCGCAGCCTGGAAGTCGGGATCGTTGGCGAAGTCCGCGAGATTCAGACCATTGCCGAGATCACGCCCTTCCGCGAAGCCGTAGGTGAACAGGTGCTCGGCGATACCGATCTGTCCGGCCTCGGCCTGCGCCAGCACATCGGGGTTGGCCTGGGCATAGGCCTGCAGATCGATGCCGGGGGCGGGGGCGCGAAGCTCGCCGTTGCCCTGGCCGTAGTCGAAGAAGTGCGCGAAGGGAGTCAGCGTGCCCGCCGTCACGGCGCTGTCGACATCCGGGTTCTGCTCCAGATAGAAGGCTGGATCGAACAGCGGCGAGGGTTGGCGCTGCTCCTGCGCGCCGTAGGTGACGAAATGGTCGTAAGCGGTGGTGCTGCCATTGGCGACCGCCTCGGCAACATCCGGGTTCTGCTGCAAATAGAAATCGAGATCGACGAAGGCGTTGGGGTTGCGTCCCTCGAAACGTCCGTATTGCTCGAAATGCTCCTCAGCGGTGAAGGTGCCGGCCTGTACGCTCGCCGCGACATCCGGGTTGTTGCGCAAGTAAAAGTCTTCGTCGAAAAACCTAACCATCTGCGATCTCTCCATCGTGCGCACCGGGGTTCGGGACAATCCTCCCCGCCGTGATGGCCGGGGAGGAGATCGAGCCGTCCGGGCTCGAGGGCCGATACGCCGTTGTCGACCAGTTCCTGTCGATGGGGTCGGTCACAAGGGCGCAAGTGCCCGAACCACTCCAACACGTCCGATGACGGATGTCGATCGATGGGGAGTGACTGTGGACGATTTATTGTCGTCCTGAGGTGTTGTTCGCTGTTTCGTGCGCGTGTTGGACACGCATGGGCGAGTGCGCGGCGCGATCTCGCCGGGGAAGGGGCGATGTCGTTTCAGTATCCGCGGTAACTGGGTGTCCTTTTCAGGAGCGCTTCCCGGTAAGTGGGTGTCCTTTTCAGGAGCGACTCGGCCCGAGGATATGGCGCATCGCATCGAGATGGCGCCGTACCTTGCCCGGTGCGGTCGGCGGGCGCGTGGTGCGGTCGGGGTTGCGCGGGGGTTCGGGTGACGGTGGGGGAGGGGGCGAGGCCGGTCGTCCGCGCTGGTGCAGCTCGGAGAGATAGCCCTCGAGCCGGGATGGGGTGAACAGCGTCGATGGGCGCAGATAACGCGCCTGCTCGGTGCGGCCCCACTGGGCGGTCTTCAGGTCGACCACGGCGCACAGCGTCTCCGGGGCGTGTCGTCGCAGTGCGCGGCGCAGGATGCGGTAGGTCGCGGTGCCCGGTGCGTCGGGGAAGCAGGCGTTGGCCGCGCGGTTGAGGTGGGCGACGACCCGCGCGATGGCGGCGTCATCGACGGGACGCGGCTCGGCCTGCTGTCTGGGCGCAGGGTCGGGCGCGCGTTGCGCCGCGGGCCGGGGTGGGTTGCGCCGCAGGATCGCCCGATAACGATTCGCCCGTCTGGCATCGCCGCGCTCGACCTGCAGCAGCTGTAGCTCGACCATGCGGCGAATGGCGCGCTTGACCGAGCTGTAGGAGGTGTTCGACACCCGCGCGAGCGTACGCAGCGACGGCCAGGCGACGCCGGAGTGCGAATTGATGTGCAGCGACAGACTGGTGGCGATGCGGCTGGCGGTATGGCTCAGCCTCGGCTCGGACAGCACGCGGCGCTGCCAGGCCAGGATCTCCACCGGCGAGGTGGCGAACTGAATGGACATTCGGCAATCTCCAGTATACGGAAACGGAGACCACCGACTGGATTGAGAGGGATCGCGAACGGGCAGTACGGCACACGCCAGCCCCTGGGGGACTTTGCTAGAATACCGCCGGCCACTGGTGCGCTCGACTCTGTGTCAGTCGGGGCTTTACGCGGTCAGGTGCTCCAACACCCCCGCGACGGTGGCCATCCTACCCTCGCCCAGTCCGGCTTGTCGAGCCTCCCCATCTCCGCGCCAACCCTTGGCGTCTCTCGCGTTCGCCGTATCTCCGCCCGCTCATCGTCCCGCCCCGAGGGGGCCACGGGGGAGCGATCATTCGTGCTTTCGGATTCGTCCGTTCAGGGGTCAGCCAGGCCCCAGGGGTTGGGGCGCGTTGGACCCAGGGTGGGTTCAGGCTGGGCCCACGAAACGACCCCGGCAGATGGGCGATCGATATCTCAGGCCGTGGCGGCGGCAGCCGTGAAGAACTGCTTGGCGCGTCGCACGCCTCGCAGATAGCGACACTCCCGCTGTGCGGCGAGCGCCGTCATTCGCTCCGGCGCACCGATCGCCGCACCGAACCCCTTGAGCAGGAATCCCGCGTGCTCGACGAAGCGCTCGGGGGCGATGCCGAGCCGGGTGAGGATGTCGGGTAACTCCGCCGGGATCGCGCCACGCTTGCGTGGATGCAGGGCACGCCCGAGCGAGTCGACCAGGATCAGGTAATTGTCGAAGGTGAAGGGGATGGTGGCGGGGCATTCGGCGGGGTTGCCGAATGGCATCAGTGGGGCAGGTGGTAGACGGCTGAGGGCGGCTTCCCAGAGTTCAGCGCTGCGTGCGTCTGCCCTGGGCTCCGTGTCCTCGGTCTCTGGCGGCGTCGATGCTGTCGCTGGGGTGGGCGGTGGATGCGATGAGCCTTGCCGGGGCTGTGGTGCCGCCTCTGCTTCCTCTCCGTCCCCTTGCAAGTCGGCGATCCGCGCCGCGATCCCGGTGTGCGCGCTCGCCTCCGGCGTCTCCGCAATCCCCGCCCGAATCGGGTTGAGATCGACATAGGCCATCACCGCCAGCAGCGCGGTCTCGTCGAGGATCGCCTGTGAACGAAAGCGTCCCTCCCAGAACCGCCCCCGCACCCCGTCCTCCCGATTCGCCGCCCGCGCGATCGACTCGTTCAACACCCGCATGAACCACGAGAGATCCACCAGCCGCGCGCGGTAGGTCGCGACCAGCTCCGCGACACCATCCAGCTCCGCCTCGGTCATCCCCGCCCGCGTCGCAGGCGACAGGAACCGCTCCACCACCACCGGCCCCCGGAACAGACATCGCCAGCGCCGTAACACCTCCTCATCCGACCACTGAGAAGCACGCTCCGCATCGAGCCGCACCACCAGATGCACGTGATTGCTCATCACCGCATAGGCCGCGACATCGATCGCGAACACCCCGGCGAGCTGCCGCAACCGCAACTCCACCCAGCCGCGCCGATGCTCGAAGCTCCGTCCGGTCAACCGATCGAAGCCACACAGATAGGCCCGGCGCACGCAGCGCGTGACGAGGTGGTACCAAGGCGTATCAGAGAGGGAGACGAGCGAGGCGCGGGGACGAGTCATGAGGTCTCTCCGCAAGGGGTGATGAAAGGAAGGTAGGAGAGGCGGGGAGGGAAGTCAAAGGTAAGTGGGTGTCTTTTTCTTCCCTTTTTCTTCCCTTGAGTAAAAAAAAACCCCCGACCAAGGCCGGGGGTTGGAAGTGTTTGCCTATCGTTGGATAGGCATTGAAGCTTTCACTAGCGTGTTATACGAAGTCAGCTGCATCAACGCCTGCGAGGGTGTTAACACCTTGCAGAGTGATGAAGGTATCCGTACCAGCAGTGTAAGAGCCGTCAGCATTGGTATCGACAAATACCCAAGTGTCGCCGCTGCCCAGAGCATCAACGGCAGCGTAGATGTCTTCGTTACCTGCACCGCCACCAGTGAAGGCGGCATCAACAGCTGCAACGACCGCGGCGTAGTTAGCGGCAGCGGACTGGTCGGCTTCGCTGTATGCACCTACGTTTGCCAGATCGATTTGATCATCAGCGGAGGTGAAGTCAGTGATAACATCGCCGTCGAGGTTGCCCGCGCCACTTTCGACGCTATCGCCAGCAGCAACTACAAAGCTGTCGTTGCCCGCGCTACCGGTCAGGGTGTCAGCACCACCGCCGCCGGTGATGATGTCGGCGCCCGCACCCGCCACGATCACGTCAGCACCGCCGTCACCGGTCACGTTCAGGCTGAACTGCGCACCGACGGTGCCGGCCTGTACGTTCAGGTTGGACGTGGCACCAGGAACAATCGCGTTGTCGTTGGCAGTGATGGTCAGCGTCTCCACCTGCTCGGCCGTCGCCGTGTGGCTGGCGTCAACCAGCGAATCCACGGTGGCGTTGTCCAGCGTCAGGTTTAGCGTTTGCACGGCTGCCTGATCGTTGGTGAAGTTAATGGTGCTGAAGTTCTGGGTGTTGGCCAGATCGCCCACGGTCACTTCGGACGTGTTGAAGATCTGCAGCACGTTGTTGTTGCCTTCGGTGCCAGCAGCAACGTCAGCCACGTACTGGGCATCCGCCGCCGCCTGGGTGGCGAAGGTGGCGTTAGCACCGCCAGACACGTTACGACCGTTGGCCACGTACTCGGACACCACGTTGACATCGCCACCGTCCAGAACGTTGTTACCGTTGGCGGTCACGTCGTTCAAGATAACGGTTTGCGCGTTGCGAGCACCCAAAGCGAAGGAGCCGTCGCCGTTGGCACCGGTGAAGGTCACCGAGCTGGAAGCTGCCAGCGCACGGGTGTCGACGGTCAGGGTGTTCTCAGCGTTGGTGGTCAGATCACCGTCGTTGTTGACGACGTTGATGGTGTCACCGCTGTCGGACTGAGTCACCAGCTGATCGGTCAGGCGCACGGTGTAGTTACCACCTGCCTGGCCGGCCACACGCACTTCATCCACACCGGACAGGTTGGTCCACTCGGACGCGCCCAGGGTGATGGGAGCAGCGCCGCCATCGAGGATGATGGTGTCGTAACCTTCGCCACCGGAAACGGTGTCCTGAATGGTCAGACCGGTGGTCGCGCTGGAGATACCGGCACGGTCGGCGAAGATCAGGGTGTCGTCACCGGAGCCCAACTGAGCGTTGGTGTTGGACACGCCCAGACGCGCCTCGAAGTTGCCGGCAAAGTCGGCGGCATCGATGTTGGAGGCGGTCAGCACCTGGTCGCCGGTAACGGAGTTGAACACGCGATCCACGGCCGTGTCGCGAGTCTCCGCAGCCGCAGCAGCGGCAGTCGTGGCATCGCCTGCAGCGCCGGTCAGCACGTGGCCGTAGCCGCCTGCTGTGGCACCGCCACCAGCAGTCGCATCCAGGTTGAGGAAGGTGCCTTCCGTGCCGCCGGTGACGCTGATGGTGCCAGTGTGACGCGCCGCTTGGGTCAGCTCGACCGTGTTGGACTCGGAGTCGTTGTCCGCCAGCGCAATGTTGCTCACGTTGTTGATGGAATTGGCGACAATGCCGTCGCTGTCAGCGTTCAGCTCGAAGTTGAAGCGCGGGTCGTCGTTAACGCCTTCTTCGATGGCCATGCCTACGGTATCAACGCCGGCTTCCACGTCTACGTTGACGACCGTGTCAGTCAGCGCGTTGTTGTTGCTGGAGCTGTGCTGAATGCTGATGTTGGCTGCGTCGCCTTCGGAGGCGTTGTTCAGGTTGAAGGTAGCGACACCGTCACCACTTGCATCATTCTGGCCGTTGTTGAAGAGGCGAGTGGCTTGGTCACCGTCGATACGCGCCAGATCCAGCGTCAGCGTGTCTGCCCCATCAGCCACAAGGCCGTCATCGGTACGCGTCATGGAGACGTTTTCAACACCCGTCACCAGCGCATCGCCGGTCAGAGCCGGGGTGAAGTTGTTGGTGGTGTCGGCCTGCAGCGCCAGCGTATCGTCGCCTTCACCGGCTTCGATGCTGTCGGTGGTACCGATGGTGTCGTTGGTAATGCGAACGGTGTCGTCACCGGCACCGGTCACGGTAGACAAGCCAATGTTGGTGCCCGAGGTACCGTCCTGGGTAGCGCTCAGCACGCCGTCCAGGTTGATGTCCAGGTTGCCTGTCAGCTCGCCAGCCGCAATGCTGCTCAGCGAGCCGGCTGCGTTACCCAGACCACCGATCACCAGGTTCTGATCGCCGGAGATGCTCAGCGTTTCTACATCTTCCAGGCTCAGGTTGTTCACGGCGTTGGCAGAGCCAGCGCTTTCCAGGTTGACGGTCTCGTAGCCAACGCCGGCGGTTGTAGCGCCTGCCGTGCCGGCATCAACGCGTAGGGTGTTGACCTGGGCATTGTTCAGCGTGAGGCTTGTTTCGTCTGCATCGCCGCTCAGCGCAGAGGCCAAGTGAACGAAGGTAACGTTGCCGGCCGGCGCGTTGGTGTTGTTGAGCGAGAAGCTCTCAACCGCGCTGGTGATGTTCTGGGTGGTGTAGTTGGTGTTGTTGATACGAGAGACGTTGAGCTCGTTAACACCGGTAGCGTCCTGGAGATCCAGGGTCTTGTTGGCCGTACCCACCACGTCAGTGTTGATGGTTTCGATGCCGTTCAGCACCGGAGCGATAACGGCATTGCCGGTATCGGCATCGTCAACAAAGGTCAGGTTCAGGGTCGGGTTGTCACCTTTGCCGGTCAGAACGTCGTCGTCGTTCAGCGAGTTGACCTGGTCGGTACCGCCCGGCGTGTAGGCACGCGGCGCATCGAAGACGTTGGCGGTCGCCTTGTCGACACCTTCAGTGAGCGTGAAAGTCTCCCCACTCGTCGGAGTCTCAGACCCACCCGAGTCACGCCCCTCGTCCGCACCATAGAGCACGAAGTGCTCGTAACCGCTGCTGAAGGTGCCGGCGTCGACGGCAGCCTGGACGTCGGGGTTGTCCGCGAGGTAGGTGGCCTCGTTGAAGGTGTCGGCGCCGGGCTGACGACCTTCGGTGGCACCGTACATCTCGAAGTGCTGCAGTGCGCTGGAGAAGGTGCCGGCCTGCACGGCGGCGAGCACGTCCGGGTTCTGGGTGTAGTAGCCGGTCGGCTCGAAGTAGGGGTTGGGCTGACGACCCTCGGCCTCGCCGTAAAGGGTGTAGTGCTGCTCGGCACTGGTGAAGACACCCTGCAGGATGGCCTGGAGGACGTCGGGGTTCTGCTGCAGATAGTAGTCTTGAACGAAGGTCTGGAGAGCCATGAGTTTTAGTCCTTTACGGTGGGATGTTAGGGTGGTGGGTGAGCCCGAAACTCGGCTAGGCTAACGCAGCCTGACGCTATCAGCAACTCACGCCATGGCGCAAGCGCTCGGCCGTCGAGTTGCTGTACCAGAGCGGTTCAGCGTGGGCGGTGGCGCCGACAGGCTTTCGTGCGCCCGATTCCGCTGTGCCGACCTGTACCAGGAACTCATTTTGGTGTCCCCAAAAAGCAACATTGGATACGAGCACTGCTAAATTCTACTCAAAGTTTTCCATAAAACAAGCCTGAAAGTGCGCGACTGACACTATATTGAAACGTGTCTCTTTTTAGCATCACCTCGGGCGACCGCTGGTGGTGCGCAAGATTGTCCCGTCCGCCCCGGATCGCTACACTGAGCCCCTTGACTTGCCCTGGCGTGTCCCGCGTGTCCCGCGCGGCCCGCCGTCACCTGCTCACCCGACCTCCCCAAGCTGCCGATGGACTCTCCGTATTCCAATATATCCACCACCGCGCCGTCGGCCCTGCCGGCGAGTTTGTGGCGCAACCGGGGGCTGGTCCTCCAGTTGGTCCGGCGCGACATCAGCAGTCGCTACCGCGGCTCGTGGCTGGGGCTGGCCTGGTCGGTGCTCAACCCGGTGCTGATGCTGCTGGTCTACAGCTTCGTGTTCTCGGTGGTGTTCAAGGCGCGCTGGGGTGGTCCGGTGGAGGACGGGCATGCGGCCTTCGGTCTGGTGCTGTTCGCCGGGCTGATCGTGCATGCGCTGTTCTCCGAGGTGGCCAATCGCGCGCCGCGGCTGATCCTGGACAATGTCAGTTATGTGAAGCGTGTCGTGTTTCCGCTGGAGGTGCTGCCCTGGGTGGCGCTGGGCTCGGCGCTCTTCCACATGGGCATCAGTCTGGTGGTGCTGCTGGCGGGGCAGTGGCTGCTGACGCAGTCGCTGCCCTGGACCGCGCTGCTGTTGCCGGTGGTGGTCGCGCCGCTGTTGCTGGTGACGCTCGGGTGCGGCTGGTTCCTGGCCGCGACCGGGGTCTATCTGCGCGACATCGGGCAGAGCATCGGTCTGCTGACCACGGTGATGCTGTTTCTGTCGCCGACCTTCTATCCGCTCTCGGCGCTGCCCGAGCTGGGGCAGACGCTGCTGTATCTCAACCCGCTCACGCTGGTGATCGAGGAGAGCCGGCGGGTGTTGCTGTTCGGTCAGTTGCCGCACTGGGGCGGTCTGCTGGTCTATTCGGCCATCAGCGTGATGGTGGCCTGGGGCGGTTTCTGGTGGTTCCAGCGGGCACGCCGAGGGTTTGCCGATGTCGTCTGAGCCGATGATGATCCGCGCCGAGGGGCTGGGTAAGTGCTATCGGGTGTACGAACGCCCGGAGGACCGGCTCAAGCAATCGGTTGTGGCGCGCTGGCGCGGGCTGCGGGGGCAGCCGCCGCCGCAGTATTATCGCGAGTTCTGGGCGCTGCGCGAGGTGTCGCTGGAGCTGCGCCGGGGGGAGACGCTCGGCATCATCGGGCGCAACGGCTCGGGCAAGTCGACACTGTTGCAGATGCTCTGCGGCACCCTGGCGCCGACCACCGGGCGGGTCGAGACCGGGGGGCGGATCGCCGCGCTGCTGGAGCTGGGCGCGGGGTTCAACCCGGAGTTCACCGGGCGCGAGAACGTGTATCTCAACGGCAGCGTGCTGGGGCTGACGCAGGCGGAGGTCGACGCGCGTTTCGAGCGCATCGCCGCTTTCGCCGATATCGGCACCTTCATCGACCAGCCGGTGAAGACCTATTCGAGCGGGATGTACGTTCGTCTGGCCTTCGCGGTGGCGGTGAACGTCGATGCCGACGTGCTGGTGGTCGACGAGGCCCTGGCCGTCGGCGACATGTATTTTCAGGCCAAGTGCATGGCGCACATCCAGCGGTTGATCGACGACGGGGTCAGCCTGCTGTTCGTCAGCCACGATGTGGGCGCGGTCAAGTCGGTGTGCCAGCGCGCGCTCTATCTCGACCGGGGGCAGCCGGTGGCGCTGGGCGAGACCGCCGGGGTGGTGGAGGCCTATTACAGCGCACGCGTACAGGCGGAGCGCGCCGCCAGACCGACGCCGGAGGCCGCCTCGCCCGAGCTGCCCGCGCAGGATCTGTTCGATCCCGCGGATCTCGAGGCGCAGGCCGAGTTCGCGCGGCGCGCGGACTTTCAGCGCATCCGCAACGGTCAGGCGGAGTTCCTCGATGTGCGGCTGACGGATCTCGACGGCCAGCCGCTGGAGTGCGTCGAGTTCGGCCAGACGGTGGTGCTGCGCATGCTGTTTCGCGCCAATCAGGCGATCGCGCTGGCCGGCATGGCCTACCATGTGCGCGATCGCACGGGGTATGACATCATCTACTCCGACACCGAGATCGAGTCGCGCCCCATCACCGATCTGCGCGCCGGCCAGGTGGTGCAGACGGACTGGCGCTTTACCGTGCGCTTGCGCGAGGGGGATTACTCGATCGCCGCGATGCTGTCGATCCCGGAGAATCTCGAGATCGCTCAGGTCGATGTGTGTGACTTCGTGCCCATCGCGCTGGCGTTCAAGGTGGTGCGGGGGGAGACCCTGCCGCTGCATGCCGCCTGTCACTGGCAGAACGAGGTGGCACACCGCACGCTCGAGGGCGAGGCGTAGGGGCGCTGTCCGGGGCTGTCGCCGCGACCGCGCGTCGGTCGCCGCGGCCCCGCTTGCCGACGGCCTCTGGTGCGCGCCCGCAGCGTCTGCGAGACATCGGGATCTCTCCGTTAACCTCTGCTGATCGGCACTCATGTCCTCCTCCAGACCCCTCTATGTGACGCAACCCGCCCTTCCGCCGCTGCGGGAGTTCATGCCCTATCTGGAGCAGATCTGGGATGCGCGGATGCTGACCAACGCTGGTCCCTTCCACGCACGCTTCGAGGCCGCGCTGGGCGAGTACCTGGGGGTCGAGCACCTGGCGCTGTTCGCCAACGGTACGCTGGCGCTGATCACGGCCCTGCAGGCGCTGCGCATCACCGGGGAGGTGATCACCACGCCTTACTCGTTCGTGGCGACGGCGCACTCGCTGTTGTGGAACGGGATCAAGCCGGTGTTCGTCGATGTCGATCCGGTGACGCTGAACCTGGACCCGGCGCGCATCGAGGCGGCGATCACGCCGCAGACCACGGCGATCCTGGCGGTGCACGTCTATGGCCATCCGTGCGATCTGGATGCGATCGAGCGCATCGCCGACACCTACAACCTGAAGGTGATCTATGATGCCGCGCATGCCTTCGGGGCCAGGGTGGGGGGGCGCAGTCTGGTGGATCATGGCGACCTGTCGGTGTTGAGCTTCCACGCCACCAAGGTCTTCAACACTTTCGAGGGCGGGGCGATCATCTGCCCGGACGCGCGCACCAAGCAGCGTATCGATCGGCTGAAGAATTTCGGCTTCGTCGACGAGGTGACGGTGGTGGCCCCCGGCATCAACGGCAAGATGAACGAGTTCTGCGCGGCACTCGGCCTGTTGCAGCTCGAGCACGTCGATGCCGCGCTGGCGCGTCGCGCGGAGCTGGCGCGGATCTATCGCGCGGCCATCGACGAGATCCCCGGACTGCGCTGCCACCCGGACCCGGTGCCGGAGGGGGCGAATCATGCCTATTTCCCGATCATGGTGGAGTCGGCGTACCCCATCGATCGCGATGCTCTGTACCAGCGCTTCAAGGCGCGAGACATCCATGCCCGGCGTTATTTCTATCCGCTGATCTCGGCGTTCCCGATGTACCGGGGGCTGCCATCGGCGCAGCCCGACCTGTTGCCGAACGCGGTGCGCGCGGCCGAACAGGTGCTCTGTCTGCCGCTCTACCCGGATCTCGAGGCGGAGGATCAGGCGCGCGTGATCGCGGTCTTGCAGGAGGCCGGTGATGGCGATGCTTGAGCGTGCCGAGGTCGAGGCGCTGGGGTTCGCCGGCGTCGGTCGCGACGTCGAGATCTCCGAGCGTGCGGTGTTCTATGGCGCATCGCGCATCACCCTGGGCGATGCGGTGCGCATCGATGACTTCTGCGTGGTGTCGGCGGGTGCCGGAGGCATCGCGATCGGCAGCCATGTGCATCTTGCCGTCGGCTGTACCCTGATCGGCGCGGCGCGGATCAGTCTGGAGGACTTCAGCGGTCTGTCCTCGCGGGTGTCGGTGTATTCGAGCAGCGATGACTACTCCGGCGCCGCGCTGACCAATCCGACGGTGCCCGATTGCTATCGGGCCGTTGCCCACGGCGAGGTGAGGCTCGGGCGGCATGCGATCGTCGGTGCCGGGAGCGTGATCCTGCCCGGGGTGACGCTGGAGGAGGGCGTGGCGGTCGGCGCGCTCAGCCTGGTCACCAAGCGCTGCGCGGCGTTCGGCATCTATGCCGGTCGCCCGGCGCGGCGCGTCAAGGAGCGCTCGCGCGAGCTGCTGCGACTGGAGGCGGCGTTGCTTGGCGAGGACGCGCCACGATAGGACATGGAGTCCTGGCCGCCGCGGGCAGGATAGGCAGGCCTTGGCGCCGAGTACAGAGATGGATCGATCATGAGTAGTCCACGAGTCAGCGTTGTTGTCGCTGCATATAACCATGCCGCCTTTGTGCGTGAATGCATCGAGAGCGTGCAGGCCCAGACCTTCACCGATTGGGAGCTGGTCGTCACCGACGACGGCTCCCATGACGGCACCGCCGATATCCTCCGCGAGCTTGCCGCCTCGGATCGACGCATCCGCTTTCACGGCTTTGCCGTCAACCAGGGGGCCTGCATCGCGGTCAACGATGCCATCGCGCGGGCGCGCGGCGAGTTCATCGCCGTGCTCAACTCCGATGATCGCTGGCGAGCGGACAAGCTGGCGCTTCAGGTGGCGTTTCTCGAGCGCCACCCCGAGTGCGGCGCGGTGTTTGCCAAGCCGCGCCTGATCGACGAGCGCGGCGCGCCCTTCACCGACGCGGGACACAAGGACTATCTGATCTTCGAGGAGGCGAACCGTTCTCGTCAGGCATGGCTGGATCACTTCTTTCATGCCGGAAACTGTCTGTGTCACCCCTCGGTCCTGATCCGGCGCTCATGCTACGACCATGTCGGCTGTTATGACCCGCGTCTGGCCCAGTTGCCCGATCTGGACATGTGGGTGCGGCTCTGCGCGCATTACGAGATCCATATCCTCGACGCGCAGCTGGTCGACTTCCGCATCCTCGACGGCGAGCGCAATGCCAGCGCCGCGCGTCCCGAGGTGCTTGCTCGCGAGCCTTGGGAGCGGTTGCAGGTCTTGCGTCACTATCTGAGCGAGGGTCTCGACGGGCATGTGTCTCCGCTGCCGCATCCGGCGCAGCCGCCAGACGAGCCGTCGTCGCGCCTGCGCCTGGCCTGGACCGCCCTGGCGATCGGGACGCCGGCTCATCGCGCGCTGGCCCTGGAGATCCTTCATCGGGCGCTTGCGCCCGGCGAGCCCGTGGCCGCGGGCGCCCCGGAACTCTCCGCGTATCTGCGTCTCACCGGCGAGACGGATATCTTCTGGCAGCGCCATGTTGGCATCTGTCACCAGCTCCAGCGCGACGTCGAGACGCTGCAGGATGTTGTCGCACGTCAGCGCGCCGAGCTGGCGTCGGTCAACCAGGCGCTCGACCTGAGCCAGTCGCGACATGCCTCGGCCGAGGCCGCACTGCGGGACATCCAGTCCTCCCGATCCTGGACCATGACCGCACCGCTGCGCTGGCTGATGCGGCGGGTGAACGGCTTGCGGCGAAAGGGGCGTGAGTGATGATGGCCGCCGTTTTCAACAGAGAGGAATCATGAGCAAGAGTCCATGTGTCAGTGTCGTGATTCCGGCTTACCGTCATCAGGCGTTCATCGCCGAGGCCATCGACAGTGTGCTGCGGCAAAGCTTCAATGACCTCGAGCTGATCGTCATCGATGACGGCTCGCCGGATGACACGGCGGCGGTTGCCGAGCGTGCCCTGGCCAATGATCCGCGCGCCCGGCTGCTGCGCCAGGACAACGCCGGTTCGCATGCGACGATCAACCGCGGGCTGTCGATGGCCCGCGGGGAGTGGGTCGCCATCCTGAATTCCGACGACCGCTATCACCCGGATCGTCTCGAGCGTCTGCTCGCGGTGGCGGGGGAGGCGTACGACTTCCTGGTCAGCGATTTGCGCCTGATCGACCAGGACGGGGGCGTCGTGAGCGACCCCGGCCACTGGTTCAATACGATGATCGAGGGGTTCCGTCAGTACGCGAGGGCGGATGGCCCCGTGGCTGGCCTGCTGTACGGCAACTATACGGCCTCGACCTCGAACTTCTTTTTCAGGCGCGCGCTGCTGGATCGCATCGGTGGTCTCAGGGAATATCGTTATGTCGTCGATTGGGAGTTTGCGCTGCGGGCCGCGCTCGAGGCGCCGGAGCGATTCACCTATCTGATCGACGAGCCCCTGTTCGATTATCGCCTTCACGGCGCCAATACGATTTTGTCGGGTGCGCTGCGCGGTGGCGCGGAGATCGAGCGCATGCAGCGAGGGATACTCCGCGAGCGCTTCGGTGTCCCGCGCGCGCTGCTGGCTGCCATGCACCGCAATCATCGCCATCTGCGTCGCCATTGGCGGGAGCTGGGTGAGCAACGCGTCGAGCGCTTCGTGCGCGATCGCGAGGCTGACGTGGCCCTGCTGCGTGATGCGCTCGACCTGGAGTCGAGCACTCGCCAGCAAGAAGTGGCCTTGCTGAAGGCCAAACTGGCAGAGCGCGAGGCGGCCCTGGCCGCGCGCGAAGCCGATCTGGCCGCGCACAAGGCGGAGTTGGCCGCCATTCATGCCAGCCGTAGTTGGCGTTATACGAGGATTCTGCGTAAAAAATGAAATCATCGCCTCACTGCTTTACCAGTATTACGAGCAACTATCTGCCGAAGGCTCGTGTGCTGGCTTCGTCGGTCAAGCGGGTCTGCCCCGATGCTGGTTTCCACTTGATGCTCAGTGACACGCCGCCCAGCGGTTTCGATCTGGCGGTGGAGCCGTTCGATAGTGTGCTGCAGATCGAGGATCTGCCGATCGCCGATGTCAATGCCTGGGTGTTCAAGCACAGCGTGGTGGAGCTTTGCACCGCAGTGAAAGGCCTGGCGGCACAGGAGATCGCACGACGGCATGATGCGGCGCAGGTCTTCTATTTCGACCCCGACATGGTTGTTTTCGGTGGTCTGGATGAACTCAGCGGCAAGCTTGCCGAGCACAGCGTCGCCCTGACGCCTCACCTGACCGACCCCGAGGAGGATCTGCAGGGGATTCTCGACAACGAGATCAGTGCCCTGAAGCACGGGATCTACAATCTGGGGTTCGTCGGCGTCAACACCGCCAGCAGCGAGGGACGGCGTTTTCTCGACTGGTGGGCGGCGCGGCTGGTGGACTTCTGTTATGACGATATCCCCAACGGACTGTTCACCGATCAGCGGTGGGTGGATCTGGCGCCCGGCTTCTTCGAGGACGTGCTGATCCTGCGTGATCCTCAATACAATGTCGCAACCTGGAACATCAGCCACCGACAGGCAACGGGTTCGATCGAGGACGGCATCGAGATCAATGGCCAGCCCTTGAGCTTCTATCACTTCTCCGGGTTCGACAGCGGTGCCCAAGAGGCCATGCTGAAGCGTTACGGGAAATCCAGCCCGGTGCTCTTCAAGCTGCGCGACTGGTATATCGAGGAGTGTCGCAAGAACGGTCAGGATGCGCTCGGCAAGCTGCCGTGCAAGTTTGCCTGCTACAGCAACGGGGAGACGATCACCAAGCTGCAGAGGATCGTCTATCGCAACCGTCAGGATCTGCAGGACGCCTTCCCCGATCCATTCGACACCTCAGACCTCCATCAGTCCTATTACGACTGGTTCCGTGTCAATGGTCCGGCACCAACGGACTTCGACGAGCTTCCCGCCGAGGCGCTGCGGGCACAATTGAGCGAGGCGCTCGATGAGCTGCGTCGCATCAAGCATTCACGTAGCTGGAAGGTGGCCCGTCTGGTGAGTCGAGGTGCCCGGTTGCTCCGGCGCTGATGCTACCGTGGAACGCGTGCTTTGCTTTGATGGGGGCCCTGCGACAACAGGCTTGACGGTGCGGGATGACTGTCTGGTCGAGAGCCTGCGCCTGCTGTTGTCGAATACTGCCTACGCCACCGGGATTCGACTCTATCTGCCTGGGTTTAGCCGGGGGATGAGCGAGCGGGAACAGCGGGCATTTTGCCGCGAGCTTTCCAGCCGGGTTGGCCTGGATCTCGCGCGCGATGATCGCATCGAGATCCACCCGCAGGTCAGCAACGGTCTCTCCGACATCCTGAGCACGCTGCCGGCCTCGGTCAGCGAGGTGATGGTTGTCGGCGCCGGTTTCCTGGTGCCGCCCGGGTGGGATACGCGGCTGCGTTCCATCGCCAAGGACGACGCCCTGATCGGCTGCATTTCTCCGCTTTGCATGGGGGTGCCGCCCCTCGATGACGGCGCTGGTCTCTCTGCGCGTGGATCGAGTTCAACGGGCGCGGTCGATGCGGCCGCCATGACCGCGTGGCTGGACAACGACCGGCTGGTTGCGGCGCTCGGCGCAACGCAACACCTACAGCTTCCCATCCTGTTCCCCCAGTGCTGCTACTTGACCGCGCAAGGGCTGTCCGCTCTACGGGCGGCAGACAGGGACCTGGACCCGGTCGTTTGTCTCGAGCGCGCCGGTCTCGTCAGTTTGGTCGCGCTGAATTTGCTGACTGCCAAACAGCGAGGCCTGGGTGAGTCAAGCGCGCTCTCGGCCTACATCGAGTCTGCGTCGAAATTCAGCAGGCTGCTCGGATGGCTGCGCACCAGGCTTGACGAGGGGCATGCGCCAGCCATCGATTCCGCAGCAGTCCGTTCATCGCAGCCGGTTCAGCTGCATATCGCTCATAGCTGGGGGGGCGGGCTCGGTCACTGGGTGGATGATTTCATCGCCGGTGATTCGAGTCGCGTCAACCTGGTCTTGAAGTCGATCGGGTCCTGGGGTGAGTTCGGGCAGCGTCTCGAGCTTTACAGCAGCTACAGTGCGATGCCGCCGCTCCGTGTCTGGTCACTGACCACGCCAATCACGGAGACGGCACTGGCCAACCTGGATTATCGCGCCGTCCTGCGCGAGATCCTCTCGGAGTATCAGGTCCAGGGCGTTATCGTCTCTTCGCTGATCGGTCACTCGCTCGATGTCTTTCGCACGGGCCTCCCGACCTTGCTGGTTGCTCATGACCATTATCCTTTCTGTATCGCGCTGTATTCCCGGTTCAACGATGTCTGCGCCCGCTGCGATGGCGAAAGGCTTCGGGCGTGCATGAAGGATAATCCTGGTCATCAATTCTTTACCAGTCGTGCCCCGGAGGACTGGGAGGCGTTGCGCGCAGCCTTTGTCGGGGTCTTGCAGGACAACCCCGTCACGCTGGTCACGCCTGTCCGTTCCGTGCTCGAGCGATGGCGTACCCAGATGCCTCAGCTCGAGTCCCTGCCTGCCCATGTCATTCCGCACGGCTTGGGGTTGTCGCCCAGCCCATCACTCGCGGGAGAGGATACGGGGCGGTTGCGTGTTGTGATTCCGGGAAAACTGAGTGAGGCGAAGGGCTTGAGGCTGCTCGAGCAGGTCCTGCCGCGTCTGGCTCGGTTCGCCGACATCTATCTGATCGGCTGTGGTGTCAGCGGCCATGTGTTCTCGGGCATTCCCGGCGTTCATCTCGTCGAGCACTATGCCCGGGGAGAGATTCAGTCCGAGCTTTCTGCCTTGCGCCCGCATGTCGGCTTGCTCTGTTCTCTGGTCCCGGAAACCTTTTCCTACACGCTTGGCGAGCTGCAGCACTATGGCATACCTGTGGTTGCCACCCGAGTGGGGAGTTTTGTCGATCGCATCGATCATGGTGAAACCGGTTTTCTGTGTGACCTGGATGCCGGGTCGGTTGTCGAACTGATGCGCGCTCTCGATGGCGACAGGGAGGGTCTCTCCAGGGTGCGTGGCCGGCTCGAAGAGACTCCGCCGCGTACCCTGGACGGGATGGTGGCGGATTACCACAGGCTCCTTCCGGTGGCGCCGGTGGCAAGAGGACAGGCCCTGTTCGAGGCGGGGCCCAGACAACTGGCCAAAGAAGCCATCTACATCAACCCTCAGTCGACCTATAAAATGGCCGCCTATGCCTTTTTCAAGTATTCGCTCATCAAGGTCACGAGCAGCCCGAGACTCCCGTCGTGGTTGAGGAGTGGGCTCGGGAAGACCTTGCGGCTCTTGAAAAGGCTCAAGGGCTCGTGTGAGCGTTGACGGCCATGCCTCTTGTTGGGAAGTGAAGATCCTTTCGCTTTTCGAATATTCATGATTTGTGCTTCCTGCTTTTCTGGCAGGGGGCAGGTTGTTTTTGATGGAAAGAGAAAAGCGTCCAAGTAAAGGTTCTGGCTGTCATCCCGCATATCGTCCAGATATCGACGGGCTCCGCGCTGTCGCCGTTCTTTTTGTCGTTCTTTTTCACGCCTTTCCCAGCCATTTGAGGGGTGGCTTCGTTGGCGTTGACGTTTTCTTTGTGATATCCGGCTTTCTTATCTCCTCGATCATATTCAAGAGCGTTGATGCCGGTGCTTTCAGTCTGTCCGATTTCTATGGCAGACGGGTGAAGCGGATTTTTCCGGCACTTTTCCTGGTGCTGCTCTCGAGTTACCTCTTTGGCTGGTATTTTTTGCTGGAGAACGAGTACGAGCAGCTGGGCAAGCATATTGCCTCTGGTGCTGCCTTCATATCCAATATCGTTCTGTTTACGGAGTCGGGATATTTCGATAGCGCCGCCGAACTAAAGCCCTTGCTGCACTTGTGGAGCCTGGGTGTCGAGGAGCAGTTCTATATCTTCTGGCCCCTGCTGGTCATGCTGGCATGGAAAAGGGGGCTAAGCCTTGTCTGGCTGATCGCGGGTGTCTTCGTCGTGTCTTTCTCTCTCGGTATCGTCACGACAAAAAACAACGAGGAAGCCGCTTTTTACCTTCCGCTGACCCGCTTCTGGGAGCTGCTTGCGGGGAGTCTGCTGGCCTGGCTGAAACTGTATGCCGAGCCGGTCAGCAATGCCGTCGAGCCGGGCAAGGGCAAGGCATTTCTAAACAAGGCCAATGTTTTTTCCTTGGTTGGCGTGCTGTTTCTGATCGTTGCCGTCACACAAATCAACGAACGATCCGAGTTTCCGGGTTATTGGGCCTTGTTCCCTGTGCTTGGCGCCGTCTTGATAATCGCTGCCGGGCCTCAGGCATGGGTCAACGAGAAAGTGCTTTCAAGCCGGCTCTTCGTGTGGGTCGGCCTGATCAGCTATCCGCTTTATCTGTGGCATTGGCCCATCCTTTCCTTCGGTTACATCCTCGAGGACGGCTCGCCTGCCGTGGCGACCCGGCTGCTCGGTGTCGCCGGGGCCTTCCTGTTGGCATGGTTGACCTACCAGTTCGTCGAGAAAAGGGTTCGCTCCAGGGTCGCTGGAAAGAAGGTCCTGGTGCTGGTGTTCGCCATGTCGGGCATGGGTCTGGTTGGGCTTGCCACCTACCTGGGTGACGGGTTTGGATTCAGGCTGAACTCCAATCTTGCGATGGATGAGCAGGCGATAAAACAGGAGCGTGAACAGTATTGGTCGGAGATTTCGGGCAGCGGTTTCCGTGACGATGCGACGAATATACTGATCTTCGGCGATAGTCAGGCATTCGATATCTACAAGGCATTGGCGAACGACGATCGTTTTGGTCTGAAGATCTATCAGACCAGCTTTGAGTGCGCCGCCTTCATGATGCCGAAGTGGGGCGCTGAAAAGAACGCGGATTCGTGTCGTCAGAACTTTGCGACGATGATCTCCTCGCAGGAGATAAAGGACGCTGAAATCTTTGTCTATGCCGCTCACTGGCAAATGGCCGGCGAGCCGGAAGATGCGGAAGCATTCTATCGCCAGGCCGTCACGGAAATAAAGGCTCTGAATCCTGAGATAAAGATTGTCTTTTTCGGTCCGAAGCCATTGATCGGGGAGACGTGGCTATCCATCAATGCGATCACCAAGGATCAAAGATCCTTGCCCTTGATGAACGCATCGCTCAACGAGAAGAGATGGTTGAGACCGGAAGAAACCGATTATGCAAGGAGCATGGCGGGTCGTCTGGGTGTCGACTTCATCGATACCGAAGGGGTTTTCTGCGCTGGCGGATGCCCGTTCTATGAAAACAACAAGTTTTCGTATTTTGACCAACTGCACTGGACTGAGTTTGGCGCTTCGCTGTTCATGACCAAGCTCAAGGCCCGCGGCGAGTTCCAGTCTCTTGTCCAGTAAGGGGCTTTCGTCCAGCGTCTGTTTGGCGATCCTTGTTTCTGACGGGGGGCTCGATCGCACAGGTTTGAAGCCCAGGGCGTTGATTGCAGCCAGCGGTGCCGGTGCGCTCGCCCGATGCTCAAGGGCCCCTTCCGGGGCTGTGCCCGGTGGCGGCATGGCATGGCTGGCCTGGGGCGACACCTTGCCCAAGGACCTGGAGCGGTTGCACCTCCGACGACCCGAGACCGGGGGATCGGGCGGGAGACCTGGATGATCGACTCGACGCCGGTCCGTGCCATGCGCCTCGGCGCTGGCGGCGGACAAGCAGAGGGCGTAAGCGCCGCTGCGGCTGGCTGTCTGCGGACGTTTCGTAAATCCCGCGATCGCAACGCCACCGAGCGCCCGTTGGCAGGACTCAAGCCCTGTCGACGACCTGCCAGCCGTTACGACAAGTCGGCCACCCGTTTTTCGGCGAGATTGAGGCTTGCTGGCGTCCGCAGACGCCTCGGACGCGAGGTTTTGTAGGGAACGTAATACTGGAGACTCGCGGGCGCAGCCGATACCATGTCGTCTCAGCGTCCCCGCGACCGTCGCCCGACCCAGCCGATACGTCCACGCGCTGTCCTGACTACTCCCCTGTATTCTTTAGGGCTTTCCAATTTCTTCCACATCCCCGATCATTGCACTATGGATCGATTTTCCTTACCCATTGCCCGTATCGGCATCATCGGTGGTGGCCAGCTCGGCCGCATGATGGCCAAGGCCGCCAAGCGGATCGGCTGCACCTGCGTGGTGCTCGATCCGCAGCCGGGTTCGCCCGCGGCGCAGATCGCCGGTCAGCAGATCGTCGGTCACTATCATGACCCGGCCAAGCTGCGCGAGCTGGCCGATGCCTGCGACGTGCTCACCTTCGACATCGAGGACATCGGCACCGAGACCCTGGTCGAGCTCGAGCAGGAGGGGCATGCGATCTATCCGGCGCCGGGGGTGCTGGCGCTGATCCAGGACAAGCTCACCCAGAAGCAGGCGCTGGAGGCGGCGGGGATTCCCACCGCGCCCTTCGTGCCGATGCCCGAGCCCACGCCCGAGGCCTTCGCCGCTTTCGGCTATCCGCTGGTGCAGAAGGCGCGACGCGGTGGTTACGACGGGCGCGGGGTGTCGATCATCAAGCGTCCGGAGGACTTCGACCGTCACCTGCCGGTGCCCTCGCTGGTCGAGCGCTTCGTGCCGGCGCGCAAGGAGGTCGCGGTGCTGGTGGCGCGTGGGCGCGACGGCGACTGCCGCTGTTATCCGCCGGTGGAGATGTGCTTCCGCGCCGGCGAGAACGTGCTCGACATGCTGCTCGCCCCGGCGGCGATCGATGACAGCGAGGCCGAGGCGGCGCGCGCCCTGGCGGTGCGCACGGTCGAGGCGCTCGGTGGCGTCGGGGTGTTCGGTGTCGAGATGTTCCTCGCCGAGGACGGCTCGCTGCTGGTCAACGAGGTGGCGCCGCGCACCCACAACTCCGGTCATCACACCATCGAGGCCTGTGTCACCGACCAGTTCGAGCAGCATCTGCGCGCGGTGGTGGGGCTGCCGCTCGGCTCGACCGACCAGCTGGTGCCGGCGGCGATGATCAATCTGCTCGGCGCGCCCGGCTATCGTGGCCGGCCGGTGATCCGGGGGATGGCCGAGGCCCTGGCCATCCCGGGCGTGTGCGTGCACCTCTACGGCAAGGCCACCACCTCGCCGTTTCGCAAGATGGGCCATGTCACCGTGCTCGATACCGACATCGAACAGGCGCGCGAGAAGGCGCTGCGGGTACGCGAGCTGATCGAGATCACCGGGGAGGAGCAGGCATGAGCCAGGTTCAGGAACGCGCGCGCGCGCGAGTCGGCATCATCATGGGCAGCGATTCGGACCTGCCGGTGATGCAGGAGGCGGCCAACAGCCTGGCCGGTCTCGGCATCCCCTACGAGATGACCATCGTCTCGGCCCACCGCACCCCGCGTCGGCTCTACGAGTACGCCGAGCAGGCCGCCGCGCGCGGGCTGCAGGTGATCATCGCCGGCGCCGGCGGTGCGGCGCACCTGCCGGGCATGGCCGCCTCGCTGACGCCGTTGCCGGTGATCGGGGTGCCGGTGAAGACCTCGACCCTGTCAGGCGAGGACTCGCTGCTGTCGATCGTGCAGATGCCCGCCGGGGTGCCGGTGGCGACGGTGGCGATCAACGGGGCGAAGAACGCAGGGCTGCTCGCGGCGCAGATCCTCGGCGCGTCCGACCCCGAGATCCGCGAGCGGGTGGCGCAGTACAAGCGCGACCTGGAGCAGCTGGTGATGGACAAGGTCGCCCAGCTCGAGGCCGGCGCCTGAGTCGCGACCTGCCTCTCGCCCCGGGCGCGCCGCGCGGCGCGCCCGTCGCTTGTCCCGTCTCCCTCCGGCGCCCTGTCCATGCGGCGCCGTCTTCGTCCGCTCAGGGCTCGAGGTCGTCGAGCCTGATCTCGATATAGGCCTCGTCGCGCAGCTGGCGCAGCCACTGCTCGATCGCCTCCTCGGCCTTGCGCTGTTGCAGCGCCTCACGTGCCTTGATGCGCATCGCACCCTCGGCCGAGTCCTGGGTACGGCGCTCCAGCACCTGCACCAGATGCCAACCGAAGGGGCTCTGGAAGGGGGCGCTGAGCTGCTCCGGCCCGAGCTTGTCCATCACCTCCTCGAAGGCCGGCACGGTGTCGCCGGGATTGACCCAGCCGAGGTCGCCGCCGCGCAGCGCCGAGCCGGTGTCGTCGGAGTTGGCGCGGGCGAGCAGGGCGAAGTCGTCGCCGCCGAGGATGCGCTGGCGCAGCACCGAGAGACGGCGCTTGGCGTCGGCGTCGGAGACCAGCTCGTTGGTGCGGATGAGGATGTGGCGCACATGGGTCTGCTGCAGGTTGCCCGGCTTGGCGCCCTCGATCTGGCTGAGCTTGATGATGTGATAGCCGCTGGAGCTGCGGATCGGGTCGCTGATCTCGCCCTCGTTGAGCGTCAGCGCCAGGTCGGCGACCAGGGTCGGGGTGGCGCCGATCTCGAACCAGCCGAGGTCGCCGCCCTGCAGCGCGTTGCGCCCGTCGGAGTCGCGTGCCGCGAGTGCCGCGAAGTCGGCGCCGCCGCGTAGCTTGACCACCAGTTGCTTGGCCTTGCGTTCGGCCCGTGCGACCTGCTCGGCGTCGGGCTGCTCGGGCAGGGCGATGAGGATGTGTTGGAGACGCACCCGCTCGCGCTCGATCAGCAGGCTCGACTCGCGCTCGAGGAAGCGGTCGATCTCCTGGTCGGTGATGCGGATCTTGCTCACCACCTCCTGGTTCTGCAGTCGGCTGGTGAGGATCTGGTCGCGGGTGTCGGCGCGGAAGTCGGCGAAGTCGATGCCGCCGGTCTCGAGCGTGGCCTGCAGCTCGGCGATGGTGAGACCGTTGCGCGCGGCGATGTCGCCGAGCGCCTCGTTGAGGGTGGCCTCGTCGACCTCGATGCCGAGCGCGCGGGCCTGCTGGCGCTGCAGCCGCTTGAGGATCAGGCGATCGAGCACCTGTTTCTCGAGCTGCGGGCGCGGCGGCGCGGCGGTGCCGGCGCGCTGCATCTGCGGCAGCACCAGTTCGATCTCGCGCTCGACCTCGCTCTGCACGATGACGTCGTCGTTGACCACGGCGACGATGGCGTCGAGCGCCTCGACCGCGGCGGTGGCGGGCGTCGCGCCGAGCGCGAGCGCCAGGGCGAGCGCGAGGCCGCCGAGCAGGCCGGCCCAGGGGGCGGGCCGGTTAGTCCGTGTGGTACCCATAGATTCCTCTTTCCAGGAGCTTGTCGATCGGGTTGCCGAATGAACCGAGACCGGCAAGCTCCAGTTGCAACATGACGCTGGTGCTGCCGTCGCGCTCGGAGCTGGTCTTGAGATGCTGTCCGAGCAGGCGCAGGCGCCAGCAGCAACGTCCGTACTCGATGCCGGCGAAGGCCTCGATGGTCTCGTCGTTGAGCATCGAGTAGAGCCAGCGCCCGACCAGCCGGGTGCGGTCGCCGAGCGGGAGCTGGAAGGAGAGGTCGGCGTCCTCGTAGCGTTCGGATCCGGTCTGGTTGCCGAGGTTGTAGCGATAGCTGAGGTTGACCAGACGGTTCGGTTCGGGGGCGTAGCGCAGCTGCAGCACCCGCTTCTCCCACGGGTCCTCGGTCTCGTTGGGGTTCCACTGCACGCTCGCCCGTGCGCTCCAGTCCTGGCTGAGACGGGCGGCGAACTCGCCGGCGACCGAGGAGCTGACGTCCTCCTCGGCCTCGTCGCCGTAGAGTCGCACCCGGCGCGAGTCGAAGTAGTAGATCTGGCCGATGCTGGCGCGGAACAGTTCGCGTCCGCTGTCGTCGGCGATGGTGCGCGAGGTCAGGCCGAGGGTGAGACGGTTCTCGTCGCCGATGCGGTCGTAGCCGGTGAAGCGGTTGGCGCGGAACAGGCTGGCGAAGCTGAAGTCGAGCGCGGTGGTGTCGAAGCGCGGGGTGTCCGACTGGTCCTCGTAGGCGGTGAGCAGGTAGTAGATGCGCGGCTCCAGGGTCTGCAGCGCACTGCTGCCGAACCAGTTGGTCTCGCGCTCGAAGACCAGCTTGCCGTCGAGGTCGAAGCTGGGGATGAGGTGCGAGGGGCGCTCGGGCAGGCCGTCCTGCTGATCCTGCAGCTCGTAGCCGGTGTAGTAGACCCGTGCCTGGGGGATGAGATAGCCGAAGCTGCGTCGTATCGGGATGCGCACCGAGGGCACCGCTACCAGGCGGCTGCCGTGGACGGCGTTGCTGTGGTCGAAGTAGTCGTACTGGCCCTGGAAGCGGTACTCGAGCAGGCCGTTCCAGCGCTGCGGGTCGAGTTCGAGTTCGAGGTGCGGGAGCTGGCCGTAGGGTCGGTTCTCGGGGGTGATGCTGGTGTCGACGGTCTGGAACTGCTGCAACCGGATCAGGGTGCGCCAGCCCTCGCCGGTATAGCCGAAGTCGGCACGCTGCGAGAGGTTGCGCAGGCTGGTGACGTCGAGTCGGTTGCCGAAGTCTGCCAGGTACTGGTCGTCGGAGGCCGAGGCGTAGTCGATCGAGCTGTACCAACCGGCGTAGTAGCCGTTCTGCAACACGCGCAGTGCGCCGCGCACCCCTTCCTCGGTGTTCTTGCGGTCCTCGGGCAGCAGCTCGGCGTTGATCTCGAGTTGCTGATGGGGCGAGAGATAGCGGAACTGGCCGCCGAGCATCAGCCCGCGGGTGCTCATGTAGCGCGGCATCAGGGTCGCGTCCATGTTGGGCGCGATGTTCCAGTAGTAGGGGATGGTGATGTCGGTGCCGGTCTCGCTCGATGAGCCGAACGAGGGGATCAGCAAGCCGCTGCGCCGCCGATCGTCGATCGGGAAGCGCAGATAGGGGGTGTAGAGCACCGGTACGTCGGCCACCCGCAGCCGCGCGTTGCGCGCCACGCCCATGCCGCTGTCGCGGTCGAGTTCGAGGCTGGAGGCGCGGATCGACCAGTCGTCGTTGCCGGGCGCGCAGGTGGTGTAGACGATGTCCTGGTAGCGGCTGCGCGCCGGGTCGAGCAGCTCGGCGCGGGTGGCGCTGCCGCGCAGGTTGGCGCTGCCGGAGAGACGGTAGCGGGCGTGCTCGACCGTGCCGGTCTGGGTGTCGAGGTTGTAGTCGGCGCGATCGCCTTGGAGACGCAGCCCGCGATAGTCGAGGAAGACGTCGCCGCTGGCCTCGGTCTGGCCGCTGGCGCTCGCGTAGGTGGCACGGTCGGCCTCGAGACGCTGGCCCGGGCGGGTGATCTCGACGGTGCCGCGCAGCTCGATGCGCTCGCCCCGGCGGTCGTAGTCGACCCGGTCGGCGACGATATCGATGGGGGTGGTGTCGTCCTCGTTGCCGAGGATGGAGACGCTGGCGCCCTTGCGCGGGCCGCACTGATCCCACGCCAGCCCCCGGTGCAAATAGTCGGCGCTGGCGCGCGCCGCGCCGGGCTGCGGGACGGGCTCCTCGGGCTCGGCCGGGAGGCTGTCATCGGGGGCGAGCGGGGTGAGCGCGACCAGGTCGGGCAGCCGGATCGCCGAGAGCATGGCGCGCAGCGTCGCCAGGGTGCCGCCATCGCTGGGTTCGGACTCCGGGCAGTCCTGGGTGCAGTTCGCCGCGCCCGGCGCGGAGACGGCGAGCAGGGTCGCCAGCAGTGAGGCGCGCACGCCCTGTTTGAAGTCGACCATGGTCGCCATGCGTCTGACGGGCTGGTTGGTGAGCGGGTGGACGGATCCGGTTGGAGGCTGCAACCATGTCATATCTGGGCCATACCATCAATCGCGATCATGCCCCGTCGAACGGCGAGCTGGGCCGTCCCGGAGCCGACCCCGGCATTGCGCGCGCGTGCTGGTGGCTGGATCATTGCGCCTCTCTCTGTGTTTTCACCGACAACCCACCGGAGTTCCCCCTTGGCCGACCGCGACGCAGCGCTCCACGCCTGGCTCGAACAGGTGCTCGAAGGGGCGCCCTTCCAGCTCACCCCGGCCTCGGCCGACGCAAGCTTCAGACGCTATCTGCGGGTCCATCTCGACGATCGTACCCTGATCGCGATGGACGCCCCGCCCGAGCACGAGGACTGTGGCCGTTTCGCGCGTCTGGCGCGACGGCTGCGCGCGGCCGGGCTCAATGCGCCCGAGGTGCACGCCGCCGCGACCGAGCAGGGCTTCCTGCTGCTCGACGACCTCGGCGAGCGACCCTATCTGCAGGTGCTCGACGAGACCAACGCCGACCGGCTCTATGGCGAGGCGATGGACGCGCTGCTGACGCTGCAGACGGCGGTGGCGACCGACGACCTGCCGCGCTACGACGCCGCCTTCCTCGGACGCGAGCTGGGGCTGTTCCGCGACTGGTTCCTCGAACGCCATCTCGGGCGCACGCCCGAGGCGGCGACCACGGCGCTGCTCGACGCGCTCGATCGGGTGCTGATCGACAGCGCGCTCGAACAGCCGCAGGTCTGCGTGCATCGCGATTATCACTCGCGCAACCTGATGTGGCTGGCGGCGGACAACCCCGGCGTCCTCGATTTCCAGGATGCGGTGCTGGGACCGCTGACCTATGACCTGGTGTCGCTGCTGCGCGACGCCTATATCAGCTGGCCGGAGGCGCGCGTCGAGGGCTGGGCGCTCGACTTCCGCCGGCAGGCGCTGGCGCGCGGCGTCCTCCCGGCGGCGAGCGCCGGCGGTCGCGACCCGGCGCAGTTCCTGCGCTGGTTCGACCTCATGGGGGTGCAGCGTCACCTCAAGGTGTGCGGGATCTTCGCCCGGCTCGCGCTGCGCGACGGCAAGCGGCAGTATCTCGACGACCTGCCACGGGTGCTCGACGCGCTGCGCACGGTGGCCGCGCGCCATCCCGAGCTGGCCGGGCTGGCGCGGTTGCTCGACGGGCTCTGAGTCGCGCCGGGCGCAGGCCCGGCGCGCTGGCCGAGCGCTCAGTCGTCCGCGCGCTCGCGGGCGATGGCGCGGTGGCCGATGTCGCGACGGCAGAAGCAGTCGTCCCAGCAGATCTGGTCGACCCCGGCATAGGCGGCGGCCTGGGCCGCCGAGACGTTCTCGCCGATGGCGGTGACGCAGAGCACGCGCCCGCCGCTGGTGCGCACCTGCTCGCCCTCGCGCGTGGTCCCGGCGTGGAAGACCTTGGCGCCGGTGGCCGCGGCGGCCTCCAGCCCGAGGATCTCCTTGCCCTTCTCGTAGCCGTCCGGATAACCGCCGGCGGCCATCACCACGCCGAGCGCGGGGTTGGGGTTCCAGGCGGCCTCGATCCGGTCGAGGCGGCCCTCGATCGCGGCCTGGCACAGCGCGATCAGGTCGGAGTCGAGACGCATCAGCAGCGGCTGGGTCTCGGGGTCGCCGAGACGGCAGTTGAACTCCAGCACCTTGGGGGTGCCGGTCTCGTCGATCATCAGCCCGGCGTAGAGGAAACCGGTGTAGGGCGTGCCCTCGGCGGCGAGCCCGGCGACGGTCGGCTCCATCACCTCGCGCATGATGCGGGCGTGGATCTCGGGGGTGACGATCGGTGCCGGCGAGTAGGCGCCCATGCCACCGGTGTTGGGACCGCGGTCGCCGTCGTCGCGCGCCTTGTGGTCCTGCGAGGTGGCGAAGGGGAGGATGTGCTCGCCGTCGACCATGGCGATGAAGCTCGCCTCTTCGCCGCGCAGGAACTCCTCGATCACCACCCGCGCCCCGGCGCTGCCGAAGCGCCCGGCGTCGAGCATGTCGCGCACCGCGGCCTCGGCGGTCTCCAGATCCTCGGCGAGGATCACGCCCTTGCCGGCGGCCAGGCCGTCGGCCTTGACCACGATCGGCGCGCCGATCTCGCGCAGATAGGCGAGCGCCGGCTCGATCTCGGTGAACACGCCGTAGGCGGCGGTGGGGATCTGGTGACGGGCGAGGAAGTCCTTGGTGAAGGCCTTGGAGCCCTCCAGCTGGGCGGCGTCGCGGCGCGGGCCGAAGCAGGCCAGCCCGGCCTCGGCGAAGGCGTCGACCACGCCGGCGACCAGTGGTGCCTCGGGGCCGACGATGGTCAGGCCGATCTGCTGGGCGCGGGCGAAGTCGACCAGCGCGGCGATGTCCTCGGCGGCGATCGCCACGTTCTCGATCTTGGGCTCGAGCGCGGTACCGCCGTTGCCGGGGGCGACGTAGACGCGTTCGGCGAGCGGGGACTGGGCGGCCTTCCAGGCCAGCGCGTGTTCGCGCCCGCCGCCACCGATGATGAGGATCTTCATGGGGTTGCTCCAGACGCGGCCGCTGGCCGCGCGATTGGCTGTGTGGGTTGGGTTCGGTTCGCGGCTCAGCCGAGCGAGATCAGCCCGCGTCGACTCGACTGGATGAAGCGCACGATGTGCTCGGTCTCGGGGCCGGGGTGCTCGCGCTCGGCGCGCACCAGCGCCTCGGCCAGCCGCAGCCCGGAGCGGAACACCAGCCGGTAGACCGCCTTGATGCGGCTGCGCTGCGCCTGATCGAAGCCGCCACGGCGCAGCCCGACCACGTTGAGCCCGACGAAGCGGGCGCGGTGGCCGTCGGCGAGGGCGTAGGGCGGCACATCCTGCGATACCCCGGTGACCCCGGCGATCATCGCGTAGGCGCCGATACGGGCGAACTGGTGGACCGCCACCTGACCGGAGACGAAGCAGTGGTCCTCGACGGTGACATGACCGGCGAGGGTGGCGCCGTTGGCGAGGATGTTGTGATCACCGACCTGGGCGTCGTGCCCGGCGTGGGAGAAGGCCATCCAGAAGTTGTGGTCGCCGATGCGGGTACCCTGCTCGGACTTGATCCCGCAGCTGATGTTGACCCCTTCCTTGAAGTGGTTGTGGTCGCCGATCACCAGCGGGGTGGCGCGCTCCGGGGTGAAGCTCAGGTCCTGCGGCTCGGCACCGAGGGTGACGCCGTGACAGACGCGGTTGTGCGCGCCCATGCGGGTGTTGCCGTAGATGCGCGCGCAGCTCTCGATACGGCACTCGGGACCGATCACGGCGCCGGACTCGACGATCGAGTAGGGCCCGATGGTGACGCTGGGGTCGACCTCGGCCCCGTCCTCGATGATGGCGGTGGGGTGGATGCGCATGGTTCGAATCCGCTGCTCCGATGCAGATGGAACCGCAAAGGCGCAAAGGACGCCAAGGCTCTTCTCCGGGAGCGGCCTGTTGCCGCCCCCGGTGTCGGGATGCGCCCAGGGCCTCCCTCAAGATCGCTTTGCGTGCTTCGCGTCTTTGCGGTTCAGATTGATGCGCCGGCCTAGTGGCGGAAGTGGCGCATCCCGGTGAACACCATGGCCATGCCGTGCTCGTTGGCGGCGGCGATGGTCTCCTCGTCGCGCATCGAGCCGCCGGGCTGGATGACGGCGGTGATGCCGGCCTCGGCGGCCTGGTCGATGCCGTCGCGGAAGGGGAAGAAGGCGTCGGAGGCCATCACCGAGCCGGCGACCTGGAGGCTGGCGTGCTCGGCCTTGATCGCGGCGATGCGCGCGGAGTTGACGCGGCTCATCTGACCGGCGCCGACGCCGATGGTCATGCCCTCACGCCCGTAGACGATGGCGTTGGACTTGACGAACTTGGCCACCCGCCAGGCGAACAGCAGGTCGGTGAGTTCCTGCTCGCTGGGCTCGCGGGTGGTGACGGTGCGCAGCGCGTCGTGGAGCGCGAGGTCGGCGTCCTGCACCAGCAGGCCGCCGTTGACGCGCTTGTAGTCGAGCCGGGCGCCGGGCTGGGCCGACCACTCGCCGCAGACGAGCAGACGCACGTTCTTCTTGGCGGCGACGGCCACCGCGGCCTCGGGGGCGACGCTGGGGGCGATGATCACCTCGACGAACTGACGCTCGACGATCAGCTTCGCGGTCTCGGCGTCGAGTTCGCGGTTGAAGGCGATGATGCCGCCGAAGGCCGACTCGGGGTCGGTCGAGAAGGCGCGCTCGTAGGCCTCGCGGATGTTTGCGCCGATGGCCACGCCGCAGGGGTTGGCGTGCTTGACGATGACGCAGGCCGGGGCCTCGTCGAACTGCTTGACGCACTCGAGCGCGGCGTCGGTGTCGGCGATGTTGTTGAACGACAGCGCCTTGCCCTGGAGCTGGTGGGCGGTGCTGATGCCGGCCTCGGCGCGCTGGTGCTCGACGTAGAAGGCGGCGTTCTGGTGCGGGTTCTCGCCGTAGCGCATCGACTGGTGACGCACCAGCTGCAGCGAGAGGGTGCGCGGCAGGGCCACCGGGGCCTCCTCGCCTTCGCTCCGGGCCTCGGCGCGGGCGCCGAGATAGTTGGCGATGGCGCCGTCGTAGCGGGCGGTGTGCTCGAAGGCCTTGGCGGCGAGGTCGAAGCGGGTGGTGTCGCTCACCCCGCCGTGCTCGGCCAGCTCGGCGCCGACGCGGGCGTAATCGGCGGCGTCGACCACCACGGTGACGTTGGCGTGGTTCTTGGCCGCTGCGCGCAGCAGGGTCGGGCCGCCGATGTCGATGTTCTCGATCGCCGTCGGCAGGTCGCAGTCGGGACGCGCCACGGTCTGCTCGAAGGGATAGAGGTTGACCACCACCAGATCGATCGGCTTGATCCCGTTCTCGCGCATCACCCGATCATCGGTGCCGCGACGTCCGAGGATGCCGCCGTGGATGTTCGGGTGCAGGGTCTTGACGCGCCCGGCCATCATCTCGGGGAAGCCGGTGTAGTCGGAGACCTCGGTGACGGCGATGTTCTGCTCGGTGAGCAGTCGCGCGGTGCCGCCGGTGGAGAGGATTTCGACGCCTCTGGCCGCCAGCTCCCGGGCGAAGTCGACCAGGCCGGTCTTGTCGGAAACGCTGATCAAGGCGCGATTGATGGGTTGCATCTGGTGTAGGTCCGGATCGGTTGGTTGGTACAGGATGGATGCTGATCGATTCCGCGGGGGGAATCAATCGGCCGACATCGACGTCGGCGAGGGCGCGTTCAACGCTCGCGCTCGACCCCGTAGTCGTTCAGTCGCTTGCGCAGGGTGGTGCGAGTCATGCCGAGCATGCGCGAGGCCTGGCTGAGATTGCCGCCGGTGTGCTGGAGCACGGTCTCGAACAGCGGGCGCTCGACCTCCTCCATCACCAGGGCGTAGAGATCGTGCACGTCATGGTCGCCCATGTTGTCGAGATAGGCGCGCAGGGCGAGGCGCACGCACTTGTTCAGCGGGTCGGAGTGGTTGGCGTCCGTCACCCGGAGCCCCGTCGAGTTCGGTTCCGATGCGTTGCCTGCAGCCTCTGTCTTCATGCTGCGTCTGTCTCCGTGTCGGGGCATTGATCGAAGAACGCGAGCACCTGCGCGAGTTGTTGCGCCGGCGTCTCGGTCCGGTTGATTCGGTCTCTAAAGCGCGCCGCACCGGGGAGGTGGCGGCTGTACCATGCGATGTGCTTGCGCGCGATGCGCACCCCGCCGTGGTCGCCGTAGAACTGGTAGAGCTGCTCGAGGTGCTCGCGCAGGAGATCTCTGATCCAGGTTCGGGAGGGCGGGGCCGGGTCGGACGTGTCGCCCGTGGCCAGTGCGGTGGCGATGTCGCGGAAGATCCAGGGGCGTCCCTGGGCCGCGCGCCCGATCATGATAGCATCGGCGCCGGTGTAGTCCAGAACCGCCCGTGCGCTGTGCGCGTCCCGGATGTCGCCATTGGCGATCAGCGTGATCGGCACCTGCTCGCGGATGGCGCGGATGGTGTCGTACTCGGCCGGGGCGCCATAGCCGCAGGCGCGAGTGCGCCCGTGCACGGTGAGTGCGGCGATGCCGCTCTCGTGCGCGATGCGGGCGATGTGCGGGGCGTTGCGCGCCTCCGGCGCCCAACCGGTGCGGATCTTGAGCGTGACCGGCACCTCGACCGCCGCCACCACCGTCTCGAGGATCGCCGCCACCAGCGACTCGTCGCGCAACAGCGCCGAGCCGGCGGCGACCTTGCACACCTTCTTCGCCGGGCAGCCCATGTTGATGTCGATGATGTCGGCGCCGTGGGCGACGTTGATCCGCGCCGCCTCGGCCATGGCTGTGGGGTCGGCGCCGAGGATCTGCGCCGAGACCGGTCCGTGCTCGTCGCCGAAGTCGAGTCGGCGCACCGACTTGCGGGTGCCCCACAGCGCGGTGTTGGCCGAGATCATCTCCGAGACCGCCAGCCCTGCGCCGAGACGGCGGCAGAGGGTGCGGAAGGGGCGATCGGTGATGCCGGCCATCGGCGCCAGCACCAGATTGTTCTCCAATCGGTGCGGGCCGATCTGGAAGGGGCGGGCGCTCATGCCGAGCGGCGTCCGCTGATCCGCACCCAGTCCTCGCGCTGACAGGTGGGATCGAGCGCGATCGTCTCGGCATAGGCCGCACGCACCGTCTCGGCCTGCTCGGCGAGCACGCCGGAGAGCACCAGCGCGCCGCCGTCGCCAACCGCTGCGAGCAGCCGCGGGGCCAGCTCGACCAGCGGACCGGCGAGGATGTTGGCCAGCACGATGTCGGCCTCGCCTTCGGGGTGCTCGTCGGGCAGATAGCACTCGATGCGCTCGGCCACGTCGTTGGCCGCGGCGTTGTCACGGGTGGCCTGGAGCGCCTGGGGGTCGTGGTCGACGGCGACGGCGCGCGCGGCGCCGAGCTTGAGCGCGGCGATGGCGAGAATGCCCGAGCCGCAGCCGTAGTCGAGCACCGTCTTGCCGGCGAGGTCGGCGCCGTCGAGCCACTCCAGACAGAGCGCGGTGGTGGCGTGGTGCCCGGTGCCGAAGGCCAGGCCGGGGTCGAGCGCGACGACGACCGCGTCAGCGGCCTCGGGCGACTGACCGTGCGGACAGACCCACAGCCGTTGACCGAAGCGGGTGGGCTTGAAGGTGTCGAGCCAGACGCGCTCCCAGACCTGATCCTCCAGCCGCTCGACCATGGGCGGGACCGGCAGACGGGTGGCGAGGTCGCGAACGAGCGCGGCGACCAGCGCGCTGCTGGCGGCATCGTCCTCGAACAGCGCGGTGGTCGTCACCTCGGTCCACAGCGGCGTCTCGCCCGGCCCCGGTTCGAGCTGCGGCTCGTCGCCGGCATCGCCGAAGGTCACCGACAGCGCGCCGGCCTCCTCCAGCTCGATGGCGAGCCGTTCGGCCTGTTCGCGGGGGGCATCGAATCTGAGCTGAAGCCAGGGCATGGGGCGCGCGTCCTCTGAAACAAACCTGAAATCATAGCATCCGCGCGCGAGACTGGGGCGGGTGGCGATCAGCTTCCAGCTACCAGCTACCAGCCGCCAGCCACTTGCTGCCAGCGTCGTAGGATGCGCAAAGCGCAGCGTGCCCATCGAGGCGCACGCAGGCGCCGGGCACGCTGCGCTTTGCTCGGCCTACGGGACGGGTCGCAGTTGGCCGGGAATCGACCGTCATCCACGCCCAAAAACCCTTCGGGTCCTTGGTGTCTTTGCGGTTCGGAACAGCCGCCAGCCGCCAGCCGTCAGCCACCAGCCACCAGCCGCCAGCCGCCAGCCGCCAGCTGTCAGCTGTCAGCTGTCAGCTGTCAGCTGTCAGCCGCCGGGAGATTGAACCGCCAAGATATCGTCTTGCCCGTCAATCGCTGATCATGCATACCAGCCTTCCCGACTGGAGGCTGGAAGCTGATCGCTGGAAGCTGGTCCGAACCGCCAGGACACAAAGGACGCGAAGAAAGCGATCAGCCTTCAGTAATCAGTCTCCAGTGTCGGTATGCGATCAACCGCGACGCGACGAGACACCCCAGCCTCTCACTGGAGGCTGGCAGCTGGAAGCCTTTCTTCATCTTCGCGCTCTTGGTGTCTTGGCGGTTCACACTCTGACTGGAGACTGGAGACTGGAGACTGGAGACTGGAGACTGGAGACTGGAGACTGGAGGAGCGGGGCGGGCGGGTGCCCGCCCCGAGAGGCTCAGAGACCGAGCATCTTCTCGAGATAGTGGATGTTGGGTCCACCGGCGAGGAAGGCGCCGTCGCGCATGATGGTGCGCTGGAGCTTGATGTTGGTGTCGATGCCGTCGACGATGGTCTCGCGCAGCGCGCTACACATGCGTGCGACGGCGGCCTCGCGATCCTCACCGTGGGTGATCAGCTTGCCGATCATCGAGTCGTAGTAACAGGGCACCGTGTAGCCGGAATAGATGTGCGTCTCCAGCCGTACGCCGGGGCCGCCGGGGGCGTGGAACTCGGTGATCTTGCCCGGGCTGGGCATGAAGGTCTCGGAGTTCTCGGCGTTGATCCGGCACTCGATGGCGTGTCCGCGGATCTCGATGTCCTCCTGACGGTAGCGCAGCGGTTCGCCGGCGGCGATCAGGATCTGTTCCTTGATGATGTCGATGCCGGTGACCATCTCGGTGACCGGGTGTTCGACCTGGACGCGGGTGTTCATCTCGATGAAGTAGAACTGCCCGTTCTCGTAGAGGAACTCGAAGGTGCCGGCGCCACGATAGCCGATGGTGCGGCAGGCCTCGGCGCAGCGCTCGCCGATCTCGCGGCGCTGCGCCTCGGTGATGCCGGGGGCCGGGGCCTCCTCGACCACCTTCTGGTGACGGCGCTGCATCGAGCAGTCGCGCTCACCGAGATGGATGGCGTTGCCCATCTGGTCGGCGAGCACCTGGAACTCGATGTGACGCGGGTTCTCCAGGTACTTCTCCATGTAGACCATGTCGTTGCCGAAGGCCGCGGCGGCCTCGGCCTTGGTCAGCGAGATGGCGTTGAGCAGGGTGGCCTCGGAGTGCACCACGCGCATGCCGCGTCCGCCGCCGCCGCCCGATGCCTTGATGATCACCGGGTAGCCGATCTCGCGCGCCAGCTCCAGGGTGCGCTTCTTGTTGTCGTCGAGCGGGCCGCCCGAGCCGGGGACGCAGGGCACGCCGGCGGCCTTCATCGCCTCGATCGCCGAGACCTTGTCGCCCATCAGGCGGATGGTCTCGGGGCGCGGGCCGATGAAGATGAAGCCGGAGTGCTCGACGCGCTCGGCGAAGTCGGCGTTCTCTGAGAGGAAGCCGTAGCCGGGGTGGATGGCAACGGTGTCGGTGACCTCAGCGGCGCTGATCAGCGCCGGGATGTTGAGGTAGCTCTGCTGGGATGCCGCCGGGCCGATGCAGACGGCCTCGTCGGCCAGCAGGACGTGCTTGAGGTCGCGGTCGGCCTCGGAGTGTACCGCGACCGTCTTGATACCGAGTTCGCGACAGGCGCGCAGCACCCGGAGCGCGATCTCGCCGCGGTTCGCGATCAGAACCTTCTCGATCATTGCAGCCATGATTGCAGTGTCTTCTGTAGCGGTTGCCAGGCTGCGCCACCGAGGTGGCGCAGGGTCGACGCTCGCGCGAGGGGGCGTCCCCTCACTCGATCACTCGATCACGAACAGCGGCTGGTTGTATTCGACCGGCTGACCGTTCTCCACCAGGATGCGCTTGACGGTACCCGCCTGTTCGCACTCGATCTGGTTGAGGATCTTCATCGCTTCGATGATGCACAGGGTCTCGCCGGTCTTGACCGACTGGCCCTCCTCGACGAAGGACTTGGCGCCCGGCGCCGGGGCGCGGTAGAAGGTGCCGACCATCGGCGAACGCACGACCTCGCCCTGGAGTTCGAGCGGGGCCTCGTCATCGCCCTCGTCGGCGCTGCTCGCGGCAACGCTCGCCGCGGGTGCGGCCGGGGCCGGAGCCGCGGCTTGCTGCGGGGTGTAGACCGGCATGGCGGTGCTGCCGTGGCGGCTGATGCGCACGGATTCCTCGCCCTCGTGGATCTCGATCTCGGCGACGTCGGATTGCTCCAACAGCTCGATCAGCTTCTTAACCTTGCGGATGTCCATGGTCAGTGTTTCTCGTTCGTGTGGTCTTGCGCCACGCGGGTGAGCGCAGCGCGCAGCGCCAGTGCGTATCCCTCGGCTCCGAGCCCGCAGATCACTCCCTCCGCGATGTCGGAGAAGTAGGAGTGCGCGCGAAACGGCTCGCGGGCGTGCACGTTCGACAGGTGCACCTCGATGAAGGGGATCGCGACCCCCAGCAGCGCATCGCGCAGGGCGACGCTGGTGTGGGTGAAGGCGGCCGGATTGATGATGATGAAGCGCACGTTCTCGTGTGCCGCGCGGTGGACTGCGTCGACCAGGACGTGCTCGGCGTTGCTCTGCAGGAAGGCGAGGTCGTGTCCTGCCCGTGCAGCCATCTGCTGCAGCTCGCGCTCGATGTCGGCCAGCGTGGTGCTGCCGTAGTGCGCGGGCTCGCGGGTGCCGAGGAGGTTGAGATTGGGTCCGTTCAGGACCAGGATCGCGGCCATGTCGCCAGCTGCCTCGCCGAAGGTTGCAACGGTTTCGGATCCACTATTTCGGCTTTGAATAGTAGTGAACCGCCGCGAATTGTCCGTATTTTACGGGATGATGTCCAGCTGGTTCGGCGAATTCACGCCCCGTCAGCGGGCGCTCGCGGGGTCGTCAGCGAGTCGGGCGGCGAGTTGTTCGAATTGTGCCTGATCGAGCACCCCGGTGTGGCTGAAGATGCGCCGGCCACGGGCGTCGAAGGCGACGGTGAAGGGCAGTCCCTCGACGCGGTTGCCGAGGCGCCGGGCGAGGTCGATGGCCTCGAGATCGGCGAGCAGCACGGTGAGATCGAGCGGGTGTTCGGCGAGGAAGGCGCGGGTCGTCTCCGGGCGGTCGACGGCGATCGCCACCACCGCCAATCCGGTGGTGGCATGGGCGCTGGCGAAGCGCTCGAGTCGCGGTAGCTCTTCGGCGCAGTCTGGGCACCAGACTGCCCAGAAGTTGAGGACCAGCGGGCGGCCGGCCCAAGCGTTGCTGGTGTGTTCGCGCCCACCGAGATCGGACAGGCGGAAGTCCGGCAGCTGGTCGAGCGTGCCGCCGCGCAGCCCGACGTGATGGTCACGGTCGGCGCCCTGGTCGAGCCAGCGCTGACCGAGGACCGCCGCGCCGATGCTGATGCCGCCGGCCAGTGCGGTGACCAGCACCACCTTGACCGGGTTCACGGCGCGGCCCGGCGCAGGTGATCGGCGAAGGCCTCGGCGGGGGTGAAGCCGACCAGGCGGAAGCCGGTGCGCTCGGCGCCGTCGGTGCCGAAGAACAGCACCGCCGGCGGTCCGGGGATGCCGAAGCGTCCCTGCATCAGCGCCTGATCGGCGGCGTCGTTGGCGGTGACATCAGCTTGCAGCAGCACGAAGCGGTCGAGTTCGGCGATCACCGCGGGGTCGCTGAAGGTGTAGCGCTCCATCTCCTTGCAGGCGACGCACCAGTCGGCATAGAAGTCGAGCATCACCGGGCGGCCCTGGGCGCTGGCGGCGGCCAGTTCGCGGTCGAGGTCGGCGACCGTCTTGACCCGGGTGAACGCGGCATGGGCCGCCTCGCCGCCGCCGATGCCGAGACCGCGCAGCGGCTGCAGGGTGTCCTTGCCGCCGGCGGCGGCGCCGATCAGCATCAGGCTGCCATAGACCAGCAGCGCCACCCCGAGTCCCTTCCACAGCTTGCGCCAGCCGCCGCTCTCGTGATCGAGCGGGCTGAGCGCGCCGAGATAGACCGCCGAGCAGATCAGCAACAGGCCCCACAGCAACATCGCCACCGCCGCCGGGATCACCCGTTCGATCAGGCTGATGGCGACGGCGAGCAGGGCGACGCCGAACACCGCCTTGACCGCCTCCATCCAGGCCCCGGCGCGGGGCAGCAGCTTGCCCGCCGAGGTGCCGATGACGATCAGCGGCGCGCCCATGCCGAGGCTCAGCGCGAACAGCGCCACGCCGCCGAGCAGCGCGTCGCCGGTCTGGCTGATGTAGATGAGCGCGCCGAACAGTGGCGGGGCGACGCAGGGACCGACGATCAGCGCAGAGAGCAGGCCCATGATCGCCACCCCGGCGAGGGTGCCGCCCTGTTGGCGGTTGCTGAGTGCGGCCAGGCGCGATTGCAGCGCGGCGGGTAGCTGGAGGTCGTAGAAGCCGAACATCGACAGCGCCAGGGCGATGAACACCAGGGCGAAGGCGCCGAGGATCCAAGGGTCCTGGAAGGCGGCCTGGAGGTTGGCGCCGAACAGCCCGGCGAGCACCCCGGCGACGGTGTAGGTCAGCGCCATCGCCAGCACGTAGACCAGCGACAGCACGAAGGCACGGCGGGTGGTGATGCCGGCACCCTGTCCGGCGATGATGCCGGACAGGATCGGGATCATCGGGAACACGCAGGGGGTGAAGGCGAGCAGCAGACCGAGCCCGAAGAACAGCGCCATGCTGGTCCACAGGCTGGCGTTGGCCAGGGTCGAGGCCAGTCGGTCCTGCTCGGAGACCGGCGCCGCGCTCGGCGCGGGCGTGGCCGGCGGCGGCGCGACGGCGAGGGGTGCGACGCTGCCGCCGGCGGGGAGGGCGAGCGCCACCGCGCGGGTCTGCGGCGGGTAGCAGATGCCGCGCTCGGCGCAGCCCTGGTAGCCGACCACCAGGGTGGTGTCGAGCGCCTCGGTGGTGGCGCGGCGCAGGCTCAGGTCGAGGGTGAGACGGTCGTGATAGACGGCGACGTCGCCGATGCTGCCGTCGGGCAGCACCGAGTCGTGCTTGATCTCGCCCGGCGGCAGCGCCGGCTGCTCGAGCGCGAGCCGGGCGTCGTCGAGCGCGACCTCGACCAGATCGCGATAGAGATAGGTGCCGGGGGCGATCTCCCAGTGCAGTCGCACCCGTTCGGGGCCGAGCACCTCGACCTGGAGGTCGAAGGCCTGGTCGACGGTGAGGATCTCGTCGTCGTCGAGGCCGAGGGCGCGGCTGATGCCGGCGCCGGCATCGAGGCCGGGCAGCGGGATCGCCGGGGCCGGCGCGGCGGTCGGCGGCGCAGGCAGGCGTACCTGGACGCGTTGGCGATGCGGCGGGTAGCAGAGCCCGGCGTCGGCACAGCCCTGTGAGGTGGTCTCCAGGGTGAGCACCTCGGGGGCCGCAGCGGTGCGCGTCACGGGCAGGGTGATCTCGACCGTGTCGCGATAGATGCCGACCTCGCCGAAGAACTCGTCCTGCTTGATCTCGGGCTCGGGCAGTACCGGCTCACCGAGGGTGATGCCGGCGGTGTCGGTGGTGAAGGCGAACTTGGCAGCGTAGAGATAGTAGCCCTCGGCGATCTGCCAGCGCACCTTCAGGGTGTCGGCGTCGATGGCCTCGGCGCTGGGCTGGAAGGCCTGATCCGGGAGCAGGAAGTCGTTGCGGGCCTGGGCGGCGAGTCCCGGGAGCAGCAGCGCGAGCAGCAGGAGCAGGGGCAGCAGACGTGACAGGGGGCCGAAGCGGGACATCAGGGGTGTGCTCCTGTGGCGGTGTCGATCCAGTTCAAGTAATCAGCGAGTCCCTCGGTGATGGGGACGGCGATCGCCTCCGGGGTCTCGTAGGGGTGGAGTTCGGCGAGTCGGTCGATGAGCGCCCGGCTGCGCGTGGCGCTGGTCTTGATCAGCAGCAGGACCTCGCTGTCACGGGCGATCTCGCCCGCCCAGCGATAGATCGAGGTCAGGCCGGGGACCAGGTTGACGCAGGCGGCCAGCTCCTCCTCGACCAGCTGTTCGGCGAGCCGGGTCGCCTGGGTGACATCGGGGCAGGTGCACAGCAACAGATGGTGGCGGGGGGCCGGGTGCATGCTCTGGGTCTCCTTGCGGGTATGGCCTGATCCTTCTTGGTGCGCCGCGTCCGCCGATGGTTCACGCCGGGGTGTTGCGGCATCCTGAGCGGCGCCGGCGCGTGCTGTCAATATGGCTTCCAGTCGCCAGTCGCCAGTCGCCAGCGGTCAGGGTACTGAACCGCTAAGACGCGAAGGGAACGAAGGGAGAAGAGAGAAAGGGAGCCGGCCTTCAGTCCTTGGCCTCTTCCTTCGCTGCCTTTGTGTCTTAGCGGTTCGATCTTCTGGCGGCTGGTCGCCGGTTCCATTCGGGGCGTGCGATGCACTATGCTGCAGGGCATGGCTATGCTGCCGTCCTTCCTCCAGTCGCCTCCCCGACCTCGGGTCGCGGGAGAGCCGATATGCCCGCTGTCCGATTGGCGCGGGCGCTCGCCGGTCCCGCTCTCCGGGATCCTGGTCTTCCACCCTGATCGAGACTAACGCCGTGCTGCTTTTTCTTGTGCTATTCATCGGGCTGCCGCTGATCGAGATCTATCTGCTGATCGAGGTCGGTTCCGAGATCGGCGCCCTGTCGACCATCATGCTGTCGATCCTCACTGCGGTGATCGGGACCTGGTTGGTCCGCCACCAGGGTTTCGGCGTGCTGCTGCGGGTCCGCGAGCTGAGCGACCGCGGCGAGGTGCCCGCGCTCGAGATGATGGACGGCGCCCTGTTGCTGGTCGCCGGACTCTTCCTGCTGCTGCCCGGTTTCCTCACCGACGTCGTCGGCTTCCTGCTGCTGGTGCCGCCGCTGCGCCGGGTGCTGGTGCTGCGCTACGTGCGTGGGATCTCGGTGACCACGGTGCAGGGGCAGGACCCCTTCCGCTCCCCCGACGAGCCCCGCGTCATCGAGGGTGACTACCGTCGCGAGGACTGACTCGCGCTCCTCCCGCGCGCCGTCGCGCCTTGGTCGTGACGGCGCGCCCTGCCGCCCCCGCCCGCCTTTCTGCCGACACCGCCAGACCTTGTTCCTGCGTTGCGGTCGCTGACTTTCGTGGTTGAGATCGGCCCGTCATCGGACCCTTGACAGCATGGATTTTGTCTCTACTATTAGCACTCGTTTCAGGTGAGTGCTAACAGACCCTCGGTCACCACCGCTGTGGCGCTCTAGATACAGATAGATCCACTTCTCAACCGTTACGAGGAGCCCTTAATGAACATCCGTCCCTTGCATGATCGCGTCGTCGTCCGTCGCATGGAAGAAGAGCGCACCACCGCCGCCGGTATCGTGATCCCGGACTCGGCCACCGAGAAGCCGATCCAGGGCGAGGTGGTCGCTGTCGGCAACGGCAAGATCCTCGACAACGGTGAGGCCCGTGGCCTCGACGTCAAGGTCGGCGACCGTGTGCTGTTCGGCAAGTACTCCGGCACCGAGGTCAAGCTCGACGGCCAGGAGTTCTTGGTGATGCGCGAGGACGACATCATGGGTGTCGTCGAGGGTTGAGCCGAGCGCTCCCCCGCATCCATTCCGATACGACCAGAATTCATACTCGAGGAAGCTAGACAATGAGTGCAAAAGACGTGAAGTTCGGTGGTGACGCCCGCGCCCGCATGATGGAGGGCGTCAACGTCCTCGCCGACGCAGTCAAGGTGACCCTGGGTCCGAAGGGCCGCAACGTGGTGCTGGAGAAGTCCTTCGGCGCACCGACCGTCACCAAGGACGGCGTCTCCGTGGCCAAGGAGATCGAGCTTGCCGACAAGTTCCAGAACATGGGCGCGCAGATGGTGAAGGAGGTTGCCTCGCAGACCTCCGACATCGCCGGTGACGGCACCACCACCGCGACCGTGCTTGCCCAGGCGATGGTCCGCGAGGGTCTGAAGGCGGTTGCCGCCGGCATGAACCCGATGGACCTCAAGCGCGGCATGGACAAGGCCGTCGAGGCCGCCACCGCCGAGCTGCGTGGTCTCTCCAAGCCCTGCACCGAGAACAAGGCGATCGCTCAGGTCGGCACCATCTCGGCCAACTCCGACGAGTCGATCGGCAAGATCATCGCCGAGGCGATGGAGAAGGTCGGCAAGGAAGGCGTCATCACCGTCGAGGACGGTACCTCGCTGAGCAACGAACTCGACGTCGTCGAGGGCATGCAGTTCGACCGCGGCTACCTCTCGCCCTACTTCATCAACAACCAGCAGAGCCAGAGCGCCGAGCTGGACGATCCCTACATCCTGCTGTTCGACAAGAAGATCTCGAACATCCGTGATCTGCTCCCCGTGCTCGAGGCCGTCGCCAAGGCCGGCAAGCCGCTGCTGATCATCGCCGAGGACGTCGAGGGCGAGGCGCTGGCCACCCTGGTGGTCAACACCATCCGTGGCATCGTCAAGGTCTGCGCCGTCAAGGCCCCGGGCTTCGGTGATCGTCGCAAGGCCATGCTGCAGGACATCGCCATCCTCACCGGCGCCACCGTGATCGCCGAAGAGGTCGGTCTGTCGCTGGAGAAGGCCACCCTCAACGAGCTGGGCACCGCCAAGAAGGTCCAGGTCGGCAAGGATGAGACCACCATCATCGACGGCGCCGGCGCCGAGATCGACATCAAGAACCGTTGCGAGCAGATCCGCGCGCAGGTCGAGGAGACCTCCTCGGACTACGACCGCGAGAAGCTCCAGGAGCGTCTGGCGAAGCTCGCCGGTGGTGTGGCCGTGATCAAGGTCGGTGCCGCTACCGAGATGGAGATGAAGGAGAAGAAGGCCCGCGTCGAGGACGCGCTGCACGCCACCCGCGCCGCCGTCGAGGAGGGCATCGTCCCCGGTGGTGGTACCGCGCTGGTGCGTGCGCTGACCGCCATCAAGGATCTCTCCGATGACAACCACGACCGCAACGTCGGCATCCAGATCGCCCGTCGTTCGATGGAAGAGCCGCTGCGTCAGATCGTCGCCAATGCCGGTGACGAGCCGTCGGTGATCCTCAACAAGGTCGCCGAGGGTGAGGGCAACTTCGGCTACAACGCCGCCAACGGCGAGTACGGCGACATGGTCGAAATGGGTATCCTCGACCCGACCAAGGTCACCCGCTCGGCGCTGCAGAACGCCGCGTCCGTGGCTGGTCTGATGATCACCACCGAGGCGATGGTCGCCGATGAGCCGAAGGAAGACGCTCCGGCCGCACCTGACATGGGCGGCATGGGCGGCATGGGCGGCATGGGCATGATGTAAGCCCGGCGCGTTCGTCGCACCACAAGAAAGGCCCCGCTTCGGCGGGGCCTTTTTCGTTTGGGGCGGTTTTCAGCCGCCAGCCGTCAGCTATCAGTCGCCAGTCGCCAGTCGCCAGCCGCGGGAAGGTTGAACCGCAAAGCCGCGAAGAACGCGAAGGTGAGTTGGTTTTTTCTCCTTGTTTTTCCTGCGGCGTGGCAAGCCAAGACCACTAGATGGCTGTAATCAATAGCAAGAGCGCATGTAGTCCACTGACGACCGGCTGCTTTCGAGATCCTTTGCGTACTTTGCGGCTTTGCGGTTCAACATCCTGGCCGCTGGCCGCTCACTCCCGTCATGCGGCGTATAATCGATCGAATCCGCATTCGTGAAGGTTGCCGCCGATGTCCTCGCCCGCTTTCCCTCGTCTGTTCATGGTGCTCGTTTGCGTCGCGTGGGGGCGGGGCTGATGGGTGAGGTGGGGGAGGCGGTCTGCGCCGGGGTGCGGCTGGTCGCGACCGCGGCGGGCGATCTGCTCGCCCGGATCGAGACCCCGCTGGCCGAGGCGCTGGTCTCGGTCCGTCGGGCCCAGGTGCTCGCCTACCGACCGCGCGGTTGCGCCGAGGACCTGCTGTTCATCGGCAGTCGCACCGCCTTCCGTCCCGGGCGCGAGCGCATGGGCGGGGTCCCGCTGTGCTGGCCCTGGTTCGGGGTCGACCCGGACGGTGGTCCGATCCACGGTTTCGCCCGCACCGCCGACTGGCGGCTGCTCGACTGTGCGCCCCAGTCCGATGGGGTGGTGCGGCTGCGTCTGGTGCCGGAGTCCGGGGCCCTCGCCGCCTGGCCGCACCCCTGCACGCTCTTGCTGGAGATTCGCGTCGGGGCGACCCTGGGGCTGACCCTGGAGACCCGCAACGATGCCGATCACCCCTGGACGCTCACCCAGGGGCTGCATACCTATCTGCGCGTCGGCGCGTCCGACCGGGTTCGCTTGCACGGGCTCGATGGTCGGTGTTATCTGGACAAGGCACGGGGCGCGCCGGTTGCGCCATGTCGGCAGCAAGGTCCGGTGAGCGCCGGCGGCGAGGAGGTCAATCGTATCTATCTCGACGCCCCCGGTCCGCTGTGGCTCGACGATCCGGTGCTGGGGCGACGCATCCGGGTGCGCGCGCGCGGCAGCCGTACCTGGGTGGTGTGGAACCCGGGCGCGACCGAGATCCACCGTTTTGCCGACGATCTCGCGCCCGAGGACGCGCGCCGCTTCCTCTGCGTGGAGACGGTCAACACCGCCTCCGAGACCCTCAACCTGGCGCCGGGCGCGGCAAGCCGCATCGGTGCCGACTACCAGATCGAGACCCTGTAGCGCCGATGAACCAACCGATGAGCACCGAACCCGTCACCGAGAGTCACTGGCAGGACTGGCTGGCCTGGGCCGCCGAGACGGGTGTCGAGGTGCCCGATTCCCCCGTCTTCGCGCGCGCCCGCGCCGCGGTCTGGGACGGCAGCGAGTTCGTCGCGCTGGAGGTGCAGCGTCACCCCGAGATGTTCGCCGAGCTGCTGGCCAGCGGCGATCTCTTCCGCACCTATGGGCCGGGGGATCTCGATCGCGCGTTGACCCAAGCGCTCGCCGGGGTCGACGACGAACAGGCGCTGGCGCGCGCGCTGCGGCTGTTCCGGCGCCGCGAGCAGGTGCGCATCGTGTGGCGTGATCTCAGCGGCGAGGGCGCGCTCGAGGAGGTGCTCGAGGACCTCTCCGAGCTTGCCGACTGCTGTATCCGTCAGGCGCTCGGCAAGCTCCAGGACTGGACCCGTGCCGAACTCGGCGTGCCCTGCGATGCCGAGGGGCGCGCCCTGGAGATGGTGGTGCTGGCGATGGGCAAGCTCGGCGCGCGCGAACTCAATCTCAGCTCCGACATCGATCTCATCTTCGCCTTCCCCGAACGCGGCGAGGTCCGCGACGGGCCACGCGCGCTCAGCAACGAGCAGTTCTTTACCCGGCTCGGTCAGCGTCTGGTGCAGGCGCTCGGCCAGCAGACGGTCGACGGCTTCGTGTTCCGCGTCGACACCCGGCTGCGTCCCTTCGGTGAGTCGGGGCCGCTGGCGATGTGCTTCGATGCCATGGAGGACTACTACCAGTCGCAGGCGCGCGAGTGGGAGCGCTACGCGATGATCAAGGCGCGCGCGGTATGCGGTGACGCCGAGGACATCGCCCAGCTCGAGGCGATGCTGCGGCCCTTCGTCTACCGGCGCTATCTTGATTTCGGCGCGATCGAGTCGCTGCGCGAACTCAAGCGGCTGATCGCCAAGGAGCTGTATCGGCGCGGCATGGACGCCAACATCAAGCTCGGTCCCGGCGGGATCCGCGAGATCGAGTTCATCGGTCAGGCCTTCCAGCTGGTGCGCGGCGGGCGCGATGCGGAGTTGCAGATCCGTCCGATCCGCGAGGTGCTGGCGCTGTTGGGTGAACGCGAGCTGTTGCCGCCCGAGGCGGTGCGCGAACTCGATGAGGGCTATTGTTTCCTGCGCCGGGTCGAGAACCGGCTGCAGGCCTGGCGCGATCGCCAGACCCACACCCTGCCCGAGGACGAGGCGGCGCGCGAGCGGATGGCGCGCGCGATGGGCTTCGCCGACTGGGCGAGCTTTGCCCCGGTGCTTGCCGCGCACCGCGAACGGGTGCAGCACCACTTCGACGAGGTGTTCGCGCCGCCGAGCGGCGAGGACGAGCCGGCCGACCACGAGCACGAGCACGAGCTGGCGGCGCTGTGGCGCGGCGAGTACGAGCGCGAGCAGGCGCTCGCGCTGCTCGCCGAGTCCGGCTTCGTCAGCCCCGAGTCGGCGCTGGTGCACATCGATGCCTTCCGCGACACCATCGAGCGCAAGGTGAGCCGCCGCGGCAGCGAGCGTCTGGCGCAGCTGATGCCGCTGGCGCTGCCGATCGTCGCCGCCAGCGAACACGCCGATCTCGCCCTCGAGCGGGTGCTGCGCCTGCTCGAAGCGGTGGCGCGGCGCACCTCCTATCTGGCGATGCTGGTCGAGCACCCCTGCATCCTCTCGCAGCTGGCGCGACTGGCGGGGATGAGTCCCTGGTTCACCGACCGGCTGTCGCGTCAGCCGCTGCTGCTCGACGAGATGATCGACCCGCGCCGGCTCTATGACCCGCTGCGCCGCGAGGGACTCGACGAGGAACTCGACGTGTTGCTCGGACCGGTCGACCCCGAGGACCTCGAGCAGCAGATGGAGCGGCTGCGTCAGTTCGCCCAGGGCAACATGCTGCGGGTGGCGGCGGCCGATCTCACCGGGGTGATCCCGCTGATGGTGGTCAGCGATTATCTCACCGAGATCGCCGAGGCCACGGTGACGCGGGTGCTCGAGCTGACCCTGGCGCACCTGCAGGCGCGTCACGGTCGTCCCAGCGCGATCCCCGGCGAGGGCTCGGGGTTCCTGGTGCTCGGCTACGGCAAGCTCGGTGGCATCGAGCTTGGCTATGGTTCCGACCTCGATCTGGTGTTCGTCCATGCCAGCGACTCGATGACGGCGATGACCGACGGCGAGCGCGAGATCAGCAACGAGCAGTTCTACGCCCGTCTCGGTCAGCGGATGATCCACATGCTGACCACCCGCACCCCCTCGGGGACGCTCTACGAGGTCGACATGCGGCTGCGCCCGGACGGCGGCAAGGGGATGCTGGTGCGCTCGATCGGCGCCTTTGCCGCTTATCAGGACAAGGACGCCTGGACCTGGGAGCACCAGGCGCTGGTGCGCGCCCGTCCGGTCGCCGGTGACCCCGAGCTGGCGCGTCGCTTCGCCGAGGTGCGCCGCGAGATCCTCTGTCGTCGCCGCGATCCCGAGCAGCTGCGTCGCGACGTGCGCGAGATGCGCGCCAAGATGCGCGCCAACCTCGATCGCAGCGGCGATGGGCGCTTTGACCTCAAGCAAGGTCCTGGTGGTATTGCCGATATCGAGTTTATGGTTCAATACGCTGTACTGCGCTGGGCTGCCGATCACCCGGAGCTCGCCGACTGGACCGACAACGTCCGCCTGCTCGATACCCTGGCACGCATCGACCTGCTGCCGGGAGATACCGCTGAGAACCTCGCCGAGGCCTACAAGGTCTTACGTGCCGCCTATCATCGCAGCGCCCTGCAGGAACAGCCCAAGACCATCGCCGACGACCAGTTGCTGGACGAGCGCGCGCGGGTCCGGGCGCTGTGGTGCGAGCTGATGGAGGAGTGCGGCTAGCGGCTGCCCACGCATTCCAGACCCCTCCCACCGTGACCCCGGCGCGACCGGATGGCGGGCGGGTGTCTGTGTCCGGTCTCGATATGGGCCGGGGATCGGCCGGCGTTTCCGGCGCCGGCCTGTCGAGCGGTCCGTCGCGCCCCGAGCGGGCGGCGGAACCGATCGTTTCGGGCGCGCCTCGGTTCCGTCGCCGGGCGCAGGACCGACAGACGCGCCAGTCAATGGGGTGTCGAGACGACCCGGCCTGGCCGGGTATCGCCGCGCACATGTTATCTGGGGTCCGCCTCGCGCGGACCGATCGGGGCCTCTGGGCCCTCATTATGGTGACCGGACCCGAGCCTGGGCCCGGGAGATACGGAGCAGAATATGACGACGATGGCGGACCGCGACGGTCTGATCTGGCTGGATGGTGAGATGGTGCCCTGGCGCGAGGCCCAGACCCATGTACTGACCCATACCCTGCACTACGGCATGGGGGTCTTCGAGGGCGTTCGCGCCTATCAGACCGATCGGGGCGCGGCCATCTTCCGGCTCCAGGAGCATACCGACCGGTTGTTCAACTCGGCGCACATCCTCGGCATGGACATGCCCTGGGATCGTGACACCCTCAACGCGGCGCAGTGCGCAGTGGTGCGCGAGAACGGTCTCGACTCGGCCTATCTGCGCCCGATGTGCTTCTACGGACCGGAGGGCATGGGCCTGCGCGCCGACAACCTCAAGGTGCACTGCGTGGTCGCCGCCTGGTCCTGGGGCTCCTACCTGGGCGAGGAGAACATGCGCAACGGCATCCGCGTGAAGTTCTCCTCCTTCACCCGCCATCACGTCAACATCACCATGTGCCGCGCCAAGGCCAACGGCAACTACATGAACTCGATGCTGGCGCTGCAGGAGGCGCAGCGCGACGGCTACGACGAGGCGCTGCTGCTCGACGCCTCGGGCTATGTGATGGAAGGCAGCGGCGAGAACGTCTTCATCGTCCGCGACGGCGTGCTCTACACCCCGGACCTGACCTCGGCGCTCGACGGCATCACCCGTCGCACCGTGATCACCCTGGCCAAGGAGTTCGGCATCGAGGTGGTGGAGAAGCGCATCACTCGCGATGAGGTCTATATCGCCGACGAGGCCTTCTTCACCGGCACCGCCGCCGAGGTCACCCCGATCCGCGAGGTCGACGGTCGGGCGATCGGCGCCGGCACCCGCGGGCCGATCACCGAGCGACTGCAGTCGGCCTATTTCGACCTGGTCCACGGTCGCGACGCGGCCCGCGCCGAGTGGCTGACCCTGGTCTGAGTGCGACTCGCGCCGTGTCCGTCGAGGGCACGGCGCCCACGATCACGGAGGTTCGATCCATGGCCAATCCCGCTATTCGTCAACCCCAGCAAGAGGCGCCGATCGCGGTCACGCGCGCGCAACTGCCGCTCGCCTGTCCGCGGCCGGAGACCCCGGTATGGGACCTCCATCCGCGGGTCTATCTGCCGATCGCCGACGCCCCGGACGGTCGCGTCACCTGCCCGTACTGCGGCGCCAGCTATCAGCTCGTCGATTGATCCCGTGCCCCGCCCGCAATCCGCGGGCGGGGTGTTTTGGGGTCAGCGCGCGGCCCGTTTCTCGCGCCGCTTCAGCCACACCTCCAGCCCCTGGGCATTGAGTCCGATATCGACCGCGAGCAGCTCCCGCAGCCGGGGCTCGTCGAGGGCGACGCCGTGCGCGCGCGCGCCGCTGATCAGCCAGTCGGCGACCGCCCGGGTCAGTCGTTCGCCGCGCCCGGGGTCGTCGCGTCCTTCCTCGGCCAGCGCCAGCTCGGCCAGCGCGCGGATGCTCTCGCGCAGCATCCCGACCAGTTCGGCGGGGCGATCGACCCGGCCGTAGTGGGTCAGGTACATCACCCGTGGTTCGAGCGCCATCAGCTGATCGAGGGTCTCGAACCAGGCCTCGGGGTCGAAGGCGACCGGGGTGGTCGGGGCGAACAGCCAGGGACCGGCGTCGGTGTCGAGTTCGCGGTAGGAGATGCCGAAGGTGTCGCCGGTGAAGATCCCCTGGGTGAGCGAGTCGAGGATGCAGCCATGGTGGTTGGCGTGTCCCGGGGTGTCGAGAAAGGTCAGGGTACGTGCGCCGAGCTGGAAGGTCTGACCGTGCTCGGCGGCGATCACGCGCTCCTCGGGCACCGGGCGCAGGGTGCCGTAGTCGCTGGCGAAGCCCTCCTCGCCATAGACCGCGGTGGCGCCGGCGATCAGCCGCTCGGGGTCGATCAGGTGAGGTGCGCCACGTGGATGGACCACCAGCCGCGCCTCGGGGCAGGCGGCCATCAGCGAGCCGCTGCCGCCGGCATGGTCGAGATGGACGTGGGTGGGAATGACGTAGTCGACGTCGTCGGGGCTCAGTCCCAGCTCGGCGATGACGTCGAGCAGTGCCGGTACCGTGTGGTCGGTGCCGGTGTCGACGAAGGCGAGCCGATCGTTCGAGCGGATCAGATAGCAGGCCGCCAGTCCGTGGCGATAGAGGCCGGTCTCGATACAGTAGACGTCCTCGGCGACTTGCTGGAAAGGGGCGTACGACATGGGCTCTCCGTTCCTTATCCTGACAAGGGTTCTGCCGCCTGAGTCTAACGGCTTCGTCGGTTGGCAGCTACCAGCCGCCAGCGATCAGCCTCCAGCGACCAGTCGTCAGTCGTTTGAACCGCAAAGCCACAAAGCCGCAAAGAGCGCGAAGGTGAATTGTGCTGCGGTGTCCTCTTGCTGTTTGACCTCACGACCTGTGCGTGTCCGTCATCGATTGAGCGCTGACGACAGGCCGCTTTCGAGATCCTTGGCGCGCTTTGTGACTTTGCGGTTCAGCGTCCTGGCCGTCAGCCGTTTGAACCGCAAAGCCGCAAAGAACGCGAAGGTGAATTGTGCTGCGGTGTCCTCTTGCTGTTTGACCTCACGACCTGTGCGTGTCCGTCATCGATTGAGCGCTGACGACAGGCCGCTTTTGAGATCCTTGGCGCGCTTTGTGACTTTGCGGTTCAACGTCCTGGCCGCCAGCCTCCAGCCGTCGAGGATCGGCCACCACTGGCGGCTGGCAGCTGACCTAACCCTGTTGCGCTCGGCGCTTCCGCCACCAGCTATCGGGGGGTCGAACCAGCGCGGAGGAATGCCCGCATGCAGCCGTCCACCTCGTCCGAGTCCGCCGTCCGTCCGCCGCCCGGGGTCAACCGGGTCGCCCCGGGGCAGCCCTTGCGGTGGTTGCGCGCCGGTTGGCGCGATCTGCGCGCCGCCCCCGGCTACAGCCTGCGCTATGGTGCCGGGATCGTGCTGATCAGCCTGGCGATCACCGTGCCGCTGGCGCTCGGGCGCTTCGCCTTCCTGGTGCCCTTCCTGCTCGCCGCCTTCTATCTGATCGCGCCGCTGTTGGCCATCGGGCTCTATCAGATGAGCGCGCACCTCGAGGTCGGCGAGTCGCTCGAACGCTGTCAGGCGCTCGAGGCCTTTCGCCGCAACCAGGGGCAGTTGGGCATCGCCACCGGTTTCCTGCTGATGATCCTGCAGCTGTGGATCCTCGCCACCGTGTTCCTGTTCATCATGCTGTTCACCGATCCGTTGCCGAGCTGGGAGCGCTTCGTCGCCGTGGTCTTCCTCTCCGGCGAGCATCTCGGGCTGGTGGCGGTGCTGGTCGCGGTGGGGGCGGTGTTCGCGGCCGCGGCCTTCTGCATCGCGGCAGTGACGGTGCCGATGCTGATCGACCGCCCGGTCGATGCCTTCACCGCCGCGCGTACCAGCTTCGCCGCGGTGCGGGTCAACTGGGCGCCGATGCTGCTGTGGGCGGGGCTGATCGTGGTGATCGTCGGGCTCGGGCTGGCGAGTCTGCTGCTCGGGCTGTTCGTCGCCGTGCCGCTGGTCGGGCACGCCACCTGGCACGCCTATCGTGATCTGGTGCCGCGCGACTGAGCCGGGTGCTCAGTCCGGGTCGAAGCGGTAGTCGAGCAGCTTGATGTCGCGGGCGAAGTGACGCGCTACCAGCTCGGCGGTGTCGTCGTCGTAATAGCTGCGATAGTCGCGCTTGCGATCGGTCGCCTTGCGCGCGTGAGGGAGAGCCGGCTGGGTGATGCCGATGCGCGCGCAGACGGTGGCGAAGTCGTCGTGGAGTTGTTCGTAGCGGCCGATGAAGTCGACGATGACCTCGCCGTGGAGGTCGACCAGATAGTCGCTCTGGCGGGTGATCGAGGTGTCGACGTGGTATTGGTAGGGACGCTCGGGGTCGAGCTTCCAGCGCAGGAAGTCGGCGAACTCCTGGTGGCCGCCGAGATAGTGCGGACGCTCGCGACGGATGTGATGGAAGGAGCTGACTTGCAGGTCCCAGGGGTTGCGCACGAAGGCGAACTTGAACAGCGAGTCGTAGAAGGGACGCGGCAGCAGCTCCTGGGCGAGCACCGCCTTGGCGTGGCGCGGCAGCTTGGTGCCGATGCGATGACCGCTGAGATGGCTCATGCGGCTGCACAGGAACATCGGGTAGTACCAGGGATCGCGCCAGCGCAGCCCCTGGAGCGCGGCGCGCACGCTGGTGCCGCCGGTCTTGGCGATGTGGACGAAGAGAAAGCGATAGCGGGGCGAGAGCAGCATGGGGGTCCCTGGGATGGTGGTGCGGGTGGCGTGGCCGCCGGCATTGTCGCGGGCGGTCAGCGCCGGCGCTTGGCGCGCGGATGGGCCTGGTCGTAGACCTGGGCGAGGTGCTGGAAGTCGAGATGGGTGTAGATCTGGGTGGTACCGATGTCGGCGTGACCGAGCAGTTCCTGGACGGCGCGTAGATCGGCCGAGGACTCCAGCAGATGGGTGGCGAAGCTGTGGCGCAACATGTGCGGATGCAGCCCCTGGGCCAGCCCCTGGACCTGGGCCCACTGCGTCAGCCGCGCCTGGACGGTGCGCGGGTGGATGCGGGTGCCGCGCAGGCTGACGAACAGCGCCGGCTCTTCGGGCGCGGCGACGAAGGGACGCAGCAGTCGCCACTGGCGCAGCGCCTCGCGCGCCTTGCGCCCGACCGGCACGCGCCGGGTCTTGGCGCCCTTGCCGACGACCTCCAGCTCGTCGACCTCCAGCGGTACCTCGGTGAGATCCAGCGCGACCAACTCGGAGAGACGCAGTCCGGCGGAGTAGAAGAGTTCGATCATCGCCCCGTCGCGGATCTCCAGCACCTCCTCGCGGGGACGGTCGAGCACCGCGCAGAGCTGATCGGCCTCCAGCGTCCTGGGCAGCTTGCGCGGGGTCTTGGGGGCGCGGATGTCGAGCGCCGGGCTGGCGGTGACCAGCTCCTCGCGCAGCAGCCAGCGATAGAAGGCGCGCAGGCTGGAGAGTTCGCGCTGCAGGGTGCGCCCGCCGATGCCGTCGCGATGACGCGCGCCGATATAGCGCTGCACCGTCTCGCCGTCGATGGTCTCGATCGTCACCTCGGCGTGGGCCTCCAGCCAGGCGAGGAGACGCTCGAGGTCGCGGCGATAGTTGGCGACGGTCAGCGGTGCCAGCCGCCGCTCGTGGGCGAGGTGGTCGAGAAAGCGCGCGAGCAGCTGGGCGGAGGTCTCGCCGGCCATGTGCGAGTCAGTCCCGTCCGCAGCGTTCGATGGTGACCGCGTTCAGCTTGTGGGCGATGATCTCGCCGAGCCGGTCGAGCAGGTCGGTGCCAAGCTCGGGGCGGAAGCGCTCGGGGTCGCTGCTGCCGATGGCGAGCACGCCGGAGCGCTCCGCAGTGCGGATGGGGACCAGGGCGGCAGTGCGCACGCTCGCTGCGGCCTCGCCGAACAGCACCTCGGCCTTGTCGGCGCCGAGTGGCCCGCAGAGCGCGTGCTTGCGTGCGAGGAAGTCCTTGAAGGCGGCGGTGAGCGGGTCGGTGGTGGCCGCTTCGGGGTCGAGCGGGAAGAGTCGCAGGGTGACGGCATCGGCGCGGAACTCCTGCAACAGCGTCTCGCGCAGGCGCTCGCACAGTTGCTCGGGGTCGTTGATCGCGATCAGCTTCAGCACCAGCGCGTGCAATCGGGTCGACAGCGACTCGTACTCGCGGGCGCGGGCGATGAGCTGGCCGAGACGCTGGCGCTCGGTGTCGAGTTCCTGGCGCAGCGCCCGCACCTGGCGCTCGATCAGCGAGACGGCGTCGCCGGTGGGATGCGGGATCCGCAGCGTGATGAGGATCTCCGGGTGGTGCTCGAAGAAGTCGGGATGGCGCTGCAGATAGGCGGCGACCGTAGCCTCCAGCGCCTCGTCCCTGGTCTCGGGCTGCTCTGCCTGTGTGATCACGATTGACCCCTCATAGAACGATCTCCCCGTGGAACACTGATTCGGCAGGCCCGGTCATCCAGACGACGTCATCCGGGCTGCGCCAGTCGATTATAAGCCCTCCGCCCGGCAGGTCGACGCGTACGCGCTCATCGAGCAGACCGCGTAGCCGCCCACTGACCACTGCGGCGCAGGCACCGGTGCCGCAGGCCAGGGTCTCGCCGGCACCGCGCTCGTGCACCCGCAGACGGATTGCGTCGCCGGCGAGCCGTTGCATGAAGCCGACGTTGACCCGCTGCGGGAAGCGTGGGTGGTGCTCGATCGCCGGCCCGAGACTCGCCACCGGCGCGGTCTCGACGTCCTCGACCAGTAGCACCGCGTGCGGGTTGCCCATGGAGACGGCGCCGATCTGGTGGTGCTCGCCGGCGACCTCGAGGTCGTAGAGCGGCGCCTCGTGCTCGGCCTGGAAGGGGATCTCGACCGGCGCCAGCCGGGGGCGGCCCATGTTGACCCGGACCAGGCCGTCGGCCTCGAGATGGAGCCGGATCGCCCCGGCGGCGGTGCCGACCGGGATCTCGTCGTGCTCGGTCAGCCCCTGCTCGCGCACGAAGCGGGCGAAGCAGCGTGCGCCGTTGCCGCACTGCTCGACCTCGGAGCCGTCGGCGTTGAAGATCCGGTAGTGGAACTCGGTGCCCGGCAGCCGTGGCGGCTCGACCAGCAGGATCTGGTCGCAGCCGACGCCGAAGCGCCGATCGGCGAGCCGGCGCAACCGTTCGGGGTCGAGCGTGATGCGCTGGCGCACCGCGTCGAACACTACGAAGTCGTTGCCGAGCCCGTGCATCTTGGTGAAGCGGACCTTCATCGATTCGATCTCCTGCGTGGCGTCGCCGGGCTCATCCCGGCAGCCGTCCCCAGACCGCCAAATGACGGTCGCTGACCACTCCGACCTCGAGGTCCTCGAGCCCGGCCTCGGCGAGCTGCTCGACCACCTCGCGCGGCTCGTAGGCGGCGAACAGCGAGTTGCGGAAGTCGCTGCGCAGCACCTCGGGTGCATTGGCGACATAGGTCTCGACCAGCGCCTCGGCCCAGCCCGCCGAGGGCGGGCGCAGCAGGTCCATCACCAGCACCAGGGCGTCGGGGTTGGCGTGCGCGCGCACCGTCCGCCACAGCACCTGGGGATCGTGGAGATGATGCAGCAGGCTGTTGGAGAGGATCAGGTCGTAACGGCGCTCTGCGAGCCGGCTCGAGGGCAGACGGTCGTGCACCAGCTGCCAGCGGCCGTCGAGATCGGCGGCGTCCTCGAGGATGGCGCGAGCCCGTTCGAGCATGGTCGCGGCGCCGTCGAGCGCGTCGCAGTGCAGCCGCGGATAGGTACGCAGCAGGCGCAACACGATGTCGGCCGGGCCGCAGCCGAGGTCGAGCGCCGCCGAGCCCGGCAATCCGCCCCGCGCCTGACGGGCGAGGAGACGCATGAACAGGCTGTTGGAGTCGGAGAAGTCGGCCTCGGCATAGGCTTGCGCCTGCTCCTCGGTGTCCATCAGTTCGGGCTCGGGGCGACGCTTCACGGCAGTCTCCGTTCCCCCGCGAACAGCGACTCGACCGACTCGCGCTCGCGCACCAGGTGGGCCTGGTCGCCCTCGACCATGACCTCGGCGGCGCGCGGGCGGCTGTTGTAGTTCGAGCTCATGGTGAAGCCATAGGCGCCGCTGCCGCGCACCGCCAGCAGATCATCGGGGCGGATGGCGAGCTGGCGCGACTTGCCGAGGAAGTCGCCGGTCTCGCATACCGGGCCGACGAGGTCGTAGCGCTGGGTCTCGAGCGTGGGGTCGAGGCGCACCGGGACGATCTCCTGCTCGGCCTGATAGAGCGCCGGGCGCAGCAGGTCGTTCATGGCGCCGTCGACGATGGCGAAGTGACGCGCCTCGGTCGGCTTGAGGTACTCGACGCGGGTGAGCAGCACGCCGGCGTTGCCGGCGATGGCGCGGCCCGGCTCGATGAGGATCTCGTAGGGCTTGCCGGCGAGGCGGTGACGGATGGCTGCGGCATAGGCGGCCGGGTCGGGCGGCAGCTCGTCGCGATAGCGGATGCCGAGCCCGCCGCCGAGATCGAGGTGTTCGATGGCGATACCGGCCTCGGCGAGACGGTCGGCGAGTGCGAGCACCCGGTCGAGGGCGTCGATGAAGGGGGCGAGGTCGGTGAGCTGCGAGCCGATGTGGCAGTCGATGCCGGTGACCCGCAGGTTGGGTCGTGCGGCGGCGTCGCGATAGACCGCCTCGGCGGCGCGGATGTCGATGCCGAACTTGTTCTCGCGCAGTCCGGTGGAGATGTAGGGATGGGTGCGGGCGTCGACGTCGGGGTTGACCCGCAGCGACACCGGGGCGATCACGCCGAGTTCGCCGGCGACCTGATCGAGGCGGTCGAGTTCGGCCTCGGACTCGAGGTTGAAGCAGCGGATGCCGACCTCGAGGGCACGGCGCATCTCGTCGGCGCGCTTGCCGACCCCGGAGAAGACCACCCGCGACGGGTCGCCGCCGGCGGCGAGCACGCGTTCGAGTTCGCCCACCGAGACGATGTCGAAGCCCGAGCCGAGCCGCGCCAGGGTGTCGAGCACGGCGAGGTTGGAGTTGGCCTTGACGGCGAAGCAGACCAGATGCGGATGCTCGGCGAAGGCGCGGTCGAAGGCGTGCCAGTGACGCTCCAGGGTCGCCCTGGAGTAGATGTAACACGGGGTGCCGAAGCGCTCGGCGATCTCGGTCAGGGGGACCGACTCGGCGTGGAGCAGGTCGTCTCGATAGTTGAAGTGATCCATGCGGCGTCGATGTGGTGCTCGGCTAGGGCTGATCGGCGGCGGGGACAGCGGCGTCGGTGACGTCGGGCAGGTCTCCGCCGGTGGCGGCTGGCGTTGCCGGCTCCGGCTCGGGCAGGTAGAGCGGGCCCTTCTGGCCGCATGCACCGAGCATGCTGACGGTCCCGAGCACCAGGATGATGGCGATGAACAGATAACGGGCCCAACAGAGCATTGGAGCGTCTCACGCGAAAAGGGGTTGAGTCGGGCCTCTAGTATACATTCCAGCGCCCGGAGCGCGGGTCAGCGCGCGCGCCGTCGCGCCGCCAGGGTCAGCCCCTGGCTGGCCTGCTTGGCGAAGTGCTGGAAGTCCTCGAACAATGGCTCGGTGAGGGTGCGCGCGCTGCTGGCGCGGTCGGCGTAGAGCAGCCCGATGCCCTGTCCGGCGATGTCGATCGGGGCGATCATGAAGGGGGTGCGACCGAGCGCCTGGATTACCGTGGCCGGTACGTCGGCGAGCGCCTCGCCACGGAGGCAGCGTGCCTGCTGGCGCTCGATGACCGTGAACAGCGGATGGTTCTGACCCGGCAGGCGGGTGAACTGGAAGCGGGCGAGCAGCCGTTCGGATTCGCTGCCGAGGGCGTATCTGGCCTTGAGCGTGCGCTTGTCCGGGGTGATCAGGGCGAACACCACCCGATCCATGCCGACGCCGCGGTGGATGCCCTCGAGTGCCAGGGTCATCACCTCGTTGAGACTGGCCGTGCCGCTCTCGATCAGTGCCGAGAGTTCGCGCAGCACGCGCAGTTGGAGCTGGGCATCGGGCTCGGGGGCGGTGCTCTCGGCGTCTGTCGTCGTCGCCTCCGCTGCCGCTGTCTCGCTGCCCGTCTCGGGTCTCGGCTGGTCTGACGCCTCTTGCTGTTGCGGGATGTGCGGGACGGCGATCTGGGCGCCGATGGCGGCGGCCATCTCGGCCGCTTCGCTGGCATTGTGCTGCAGCATCTTGTGGGTTTCGCCGATCGCCTGGTCGATCATCTTGGCAGCGCGCTTGACCAGTTTCTCCATTGGCTCGGTGTGCCAGCCGCCGTCCTCGGCGCAGAGCGCGATCTGCTGACCGAGCACCACGGTCTGGACCCGCTCGTCGAGCACGCTGGGGGTGACGATCGCCTCGCGCACCAGCTCGTTGAGGTTCCACACCCTGGCCAGCTGGCCGCTGAGCTGGTTGAGACGAAAGCCGAGGATGCGCTCCTGAGCACGTTCGGGGAGCGCCGCCGGCTGCTGACGGTAGAGCTGGTCGAGCGCTTCGGCCTGCTCACCGCCGAAGCACCAGAAGGCCAGCTCGCCGATGCGGTGGAGCAGGGCGGCGATGAAGACCTCCTCGGGCGCCTTGTCCTCGCGCGCGGTGGCGATCGAGCGGGCCTGGATCGCCGCGTGGAGGGCGCGTGCCAGTTCGCGCGCGACACGCTCGCGGGTTGCCCCCTCGATGGTGTCGTCGACCAGGGTCGCGGCCAGGCACATGTTGCTCACCGCATTGAAGCCGAGCACCACTACGGCGCGATTGACCGAGGTGAGGGTGTGGCCGGAGCCGGTACCGGCCGGATTGTAATAGACGGAGTTGGCGAGCTTGAGGATGCGGGTGGTGAGCGAGGGGTCTTGCATGATCACCTGGGCCAGGGCGGCGGCCGGCGCCAGTTCGTCCTCGGAGACACGCAACACCTGATGCACGGTGTTGTTGAAGATCGGCATCTCGCGATGCTGGATCAACTCGACCCATTCGGCCAGACGGCGTTTCGGCGGGGTGCGTTGCGTGTTCAAGGCAGGCTCCTGGCGGGATGGCTACGTGCTGGCCCAGGTGCGTCCGGTCGATGCGGTACTGAATGAAGAGGCAGTTTACCGGTTTTCCGGCGGATGGCGTATTCGCGGCACGCTTCGTGTCCGCTCGCCCGTCCGATTCGACCGTGTATCAAGCGGCACTGCACTAGCCTTGTCCCGATCATCATGAGGGCGAATCGGGGACGAAAAAATGTTCTTGCTGTCGCTGCTGTTGGTCGCCTTGTTCGTATCGGCACCGGTTGGCGCCGCGCCCGACGAATGGCCTGCCGGCTGCGTGTCCGGTGTGCCGCTCGGCGAGCGCGATGGCGAGGCGCCCCCGGCGCTGACCCTGGCCGGGGTCTATCGCCGGGGCCTGCCCGTCGCCGATTATTGGGTCAGCGAGAAGCTCGACGGGGTGCGCGCCTACTGGGACGGGCAGCGTCTGGTCAGTCGCGGTGGTCGGGCGATCGTGGCGCCGGCGCACTTCACCGCCGGCTGGCCGCGACTCGCGCTCGATGGAGAGCTGTGGATGGGGCGGGGGACCTTCGACCGGCTGTCCGGGATCGTGCGTCGTCAACGGCCCGAGCCGGACGCGTGGCGCGCGGTGCGCTACATGGTGTTCGATCTGCCCGGGTGCGAACTCGACTTCGATGGCCGCTTGGCTGCCCTGCGCCAGTTGTTCGCCGTGCCGCAGCCGGCGTCGCTGGGGCTGATCGAGCAGTGGCGTGGCCGCGATCATGCACACTTGATGAGGCGGTTGCGTCAGGTGGTTGCCGCCGGGGGCGAGGGGCTGATGCTGCACCGCGGCGCTGCGCCCTATCGGGCGGGGCGCGGCGATGACCTGCTCAAGCTCAAGCCCTATCTCGACGCCGAGGCGCGGGTGATCGCCCACCTGCCCGGCAAGGGGCGGCTGCGCGGGATGGTCGGGGCGCTGCTGGTGGAGGATGCCGAGGGGCGGCGCTTTCGTCTCGGTAGCGGTCTGAGCGATGCCGAACGGCAGGCGCCGCCGCCGGTCGGCAGCTGGGTGACCTTCAGGTATCAGGGCTACACCAGTAACGGCATTCCGCGCTTTGCGCGTTATCTGCGGGTGCGGACGGCGGAGGAGTGAGGGTGTGGACTGGGGCGCGTCCCTGCGCCATCGCAGGCTAGCGCAGTGTGCGCAGGATCGCCGCCTCGATCTGGCGGGCATGGGGGTGTTCGCGATCGGCGCCGTGCGGGTGCACGGTCTCGAGTTCGCTCCAGGTCTGCAGACGCGGCTGGCGCTCGGGTGCCTGCTCGAGCGGCTGGCGCCGTGGGTCGAGGAAGGTGTCGCGAGGGTCTGGGATACGCATGGCTGAGTCCTCGTTCGCGTCGGTTGGTAGCTTGTTGTTAAGGGTGGGGGTGGTGGACACCAGACCAAGGGCCCACCACGCCCCGGGGGTCACAGTGCCCGACAGTCCTCCAGTATCACCGCTGTCCGGGTGCGCCCGGAGCGCGAGCCCTCGGCCTCCATCGCCTTGATGACCTCGATGCCGTCGACGACCTCGCCGAAGACCACGTGCTTGCCGTCGAGCCAGGGGGTGGGGGCGACGGTGATGAAGAACTGCGAGCCGTTGGTGTCGGGGCCAGCATTGGCCATCGACAGCAGGCCTGGGCGGTCGTGATGCCGTTCAAAGTTCTCGTCGGGGAAGCGCTCGCCATAGATCGAGCGGCCACCGGTGCCGTTGCCGTTGGTGAAGTCGCCGCCCTGGATCATGAAGCCGGGGATGATGCGGTGGAAGGGGCTGCCGGCATAGGCGAGGTCGTCCCCGCGCTCACCGGTGCAGAGCGTGCGAAAGTTCTCCGCGGTCTTCGGGGTGGTATCGGCGAACAGCTCCAGGGTGACGGTGCCGGCCGGCTCGCCGCCGATGGAGACGTCCAGCGCGACGCGGGGATTGGCCGCCAGCGCGGAGGTGGCGATGGTGGCAAGTGCCAGCGCGGCGAGTGAGGTCAGGGATCTGGACATGCGGGCTCCTGGATGATCGCGGTTGCACGGGTCCGGCAGGTCGAGCGCGCCGCTCCGTCACCTGTTAAAGCTTAAGGTTGAGGTGGAGCGGGCGGCGCGATACAGGTCACGCCGCGACCCGTCTGGGCTCGCCCCATTGTGGTGCCACTCGACGGCCGGTGCAATCGGCGGAGTCAGCTATCAGCCGTCTTCAGTCTCCAGCCGCCAGCTACCAGCCATCAGCCATCAGCCGCCAGTTGCCAGTTGCCAGTTGCCAGTTGCCAGTCACCAGCCATCAGCCATCAGCCATCAGCTACCAGCCGCCAGTCGCCAGTCGCCAGTCGCCAGTCGCCAGTCGCCAGTCGCCAGTCGCCAGCCAGCGACCAGCAAAGGCGGGACGCGACGCCTCGCTTCGGCGACGGTGGTCGAGGACGACCGCCCACTGGAGGCTGATGGCTGGCGGCTGGGGATTAAAGGCGGCTGATGATGACTCGTGCCGGATCCAGGGTCTGTGCGATGATCGTGGCAGTCTCATTCGCCATCAGCTGGAGCAGGTATGTCGACGCTCGAACTCACTCCCTATCCCGACAACAGCGCCGAGGCGCTGCTGCGGGTGATCACCCTCTTCATCGTCAGTGACGGCGAGGTCGCCGATGGCGAGGTGGAGATCCTCGACGATCTCGGGGTGTTCGAGACCCTGGGCGTCGACCACAACCGCTTCGCCGAGGTCTTCGATGCCTATTGCGACGACCTGATCGCCCATGCCGGCACCTCGCGCTATGTCGGGTTGAACGACCTGGAGTGGATCGACGCGGTGCTCGCCCCGGTCACCGAGGTCTCGCGTCGGCGCATGCTCGCGCGGGTGCTGCTGCTGGTAGCGCGCGCCGACGGCCACTTCGCCGACAGTGAGCTGGCGATCTATCGGCGCATCCTCGAGCGCTGGGAGATCGATCTCGACTCGCTCGCCGAGGCCGACTGAGCGCCCTCACCAGGCCTCGATGATCAATAGGACGGCGATCGCCCAGAGTGCCCCGCGCAGCCAGTTGCGGTAGCTCGCCCCGCCATGACGGCGTCGCACCCGGATGCCGATCCACAGTGCCAGCAGTACCGCCGGTAGCAGTATCAGCGCCAGCCCGAGTACCTCCGGGTCGAGCGCGTCACGGCTGGCGAAACCGAGCACCTGACCGCTCTTGCTGGTGATGAAGCTGAGGTTGAAGGTCGCGACCATCAGCGCCGGGTTCATCCGGGTGTAGAGGGCGAAAGCCACCACCACCGGGGCGAAGATGTTGATCAGTCCCGCCAGCAGCCCCATGCTCAACCCGAGCAGCGCCAGCGCCCAGTGCGGCACCTGGCGCTCCGGTCCCGTGCCCCGTCGTCGTTCGAGCAGCAGGAAGGCGACCAGCACCAGCGCCAGCAGGATCTGGAAGGGTTGCGGGTCGATACTGAGCAACAGCTGGGTGCTGATCAGACTGCCGATCATGGTGCTCACCGGCAGTGGCCAGAAGCGGCGCAGCGCCTCGCGCCAGTGTCGCTCGTGGGCGATGCTCACCAGGTTGATGAGGATGGTCGGGATCAGGGTCAGCAGGATCGCCATGCGCAGGTCCATCACCAGCGCCAGCAGCGGGGTGGCGAGCAACGGGAAGCCGAAGCCGAGGGCGCCGTGGGCGAAGGCGGCGGCGGTGAGGATGATAAGGGTGGCGAGATCGGTCAGGGAGAGGATGGCCGGATCCTTCTGCAAAGCGGATTCAAGCCGCCCAGCATAGCCGAGATCGCCTGCATGGGCGTGCCCGAGATGCGGTCGAGGCCGCCGGAGGTGGAGCATGGGGATGACGGCGAGAGGCGGGCGCTGGCTGCTCGGCGTGCTCTTGCTGCTCGGGCTCGGCGCGACGCCGGCGCGCGAGATCGATCTGGTGGTGATCCACGCCACCGGCGGTCCGGGCTGCAAGGCGGGGCGACTGTGGCACTCCGGGGGCGGCACACTCGAGTCCAACCAGCGTCATTTCGCCCGCAACCCGGGCATCAGCTATCACTATCTGATCGGTCGCGACGGCACCACGGTGACGGGGACGCCGGTGGCCGAGGTCGCCCATCACGCCCGCGGTCACAACGCCCGTTCGGTCGGCATCGAGCTGGTCAACGACGGCGATGGTCGCGACCCCTTTCCCGAGGTTCAGATCCAGGCGCTGATCGCACTGCTGCAGCCACTGCTCGTCGCCCACGATCTGAGCCCGGCGCAGATACGTGGTCATGGCGAACTCGATACCCGCAGCTTCGTCTGCGGCGGGCGGCGCTACAAGTCGAAGGTCGATCCCGGCGGTGCCTATCCAGGGTTCACGGGTAACTTCCCCTGGTCCCGGGTGCGCGAGACGCTGGCGCGCTGAGTCCACCTCAGGGGCCACGCTCTTTGTTGGCGATGCGCTCTAGCTCGTCGTCCGGCGGGGTCCAGCAGGCGATCCGATTGCGCCCGGCCTGCTTGGCGGCGTAGAGCTTGCGATCGGCGCACTCGAGCAGAGCCGAGAGCCTGGTCCTGAAGCCCCCGACGAGTTCGGCGACACCGATGCTGATGGTCAGCGAGAGTGCCCCTTGGTCGGTCTCGACCGGGGTGTCGGCGATGCACTGGCGCAAGCGTTCGGCGGTCTCGCAGGCGGTGGCGAGATCGGTCTCGGGGAGCAGCGCGGCGAACTCTTCGCCGCCGTAGCGACAGAGGATGTCGCTGTGGCGCAGGTTGAGCTTGAGTTGGCCGGCAACGGTCTGCAGCACCTCATCACCGATGAGATGACCGTGGCGGTCGTTGATCGACTTGAAGTGGTCGATGTCGATCATCAGCGCGCTGGTCGGCGTGCGCTTGCGCGCCGCCTGAGCCAGGTCCTGCTCGGCCAGCGACCAGAACTGACGGCGGTTGAACAGTCCGGTCAGTGGGTCGGAGATGGCCAGTTGTTCGAGGGTGCGCTCGAGCTGCTTCTGCTCGGTGATATCGCGTGAGTAGAGCGCGAGCTGCGAGACCTGGTGGTGTGCGTTGCAGACCGGGTAGAGGGTGTGGTCGAACCAGCGGTCGCGATACTGCTCCTGGTAGCGGGTCGGCTCGGCGCTGTTGATCACCTCTCTGAGCTGACGGCGCAGGTTGGCGGCGGTCTCGGTCGGGAGCTGTGCGAACAGGCTGCTGCCGATCAGTTGTCGGCGGTCGCGGTGCAATTGGCGGGCGGTCATGTCGTTGCAGGCGATCAGTTTGCCGGTGGTGTCCATCAGCAGCATCGAGTCGTCGGGAGTGTCGAGCAGTGCGCGCAGTGTCGCCTGATGGTCGCGCAGTGCCTGCTCGGCGCGCTTGTAGGCCGAGATGTCGGTGATGAAGCCTTCGAGGCTGAGCAGTTCGCCGTCGCTCGACCACAGCCCCCAGCCGCGCTCCCAGGCCCAGCGGATGTCGCCGTCGATATGGTTGATGCGGTACTCGACCTCGAAGGTACGTCGCTCGACGAGTGCCAGCTGGACCTGATCCCACACCCGGTCGCGATCCTCGGGGTGGATCAGATCCGAGTAGATGACCCGGTCGCGCATCAATGCCTCCGGGGGGTGGCCGGTGAGTGACCGGCAACCAGCGCTGACATAGTCCATGGTCCAGTTGCTGTCGTTCCTGCAGCGGTAGGCCATGCCGGGGAAGTTATCGACCAGGGCGGCGGTATCGGGGCAGTGTGTCCTGTACTGTACTCGTTCGAGTTCGTCGATACGGCGCTTCAGCGCGGCGTTCTCGACACGCAGTTGCTCGCTGTCGGGGCCGGGGGGGTGCATTGACCACTGCCTCCGCGAGATGCCGCAGTCGGGGTGCGGCTTGACCGATATGGATAGAGATGCTGCGCGATGGCCCGGGACGAGGCCCGCTCGACCGATGGCGAGATTCGGCGCCAGTGGGTCGTGCACGGGAGCGCTCTCTAATAAGCATGGCCCAGTGCGGGCGGCACGCCAAGTGGGACGGGTGGTCGGCGGGGTGGTGGGGAGAGGGGAGGGCGCGGGGTGGTCAAGGCCACCCCGCTCGGGGCGCGCCCCGGCGGGGGCGCGCGACCGGGATCAGATCATGAACAGGTCCATGAACTGGTGCACCGGGGTCTGCATCAGCTGCTGCTCGTCCTCGCAGAGGTCGTAGATGCGCTGTGCCTGACCCTTGGGGAAGCGGGTCTTGAGTGCGGCGAGGAACTTCGCCTCGAGCACCGGGATGCCCTCGGCGCGACGACGACGGTGACCGATCGGGTACTCGACCTCGACCAGCTCGGTGCTGCTGCCGTCCTTGAAGAAGACCTGCACGGCGTTGGCGATCGAGCGCTTCTCGGGATCGAGGTACTCGGCGGTGTAACGCGGGTCCTCGCGCACCACCATCTTCTCACGCAGCGCATCGATGCGCGGATCGGCGGCGACGCCGTCCTCGTAGTCGGCGGCGGTGAGACGACCGTGGATCAGCGGTACGGCGACCATGTACTGCAGGCAGTGGTCGCGGTCGGCCGGGTTGTAGAGCGGGCCGTCCTTGCTGATGATGCGGATCGCCGACTCCTGGGTGATCAGCTCGATGCGCTCGATCTCGTCGATGCGGTCCTTGACCTGGTCGTGCAGGCGCATCGCGCACTCGACCGCGGTCTGGGCGTGGAACTCGGCAGGGAAGCTGATCTTGAACAGGATGTTCTCCATCACATAGCTGCCGTAGTCGCGCTGGAAGGCGAACTTGTTGCCCTTGAACAGCACGTCGTAGAAGCCCCAAGTCGGCGCGCTCAGCACCGAGGGCAGGCCCATCTCGCCACGGTCGACCATCATCGCCAGGCGCACCGCGCGCGAGCTGGCATCGCCCGCTGCCCAGGACTTGCGCGAGCCGGTGTTGGGCGCGTGACGGTAGGTGCGCAGCGACTGGCCGTCGACCCAGGCCTGCGACAGGGTGTCGATGACCTGATCGCGATCGGCGCCGAGCATCAGCGCCGAGACCGCCGCCGAGGCCACCTTGACCAGCAGCACGTGGTCGAGACCGACGCGGTTGAAGCTGTTCTCGAGGGCGAGCACGCCCTGGATCTCGTGTGCCTTGACCATGTACTGGAGCACGTCGCCCACGGTCAGGGGCGCGGCGCCGTCGGCCACCGCCTTGCGCGAGAGATAGTCACCGAGGCCGAGGATGGCGCCGAGGTTGTCGGAGGGGTGGCCCCACTCGGCGGCGAGCCAGGTGTCGTTGAAGTCGAGCCAGCGGACCATGGCGCCGATGTCCCAGGCGGCCTTGACCGGGTCGAGCTGGAAGGCGGTGCCGGGCACACGCGAACCGTTGGGCACGGTGGTGCCGGGGACGATGGCGCCGAGGTGCTTGGTGCACTCGGGGTACTGCAGCGCGAGCATGGCGCAGCCGAGCGAGTCCATCAGGCAGTGACGGGCGGTGGTGATGGCCTCGGCCGAGTCGATCTCGGTGTTGCAGACGTAGTCGGCGATGGCGACCAGTTCCTGGTCCGGATCGGGGCGAACGTTGGCGTCGGCGATATGTGCGCTCATTTGAATGAGGTCTCCAGTGGGTTGGGAATGCGGTGGCTTGCAGCCGCCGGCCACCAGCTCCAGCCTCGAGCTGGTAGCTGGTAGCTGGTAGCTGGTAGCTGGTAGCTGGTAGCTGGTAGCTGGTAGCTGGTAGCTGGCTCAGCGCTGCTTGATCGGCAGCCAGTTGAGGTCCTCGGGACCGACGTAGTTGGCGCTCGGGCGGATGATCTTGCCGTCCTGGCGCTGCTCGATGACGTGCGCCACCCAGCCGGTGGTCCGCGAGATCACGAAGAAGGGGGTGAACATCGCGGTGGGCACGCCCATCTGCGCGTAGGACACAGCCGAGAACCAGTCGAGGTTGGGGAACATCTTCTTGAGGTTCCACATCACCGTCTCGAGTCGCTCGGCGACCTGGAACATGCGCATGTCGCCATTGCCCTCGGCGAGACGCTTGGCCACGGCCTTGATCACCTTGTTGCGCGGATCGGCGATGGTGTAGACCGGGTGGCCGAAGCCGATGATGATCTCCTTGCGCCCGACCCGCTCGGTGATGTCGGCCTCGGCCTCGTCGGCGGTGGCGTAGCGGTTCTGGATGTCGCAGGCGACCTCGTTGGCACCGCCGTGCTTGGGACCACGCAGCGCGCCGATGGCGCCGGTGATCGCCGAGTAGATGTCGGAGTTGGTGCCGGCGACCACGCGCGAGGTGAAGGTCGAGGCGTTGAACTCGTGCTCGGCGTAGAGGATCAACGAGGTGTGCATCGCGTGCACCCACTCGTCCGAGGGGGTCTCGCCGTGGAGCAGGTGGAGCAGGTGACCGCCGATCGAATCATCGTCGGTCTCGACCTCGATGCGCCGCCCGTTGTGCGAGAAGTGGTACCAGTACATCAGCATCGAGCCGAAGCTGGCGAGCAGCCGGTCGCCGATGTCGCGTGCGCCGGCCACCGACATGTCGTCCTTCTCCGGCTCGAGGGTGCCGAGCACCGAGCAGCCGGTACGCATCACGTCCATCGGGTGGGCCGAGGGCGGCAGCTGCTCGAGCGCGGTCTTGAGCGCCGCGGGCAGGCCGCGCAGGCTCTTGAGCTTGCGCTTGTAGGCGGCCAGTTCGGCGTGGTTGGGCAGACGCCCGTGGATGAGCAGGTAGGCGATCTCCTCGAACTCGGCCTGGTCGGCGAAGTCGAGGATGTCGTAGCCACGGTAGTGCAGGTCGTTACCGGTGCGGCCAACGGTGCAGATGGCGGTGTTGCCCGCGGCGGTGCCGGACAGGGCGACGGACTTCTTCGGCTTGGGCAGCTGGCTCTGCGAGGTCTCGGCCATGATTCTCTCCTCGATCGGGTTGGCCCCGGTCGCGGCACGCGACGGGGCGGGAGACGCCGGTCGAGTGACCGTGCGTCTCCGGCGTCAGCGAATTACTCGGGTTTGCTCTGCTCGAACAGCGCGTCGAGCTTCTGCTCGAAGGCGTGATAGCCGAGGTAGTCGTAAAGCTCCATGCGGGTCTGCATGGTGTCGACGACGCCGGCCTGGGTGCCGTCGTTGCGGATCGCCTGGTAGACGTTGAGCGCGGCCTTGTTCATGGCGCGGAAGGCCGACAGCGGGTAGAGCACCATGGAGACGCCGACCTCGGCCAGCTCGGTGGTCTTGAACAGCGGGGTGGCGCCGAACTCGGTGATGTTGGCGAGCACCGGGACGTCGACCGCGGCAGTGAACTGACGGTACTGCTCCAGCTCGGTCATCGCCTCGGGGAAGATCATGTCGGCGCCGGCCTCGACACAGGCCACGGCGCGCTCGATGGCCGCGTCCATGCCCTCGACGGCGAGCGCGTCGGTGCGGGCCATGATCACGAAGTCGTCACGACGCGCGTCGACCGCAGCCTTGATGCGATCGACCATCTCGGCCTGCGAGACGATCGCCTTGCCCGGGCGGTGACCGCAGCGCTTGGCCGCGACCTGGTCCTCGATGTGGCAACCGGCGGCGCCGGCCTGGTTGAGCAGGCGCACGGTGCGGGCGATGTTGAAGGCGCCACCCCAGCCGGTGTCGGCATCGACCAGCAGCGGGGTCTGGGTGGCGTCGGTGATGCGGCGCACGTCCTCCAGCACGTTGTCGAGGCTGGTCATGCCCAGGTCGGGCAGGCCGTAGGAACCCGCGGCGACACCGCCGCCGGAGAGATAGATGGCGCGGTAGCCGGTACGCTCGGCCATCATCGCGTGATAGGCGTTGATCGCGCCGATGATCTGCAGGGGGCTCTCTTCCTGGACCGCGAGTCGCAGTCGTGCGCCGGCCGTCATGGTGTCGCTCATGGTGTTGGGTCTCCTTGAACCGCCCGGACGCGTGCGGCGTCCGTGACTGTGGTGATTTCGATGCGCGGATCCGGCCCGCGGTCGTCGTCCGCGCTATGGGACGAGGCGCCGGGCGATGGCCTCGCGCGAGGCGCGGATGTGGCGACGCATCAGCCACTCCGCCAGCTCGCCGTCGCGCGCCGCGATGGCGTCGACGACGAGTTCGTGCTCCTTGAGCGCATCCCGCGCCCGCTCGCTCCGCATCCCGAACTGGCAGCGATACATCCGCGCCAGGTGGTAGAGATCGTTGCAGAGGATGTCGACCAGTCGGCGGTTGCCGCCGCCCTGGACGATGCGGAAGTGGAAATCCAGATCCCCCTCCTCCTGGAAGTAGGTCTGCCAGTCGTCGCGGGCGATGTCACCGCGATGATGGGCCAGCAGCGCCTTGAGTTCCTCGATCGCTTCCTCCGGCATGCGCTCGGCGGCGATCCGTGCGGCCATGCCCTCGAGCGCCTCGCGCACGTCGTAGATCTCGAGCAGTTGGTCGCTGTTGAGCTGGATCACTCGGGCGCCGACGTTGGCGCGGCGCTCGACCAGCTTGATCGACTCGAGCCGACGCAATGCCTCGCGCAGCGGCCCGCGGCTGATCCCGTAGCGGGCGGCGAGCACCGGCTCGCTGATCTTGCTGCCCGCGGGGATGCCGCCCTCGACGATCGCCTGACGCATCTGGTCGAAGATGCGATCGGCGATGGTGGAGCTGGGCTCGGTTGAGGCGTTGGAGGCCTTTGTCATCTGGATTGTCGACACTTCAACGGAATGACAGCGAAGATAGCGTGTTTTTCGTCGATGTCAATCCTGATTGTCGACAATGCTGCGGATTGAGCAGGCTGATACTCGATGCTGTCGGGGGAGGGGACGGGCGGACGGGGGAGCTGTGGCGTAGGGTGCGCCGCCCGGTGGGGCGGGCGGCGCACGCGACCGTCCGTGCGGACGGTCGTCGCGGGGGGATCAGTCGTGACGGCCGTAGCCGATGGCGCTGAGCGAGCTGGTGATCTCGTCGAGGATCGAGGGGTCGTCGATGGTTGCCGGTTGCTTGTAGGTGGTGCCGTCGGCGATCGCCTTCATGGTGCCGCGCAGGATCTTGCCCGAGCGGGTCTTGGGCAGGCGCTCGACCACGGCAACGGTCTTGAACGCCGCGACCGGACCGATCTGCTCGCGCACCAGTTTGACCAGCTCCTTCTTGATCGTGTCGAGATCGCGCTCGACCCCGGACTTGAGCACCACCAGGCCGAGCGGCAGCTCGCCCTTGAGTTCGTCGGCGGCGCCGATCACCGCGCACTCGGCGACATCCGGGTGTGAGGCGAGCACGCCCTCCATCGCGCCAGTCGAGAGCCGGTGACCGGCGACGTTGATGATGTCGTCGATACGGCTCATGACGAAGACGTAGCCGTCCTCGTCGAGATAGCCGGCGTCGCCGGTGAGGTAGTAGCCCGGCTCGGCCGAGAGGTAGGACTGGACGTAGCGGGTGTCATTGCCCCACAGGGTCGACAGGCAACCGGGCGGCAGCGGCAGCTTCACCATGATGCGGCCGATGTTGCCCGGCTTGACCGGCTCGCCCTCGTCGTCGAGCACCTGGATGTCGTAGCCGGGGACGGCGCAGGTCGGCGAGCCGGCCTTGACCGGGAGCTGTTCGATACCGATGCAGTTGGCCGCGATCGCCCAGCCGGTCTCGGTCTGCCACCAGTGGTCGATCACCGGGCGCTTGAGGATGTCCTCGGCCCAGTGCAGGGTGTCGGGGTCGCAGCGCTCACCGGCGAGGAACAGCGCGCTCAGCGAGCTGGTGTCGTAGCGCCCGAGATGCTCGGCCTTGGGGTCGGCGCCCTTGATCGCGCGGAAGGCGGTCGGGGCGGTGAACAGCACCTTGACCTTGTGCTCCTCGATCACCCGCCAGAAGGCGCCGGCATCCGGGGTGCCGACCGGCTTGCCCTCGTAGACCACGGTGGTGCAGCCGCGCAGCAGCGGGGCATAGACGATGTAGGAGTGACCCACCACCCAGCCGACGTCGGAGGCGGCCCAGAATACTTCGCCGGGCTGGACGTCGTAGATGTTACCCATGCTCCAGGCCAGCGCCACGGCGTGACCGCCGTTGTCGCGCACCACGCCTTTGGGCTGGCCGGTGGTGCCGGAGGTGTAGAGGATGTAGAGCGGGTCGGTGGCGGCCACCGAGACGCAGTCGGCCGGCTCGGCGGCGGCGAGCGCCTCGGCCCAGCCGAGGTCGCGACCCTCGACCAGGGTGCCGGGCTCCTCGGGGCGCTGCAGCACGAGGCAGTGCTCGGGCTTGTGGGTGGAGAGTTCGATCGCCTCGTCGAGCAGCGGCTTGTAGTGCACCACGCGGTTGGGTTCGATGCCGCAGGAGGCGGCGACGATCATCTTCGGCTTGGCGTCATCGATGCGGGTGGCCAGCTCGTGCGAGGAGAAGCCGCCGAACACCACCGAGTGGATGGCGCCGATGCGCGCGCAGCCGAGCATGGCGATCAGCGCCTCGGCCACCATCGGCATGTAGATGATCACCCGATCGCCCTTGGTGACGCCCTGCGCCTGCAGCGCGCCGGCCATCCGCGCGACCTGCTGCTGCAGCTCGGCGTAGGTGATCACCCGCTTGCTGCCGGTCACCGGGCTGTCGTGGATGATCGCCGCCTGGTCGCCGCGACCGGCGATCACATGACGGTCCACCGCGTTGTAGCAGGTGTTCATCATCGCGCCACTGAACCAGCGGTAGAAGGGCTTGTTGGAGTCGTCAAGCACCTTGTCCCACGGCTTGTCCCAGTCGATGAGGCTGGCCGCCTCCGCCCAGAAGGCCTCGGGGTCTTTCATCGAATGCTTGTAGACGCTCTGATAGTCCATCGCTCTATCCTCTGTGTTGAGATCTGGGCCTCCACTACATCGATGGAAGGCCTTCTGGAACTCGATGCGTGGCGACATTAGTGCCGTGTAAACGAATTTGCAATCATTCCGTCAATGACTGCGGGTCGCGCTCGAGAGGCCGTCGAGGTCGTTGATGAGTGAATTAGCAAAGCGAATATTTCGTATAGGTTGAAGGGGCTTGATCTCCGTTCTGGACCCGGTTATATCGCGCGCGAACGCTGTACGCTTGAATTTAATTTTTTGTTTTTCAAAGGGTTTTGGTCGGGTTCTGGTGCCCGTTGAATTGCCCTGGGGGGTGGCGATGATGATTCGCGCCGTGGCCGCCCGGAATGTCACCCTGAGTGGATGGCGGTGTGTGCGTCGGCGCTGGGTTCGAGGATGTGTTTCATTCGCCTGGCGGCGCCTCTTTTCGAGGCGTTGTCAGCGTATCGTGTTGATTGCGGTGAGAGACGGCCCTTGGCGGCGTTCTCGATTCGTGTCTGCGTCGCGCTTCGTTGGGTGTGCGCGTTTGCGTTTCGTGTGCGGCTGATGGGGCTGGCTGCTGCCAGGTCGCGGCGATTCGGCTGCCGGTGTCGGGTCGGGAGAGGCGGTGGGAGAGCCCGGACGGGCAGGGCCCGTCCGGGTGAGAGGGCGGTCGCCCCGGGTCAGCCGGCGATCTCGGCGAACACCTCGGCGGCGGCGTCGAGGGTGGCCTGGATCTCGGCCTCGCCGTGCTTGATCGAGACGAAGCCGGCCTCGAAGGACGAGGGTGCGAGATAGACACCACGCTCGAGCATGCCGTGGAAGAAGGCCTTGAAGTGGTCCTGGTTGCAGGCGGTCGCCTGGTCGAAGCCGGTGACCGGCTCGGCGCTGAAGAACAGGCCGAACATGGCGCCCGCCTGGTTGGTGGTGAAGGGCACCCCGGCGGCCGCGGCGCGCTCGCGCAGGCCGGCGAGCAGCTCGCTGGTGGTCGCGGTGAGACGGTCGTAGAAGCCCGGCTCGCTGATCAGCTCGAGGGTCTTGAGGCCCGCGGCCATGGCGATCGGGTTACCCGAGAGGGTGCCGGCCTGGTAGACCGGGCCGACCGGGGAGACGTGCTCCATGATCTCGCGCTTGCCGCCGAAGGCGCCGACCGGCATGCCGCCGCCGATGACCTTGCCGAGGGTGGTGAGATCGGGGGTGACGCCGAAGTGGCCCTGGGCGCCGCCGAGCGAGACGCGAAAGCCGCTCATCACCTCGTCGAAGATCAGCACCGCGCCGTGCTCGGTGCAGACCTCGCGCAGACCCTCGAGGAAACCCGGCAGCGGCGGGATGCAGTTCATGTTGCCGGCGACCGGCTCGACGATGATGCAGGCGATCTCGGAGCCGATCTCGGCGAAGGTCTCGCGCACCGCTTCGATGTCGTTGTAGGGCAGGGTGATGGTCAGCTCGGCGAGTGCGGCGGGGACGCCGGGGGAGTTGGGCTCACCGAAGGTCAGGGCGCCGGAGCCGGCCTTGACCAGCAGCGAGTCGACGTGACCGTGGTAGCAGCCCTCGAACTTCACCACCTTGTCGCGACCGGTGTAGCCGCGCGCCAGGCGCAGCGCGCTCATCGTCGCCTCGGTGCCGGAGCTGACCATGCGCACCATCTCCATGCTCGGCACCAGCTCGCAGACGGTGTCGGCCATCTGGGTCTCGACCTCGGTCGGGGCGCCGAAGGACAGCCCCTTACGCATCCGCTCCTCGACTGCGCCGAGCACCTCGGGGTGGGCGTGACCGAGGATCATCGGGCCCCAGGAGCCGACGTAGTCGACATAGCGCTTGCCGTCGGCATCGTAGGCATAGGCGCCCTCGGCGCGCTCGAAGAACACCGGGTCGCCACCGACGCCTCGGAACGCGCGCACCGGCGAGTTGACGCCGCCGGGGATGTGGCGCTGCGCGGCTTCGAAGAGTTCATGGGATCGGCTCATCAGGAGGACTCCTTGGGGAACAGTGAGGTGTAGGCGCGGGCCGCGACGGCGATATCGCCCGCCGCGAAGACTCCGCTGACGACGGCGAGCATGTCCGCCCCCGCCGCGATCAGCAAACCGCCATTTTGTGGCGTGATCCCACCGATCGCAACTCGTGGCAGGTTGATCTCGCGCCGTGCGGCGTCGAGCAGTTCGGGGGTGGCGCGTAGCGCGGCGGGCTTGGTCGGCGAGGCGAAGAAGCTGCCGAAGGCGACATAGCTCGCACCCGCGGCTTCCGCTCGACGGGCGCGTTCGAGCGCGTCGTAGCAGGAGACGCCGATGATGGCGTGCTCGCCGAGCAGGGCGCGGGCGGCGCGCGGATCGCCGTCGTCGCGCCCGAGATGGACGCCGTCGGCCCGGATGCGTGCGGCGAGCGCGAGGTCGTCATTGATGACCAGCCGCGCGCCGCCGGCGTGGCAGCACTCAAGCAGCGCGCGCGCTTGTTGTTCGCGCGCGCGTGCGTCACTCCCCTTGTCGCGGAACTGGATCAGCCGGGCACCGCCGGCGATGGCCTCGGCCACGCGCTCGGTAAGCGGGCGCGGGTCCGGGGCGGTGGGGGTGATGGCATAGAGTCCGTGCAGTTCCCGGCTCATGACGCGGCGTTGGCGTAGAAGCGGTTGGGGGTGAGTTGGCAGCGACCGGTGCGGAAGGCGTGCCTGAGCGTGTTCCAGGTGTAGTCCTGGGCCGCGGCTACCGCCTCGACCATGGGTTCGCCCGTGGCCAGCCGCGCCGCGATGGCACTCGCCAGGGTGCAGCCCGAGCCGTGGTACTCGCCGGGCAGGCGCAGCCAGTGCCATTCGTGGCGCGAGCCGTCGCGACCATAGAGACGATTGGTGACCTGCTCGGTGGTGTCGTGGGTGCCGGTGATCAACACCCAGCGCGCGCCGCTGCCGAGCAGTCGCTCAGCGCATTGTTCCGGGTCCTGCAGGTCGGTGAGGGTGCGCGCCTCGGGCAGGTTGGGAGTCACCAGGGTGCTGCGCGCGATCAGATTGTGGCGCAGCTGATTGAGGACGGCGGCGTCGGCGACGCGCTGGCCACTGCCCGATGCGAGCACCGGGTCGAGCACCAGCGGTAGCTCGGGGTGTTCGTCGGCGAGGGTGGAGATGACGCGGACGGCGCGCGAGCTGCCGAGCAGTCCGACCTTGATCGCGCGTGGCGCGCTGTCGGCGATCAGGGTGCGGCACTGGGCTTCGAGTTGCTCGGCCGGCTGGGCGTGGATGGCGCGCACGCCGCAGGTGTCCTGGTCGGTCAGTGCGCTGATCGCGCTCACCGCGAAGCCGCCGTGCGCGGCGATCGCCTCGGCATCGGCCATGATGCCGGCGCCGCCGCTCGGGTCGTGTCCGCCGATGCAGAGCACTGCCGCTCGCTCAGCGCTGTCATTGGTCATTCGAGATATCTCCGCGAGAGGCCCGGTCTCGGTGCACCGGGCGTGATGGCGACGACTGCCCGGCGAATCTGCGCCCGGCGGTGATCGGGGGCGTGATCGGCCGCCGATCGATGGTGATCGCGAGCGCGTCGCGGGGCATGACCCCGAGCCCGCCGGGACGGTCGTCGACGTTGAAAACCGCGGGGTCTCCCCCGATTGTGTCTGGCAGTATTTAACCGCGCGTGCTGCCCGGGTGTCGACACCATGGCCCTGGCGTGCGGGAGAGCCTGAGGCCTGATCCCGATGAAGACCTATCTCTGTATTGTCTGTGGACTGATCTACGACGAGGCCGAGGGTTGGCCCGAGGACGGCATCGCGCCCGGCACCCGCTGGGCCGATGTCCCGGCCGACTGGCGCTGTCCCGAGTGTGGTGCCGGCAAGGAGGATTTCGAGATGGTCGAGGTGTGACGATCGCGTCCGGATCGAAGGGGTTGGATCAAGTTGGAGTCACTTGGCCGCATTCTCGGCTACACTCCTTGGCATGGAAGTCCTTACCCGCCCATCGCCCGTTTCCGATGCGCCCTGCAGCGAACTCGTTTCGCTGGTGCAGCGCTACTGCAGTCTGATCGAGTCATCGACCCGTGGCCGGTTGCACTGGTTGCCTGAGGTGGCCGTGCTGCTGCCCAGGCTGCATGCGCTCATCGCCCCGTTGAGCGCAGCTGGGCTGGGTGCCGGCCATGTGCCGCCGGTCGATCTCGATGCCCGCTTCGAACTCTTCTCCCATCTGCGTCGGTTACTCGCCGATCGTGACGCCTACTGGCTCGAGTTCGATCTCGCCAGCGAGGGAGACGAGGCCATGTCCGGCAGTCTCGCCGACGATCTGACCGACATCTACTGCGAACTCAAGGCGGGGCTGTGCGCCTACGACGAGGATCCGGAGTGGGCGCTGGCGGCTTGGTGCGCGGGCTATGAGCTGCACTGGTCGCGTCATCTGCTCGATGCTGAGCGCCATCTCTCCATGTTGATCGCCGACGGTCGGCTCTGAGTGACGCGCCCGATCGCTTGAGGCCGGGCGCGCTTGCTGGATGCCCCTGAGTGCTTTTGCTATGCTCAAGAGCTATTTTCCGTTTTCTGAAGAAGAGGTTCGCCCCACATGTCCGCAGCGCTCACCGACGCGGAGCTGACCCTGACGGCACCGGCCCAGGCGAAGATGCAGGAGTTGTTCTCACAGGTCGACGCGACCGTTCAGGGGGTTCGCGTGTTCGCCTCGCCCGGCGGTTGCAGCGGCGTCAGCTTCGGCATGACCTTCACCGACGCCATCAACGACAACGATGGCGTGCTCGAGTGCGATGGCTTCAAGGTCGTGGTCGACGATGGCACGCTGGAGTATCTTCGCGGCGTCGAGATCGATTTCTCCGATGATGGCGAAGGTACTGCGACCTTCGTCTTCAACAACCTCCCCCAGGTCCAGGGCGGTGGTTGCTCCAGCTGTGGTTCCGGCAGCGGTTGCAGCTGATCCCGTCTCGGATCCGCTGGTGCCGGCCCCGTCCGGCACTCGTGCGGCCGCCTTCCGGCGGCCATCGTGCCGAACTCGTCAAGCGAGCACCTCTCGGGTGTCTCGCCAGTGCGTCGGTCGTGCTGTCGCGATCGGCGTGACGCCGATCCCCGCGTGTTCCGTCTTCGCCCGATCATCGATGCGGCGAGGCCCGGTGTTCCCGGTCATTCTCCGTCTCGCTGCCGGGGCGGATCGATGGCGTGCGTTACCGCCCGCTGCCCTCTTATAAGGATTCTCGTCGTGCGCGGTCCGTCGCTGGTCCGTGCATGGAGGCTTGAGCATGTTTAAGGTTGGAATCGTTGGTGGTACCGGTTACACCGGTGCCGAGCTGCTGCGCATCCTGGCGCGTCACCCCGAGGTGGAGATCGCGGTCATCACCTCGCGCGGCGAGGCCGGGCTGCCGGTCGCCGAGCTTTTCCCCCATCTGCGCGGTCATGTCGATCTGTGCTTCAGCGCGCCCGACGCCGAGACCCTCGGCGGCTGCGATCTGGTGTTCTTCGCCACCCCCAATGGCACGGCGATGAAGCTGGTGCCGGAGCTGCTGGCGCGCGGGACCCGGGTGGTCGATCTCGCCGCCGACTTCCGCATCAAGGACGTCGCCGAGTGGGAGCGCTGGTACGGGATGTCGCATGCCTGTCCCGAGCTGGTGGCCGAGGCCGTCTACGGCCTGCCCGAGGTCAATCGTGCGGCGATCCGCGAGGCGCGGTTGGTGGCCAATCCTGGTTGCTACCCGACTGCGGTGACGCTGGGTCTGCTGCCGTTGCTCGAGGCCGGCGTGGTCGATCCGTCGTGGCTGATCGCCGACGGTAAATCAGGGGTCAGCGGCGCCGGGCGCAAGGCCAATGTCGGTCAGCTGATGGCTGAGGTCGGCGAGAGCTTCAAGGCCTATGCCGCCGGTGGTCATCGCCACGGCCCGGAGATCACCCAGAACCTGAACATTGCCGCCGCCTCGCCGGTCAATCTCACCTTCGTGCCCCATCTGGTGCCGATGGTGCGCGGTATCGAGGCGACGCTCTATGCCCGCGAACTCGAGCCGGGTCGGGACCTTGAGGCGATCTACGCGCGCCGCTATGCCGATGAGCCCTTCGTCGACCCGATGCCGGCCGGCTCGCACCCCGAGACCCGCACCGTACGTGGCTCCAACCTGTGCCGTATCGCCGTCACCCGTCAGGGCGACACGGGGGTGGTCGTGGTCCAGTCGGTGATCGACAACCTGGTCAAGGGCGCGGCCGGTCAAGCGGTGCAGAACATGAACCTGATGCTCGGACTCGACGAGTCGCTCGGACTCGACGCCGTGGCGTTGCTGCCCTGAGCCGCCGATGACGCATCGTGCTGAGCGGTCGGCGCGGGGGGGCGCGCTGCTGGCGTGTCTGTTCTTCATTGCGCTCGCCTGCGGCGTTGGCTACGAACTCGGCCGCATCCCGGCGCGCACCCAGCTTGCCCCGGAGTTGGCCAGAATCGCGATCGAGCACGAGGCGCTGATCGGCGAACTCGATGCGGTACGCCAGCAGGCACTGATCCTCGAGCGTGATCGGGCGATCGAGCGCGAGACGGTGCGGGTGCTGCAGTCGCGTCTGGAAGCGGCGCAGGAGGTGCGGCTCGAGCAGGCGCGCGAACTCTCCTATCTCAAGCGTCTGGTGCAGGCCGGTGACAAGGGCGCGGTCCGCGCGCACGATCTGCGGCTGTCGGCGCAGCCACGGCCGCGCCGCTATGGCTACGACTTCCTGCTCACCCAGCTCGTCGACGGGGTGGGTCAGGTCGAGGGGCGGGTGGTGCTGATCATCGAGGGGGTGCGCGGCGACGAGCCGGCACGGCTGCGGCTCGATGAGCTGACTGCCGAGCCGGCGACGATCGACATGGACTTCGAGCACTATCAGCACTGCTCGGGCTGGTTCATGCTGCCCGAGGACTTTGTCCCGCAGCTGGTGGTGATCGAGGTCGAGCCGGACGGCAAGCGTCTGGCGGCAACCAGCGCCTCCTTCCCCTGGCCGCTGGAGCTGATCGACTAGCCTGGCACTGGCGCCGCCGTGTCGGGCGCGTGGTTGAACCCGCCCTCGGCGGGACGCATCTCGGCAGACATCACCATCATCATGAGGATGTCCATGTCATGAGCGCCGATGCCGCGACCGATGCCCCACTGGTCTTCACCCCGTCGGCCGCCTCGAAGGTGGCGGCGCTGATCGCCGAGGAGGGTAATCCGGAGCTGATGCTGCGCGTCTACATCCAAGGCGGTGGCTGCTCCGGTTTTCAATATGGTTTCACCTTCGAGGAGCGTACCGAGGACGGCGACACCGAGGTCGTCACCGACGGCGTCAAGCTGCTCGTCGATCCGATGAGCATGCAATATCTGATGGGAGCCGAGATCGACTACACCGAGGGGCTGCACGGTGCCCAGTTCGTGATCCGCAATCCCAATGCCACCACCACTTGCGGTTGCGGGTCGTCGTTCTCGGCCTGAGCGCACTC